>NZ_BMYZ01000001.1:1824356-2128415 GCF_014652535.1 Cellvibrio zantedeschiae | reverse complement strand
TTCTGATAATGCGGCTATGAACTCTGGCCAAGGTGTATTACCTTATGCGCGTGTAATCATTACTGATGAAGAATAAGTTATGCCCAAAATGTCCTTGTGGTTATCGTCTTTCGTATTGGCGATAACTACATCAGTCCAAGCTCAAACAGTCGCTACGCAAAATCCCTCGCTCAACAGTTTACCTACCGTGCAGTTGCTCTTAAGCAAGATGTCACAAGATGCTGCCCGCATTAATTACCGTGGTTCTTTCACTTATCAAAATCAAACCAGTGAGCTGCAAAGCTTTCGTGTAGAGCATTGGATTGAAAACGGTATTGAGCATGATCGCTTCCTGTTTTTGAATGGCCCTGAGCGTGTGATCGTGCGCGATGGGCAGCGAGTCGATTGCAAGGCTATGGGTGACGAATTGCTTCAAGGTAGTTTTGCTTCGCTTGGTAAAACCCTGATAAAAATGGATCAGCTCTACCAATTTGAAATCCGTGGGCGCGAACGTGTTGCCGGGCGGTGGTCGCGCGGTTTGCAGGTGATCCCTAAAGATCCCTATCGTTACGGATATCTCCTGAATATTGATGAAGAGACTGGGCTGGTACTTAAGTCCTGGTTGATAGATGAAACTGCGCGCCCACTTGAACGCTATCAATTTATTTCAATTGAGTTGGATCCTGACTTCAACCAATTCAAATCCAAAAGTTTATTGCGTGAACACAAAGCTGTGGCTGACGTAACGCCTTGTAACCCCACCGAATTTACCAAGCCATCTGCGTGGAATGTCGGTTGGGCGCCACCGGGGTTTGTGTTCGCCGGCCAGCGTAAACTGGCAAATGGTCAATCCATGCTTATGTACACTGATGGATTAACTACCTTTAGTATTTTTATTGAAGCAACCACGAGTTTTGTACCTGAAGGCACAGGCAAGCGTGGAGCAACCTTGGCTTATATGTCGCGACTGGTTGTGAAGGATGTAACCTACAGGGTCAGTGTGGTCGGTGAAATACCGGTCGCCGCCGCCGCAAAAATCGCGCAAAATATCACGGGGCTTTAGCCCCGTTTTCATTTTCAGATCGTCTGTAAATTTTCTCTTCCGCATCCAGGTGCTTCACATGCTTCTTGAAACTGGCCGAATTGTCGCTATCGAACCTGAAGGACTCTGGGTGGAAACCATTCAGCGTTCCGCTTGCGGTTCATGCCAGGCGCAAAAAGGTTGTGGTCATAGCATGCTGGCGAAATGGGGAGCTAGCGCTTCGCGTTTGTGGGTGCTGTTGGACGGGCGTGATTCAGCGCAATATCAATTGGGTGACCAAGTGCAAATTGGTGTCCCCGATGAGGTAATTGCAAATGGTTCGCTGTTTGTTTACATGGTGCCTTTGCTGGCAATGATTGCGTCTACATTCATTGCCCACCAACAAAATTTGGGTGATGGATTAACCGCGCTCTGTGCTTTTGCGGGCTTAATCCTGGGGGCAATTATTGTACGCTGGTGTTCCTACCAGATTCGCTTCGATAGTCGCTTGCAGCCAATTTTGATTGACGAAAAGACGAAGACGCAGGCCATTCAAACCTGTGCACTGGAGTAGTTGCGTAGTGCTCATCATCAATTCCCATGTTCATATTCCCCTGCACGAAATTGAGCTCACGGCTATGCGAGCGCAAGGTGCTGGCGGGCAAAATGTCAACAAGGTGTCGAGTGCGATACATTTGCGTTTTGATATTCATAAGTCTTCACTCAGTGAATTTTGTAAATCGAGATTACTCGCGTTGGATGACAAGCGTATTTCAGGTGATGGCGTTTTAATTATCAAGGCCCAGCGTCATCGCACTCAGGAAATGAATCGTGCCGATGCTTTGGAGCGTTTACGGGAAATCGTGGTGGACGCAATTAAAATTGTAAAAGACCGGCGTGCCACTAAACCTACTTACAGTTCAAAACAAAAACGTATGGACGGTAAAACGATTCGTTCAACAATCAAATCAGCACGAGCAAAAGTGAATGTCGAATAAGTTCAACTAAGAATTTATTATTTTCCCTGTTGTTTGCGTGTAATCGAATGTGAAGCTAATCCTTTTGCTTCACTTTTTGGGTCGCCCCGGTTGTGCAGGCTCAGAATGCCGTGACAGCGATTTTTAGTAAGTGCGCTAGCTCACCAACTTACGCTTTTTTACATCCACGATTTTAAAGATCGCTGAGACGTCAATTTACTCTGTTTATTTTGCTTACTCTGTTTTATTTTGCGTGCGCCGTCTTTGAAAATATTTCGTTGGGGGCAGGCATGTCGCGCCATAACGATTGCTGCAATTCTTCAAAATTTTCTCCGCCGGTCTTTAGTAACCAATCCACTAATTTATTTGCAACATCCGGATAAATAATTGGATTAGGTTTCATGAGCGGCAACCAACGACCAATCGCAGCTTCGTTTAATAAATTGGTGGAAGAACCATAACCCAGTTGCGTAAGTGCGAGGGCGTTAGAAGCTTGTTCCATTTGTCCTGCTACAGGTTGTACAAGAAGTTTTTTTCCGAGTTGAATTGCTTCGCTCGGTAATTCAAAACCTGCGCTGCATATAACTCCCTCACAGCGGTGCAAATCTTTTTGAAAGCCTTCGCGTGAAAAGGGGCGAATATGAATGTGTCCATCATCCGTTGCCTGGGGAACATTCTGGTAAACAAAAAATTCGTAATCGGGAAATTTACGCAACTGCGGCAAAATATCGTCGAGCCCAGCAAAAGGTAAATAAACCAAATAATGTTTGTGCAGTGATTCGTTAGGATAGTGCGAAGGTTCAATTAAGGGTGGCAAAATGGGTTGGTTGAAGTGGTGCCAATGCAAGCCAATAGCTTGGGTCACAGGTGCAAAATTTTGCATAAACCAATCGGTGACCAGGTTGTTATTTTTCTTGGGAATTTTGTGCAGGAAAGCATTTTGGTGCGAGATTCCAATCACTTTTTTGCCTGCGCGTTTTGCGGCATGGGCAGACACAGGTTCGAAATCATTAATGATGAGATCGTAACCTTCAACATTCACTTTTTTAATATCATCGTTAAGCTGCATTAAATTAGCTTGCAAGGCTGTTTTTAAATAGAGAATACGTCCGCTTTTAACTGCGAAGGTTAAACCACGGTAGGATTGAAAATCACCAAAGGCTTGCATATCAAAAAAATCTTCACGGGGACGACCAGAAAACACCCAATCAACCTGTACGCCTTTTGCAGCAAACGCTTTGGCCATAATGCGCGCGCGCGTAACGTGACCGTTTCCTGTTCCTTGAACACCATAAAGTATTTTCATAGGGCTACCTGTCATAAATGTTTATAAAAATATGTTTGCGCTGAAAGGCGCTTGTCATATCTCGCTGTAATAATTCACGGCAGTAACATTTCCCGGGCAGGTTGTGGTTTTGAGTGATAGACGTCTTGGTTAAAAGCATTCATCATTCACGCCCTTGAGCTGTTACACCGCCAGAAATATCACCGGCCTATTACTTTTCGATGAAGAACAGATGAATTAACCGTGACAAACTAGTGTCATCGCCTGATTCTAGGGTCGCTAACTTAAAAATTGGCCTAACAAAGGCTTATCAAAAAAAGTGTGGAGAATTGGAATGAGTAAACCTGGTAAAACCGGAATCGCCCGTATCATTGATGCGTTTGGTTATTCGATGAAGGGCTTTGCAGCTACCTGGAAATTTGAGGCTGCGTTCAGGCAGGAGGTGGTGTTGGGTTTAATCCTTACCCCCGTGGCTTTTTGGTTGGCGACCACCCATATTGAATTGATCTTGTTACTTTCCAGTATTTTCTGGGTGTGGATGGCGGAATTGGCGAATTCATCTGTAGAAGCCGTGGTGGATCGGACAGGCTCTGAACGTCACGAACTCTCAGGGCGCGCCAAAGATATTGGCTCTGCCTTAGTGTTTACCAGTCTCATATTGTTAGCGGTAGTTTGGGGTATTGTCGCCGCACACCGTTTCTTTCCCTAGTTTCTCCCTCATTTCTCACCCTAATCGAACTTTCCCCACAATAAGTTGTTCGAAGTAAAACACTCAGAAGTTGATGCTTCTGGGTGTTTCTTTCCATGAAGGGGGTTAGCGCCTAAATTCGAATGTGATTGTACTTCACAAATTTTTCAGGTAAATTACGCCCATTGTTTATTTATCATATTTATATGGACAATGTAGTATATGAATCCAGAAGAGTTTTCGGTCAACGAACATACCCATCGCCGCTTTAATCCTTTGACGGGTGAGTGGTTGCTTATTTCGCCACACAGAACCAAGCGCCCATGGCAAGGCCAGCAAGAGCCTAACCAGTGGCCAGAAAGTGCGGCTCATGATCCTAACTGCTATTTGTGCCCCGGCAATACGCGCGTGGGCGGTGAGCTGAACCCTGTTTATAAAACAACTTTTGTGTTTACCAATGATTTTGCCGCGCTTATGCCAGAAGTACCGGCTGCGCCTGAATCTGTCGATCCTTTGTTCCAGATTAAAGCTGAACACGGCACCAGCCGCGTGATCTGCTTTTTGCCCGATCACAGCAAAACCTTGCCTCTCTTAAATGACGAAGAGATTTTGGCGGTTATTAAAACCTGGATGAACGAGTCGGCTGATCTAGGCAAAGACTATCCATCGGTACAAATTTTTGAAAACAAAGGTGCAGTGATGGGGTGCTCCAATCCCCATCCGCATGGTCAAATCTGGGCGCAAACCCAACTGCCTACACTGGTACAGAAAGAAGATGACAACCAGCGCGCCTTTCACTCAAAAGAAGGCAAATCGCTGCTTCTGGATTATGCCCATAAAGAAATAGCCGCTGCGGAGCGGGTAGTAGTGCAAAACGAAGATTGGCTTGTTGTAGTTCCTTTTTGGGCTGCCTGGCCGTTTGAAACCTTGTTGCTTCCCAAGCATGCGCGAGCGCGTATCACCGAGTTAACTGAAACCGAACAAGTGAGTTTGGGGCAGATTTTGCGTGATATAACAGCGCGTTACGACAATTTGTTCGAGTGTTCCTTTCCTTATTCTATGGGATGGCATGGCGCTCCTTTCAATGCCCAGGATTCAAGCGCCTGGCAGCTCCACGCACATTTTTATCCTCCGTTATTGCGCAGCGCGAGTGTGCGCAAATTTATGGTGGGTTATGAAATGTTGGGTGAACCCCAACGCGATTTATCACCCGAGCAAGCCGCAGAACGCTTGCGTCAACAAAGTCCTGTCCATTTTCGTATGAGGTAATTGCGAGTGAGCGTATTAAATAAAGAACAGCTCAGTGAATTTTATTCGGCCGCCTTTGGCCAAGCGCCTGAATTGATTGTTCAGGCACCCGGAAGAGTAAACCTGATTGGAGAGCACACAGACTATAACGATGGTTTTGTCTTGCCAGCAGCTATTAATTACAGCACCTGGATCGCCGCGTCTGCTCGCAATGATCGTGAATTGCATGTTGTCGCACGCGATTTTGAGTCGCAAGGCGTCGTCATTAATTTGGATGAACCGATGCAACAAGATCCTGCTGCGTCCTGGTCTGATTATGTGCGCGGTGTGATTCAGGAATTGAAGAAAAAAGGTTATCGCCTTAAGGGCGGCAATTTATTGATATCCGGTAACGTACCTGCGGGCGCAGGTCTGAGTAGTTCGGCTTCGTTGGAAGTTGCGGTCGTGCGAGCGCTCACTGAATTGAGCGATGAATCTATCGACCCCACAGATGCCGCGCTGGTTGGCCAAGCTGCCGAGAACAACTTTGTAGGCTGTAACTGCGGCATTATGGATCAACTGATTTCAGCCCGCGGCCAGGAAAGTAGTGCGCTTTTAATTGACTGCCAGGATTTATCAACACGCAGTGTTTCTATCCCGCGCGACTGGGAAATTCTTATAGTACATAGCGGCGTAAAACGCGGTTTGGTTGATAGCGAATACAATCAGCGCCGCGCCCAGTGTGAAGCAGCGGCAGCCTTTTTTGGACAGCAAAGCTTGCGCGGGGTTGGTTTGGAGCAATTTGTAGCTGCGGAAGGTAAATTGGACGATTTAAGTTTTCGTCGCGCACGCCATGTGCTCACCGAAAATGAACGTACCTTATTAGCGGCTGAAGCCTTGAGTTCAGGCGATATGACAACCCTGGCGCGGGTGATGGCTGAATCGCATATTTCCATGCGCGATGACTTTAACGTGACTACGCCAGCAATTGATCGATTGGTGGAAATACTGCAAGCAGCCGGGGAAGGTAAAGCGGGAGCTCGCATGACCGGGGGCGGGTTTGGCGGTTGTGTGGTGTCCATTGCGCCAGCAGCGGTTATCCCGAAACTAATGCAAGCAGTGGAGCAACTTTATCAGCTTGATACAGGTTGCGTACCGACTTTGATTCCGGCAAAAGCCAGCAACGGCGCATTTGCTATCTAGGTTTCAGGAATTGGTTGGAGTTTTTACGAAAGTAAAACTTAAAGCAGGTTTCTGACTGTTACAGTTTTTTTGTGGAGTTTATTGGTCCTCCTTTGACTTACCCCGCAAGGGTCACTTTGCGGGGCTTTTTTAAAGCTTAATGTCTTGCTTTGCTTTCCATATCGCCCAGATAGGCTTGGTAGTCATCTGCCAGGGTGCGCTGGGGGTGTCTGCGATCAGTCGACTTACGGCGCTTGCGGTGGTAAATATCAATCGGCATATTCCTGCATGGGTCATTGTCTAGCCTGCGGTCCTCGCCTCGGCGTCTGTCTACGAAAATTTTATGTAAGCTCATGTTTATCTCTAATTTACTGCTAAGTATCAGTGACGTTCTAAGGGGAAAACTTCGTCACTTATTGGTGCCAGCTTTAATACGGGTAAAATGTCAGTCACTTTGGTGTCTATCTGCAACCTTTAGCTTTAAATGTTTTGCTATAACCGGTGCATTGCATCTGAGACTGACAAGCTTAAGAATTTGTTCCCGAGCGCAATCAGGTTCCCACAGTCTAGTCTTTATCCAGTAGAATACCGCAGTTTTTTTTGGCCTTAGCCGCTCAGTTTTTATAACGCTTTACGCGAGGTGTCGCATGAATCCCGTCGAAAATCGCATAATCTCTAAACTTTCAGATACCTTTAAACCTGCCCATTTGGAAGTGCTTAACGAGAGCTATATGCATTCGGTGCCACCGGGTTCAGAAACCCATTTTAAAGTAGTCTTGGCTGCAGACAGTTTTGTGGGCAAGCGTCAGGTGCAGCGTCATCAGGCAATATATGCTTGCCTGGCTGATGAATTGAAAAGCGGTGTGCATGCCTTAGCTTTACACACGTTTAGTCCAGACGAATGGGCATCATCTGGTGCGGTACCTGCATCATCAAATTGTATGGGTGGCTCCAAACACGATCATTCTTGATATAGATCAGGAGTTTTTGCTGGCTGTTCAAAAAACAAGCATTTATAATGCGCGCCCGCTGCTACTTGATGTACCCATTGTTGACCCCCCAAGTGAAAAGATATGAATCAAATTGTTGTTGCTGCTCTCTACAAATTTGTCTCCTTGCCCGACTATCAGGAATTCGCCCCTCGTCTCAAAGAACGCTGTGATCAGCTCGAATTAAAAGGTACTTTGCTATTGGCCGAAGAGGGCATTAATGGCACGGTTTCCGGTACCCGCGACGCGATTAATCTCTTGCTCGACTTTTTAAAAAGTGATGAGCGCTTCGTTGATTTGGTACATAAGGAGTCTTTTTTTGAAGGCACACCTTTTTATCGTATGAAGGTAAAACTGAAAAAAGAAATCGTCACCATGGGTGTGAACGGCATAGACCCACAAAAAATTGTAGGCACTTATGTAAAGCCTAAAGATTGGAACGCGTTGATCAGCGACCCTGAAGTTACGGTCATTGATACCCGTAACTCTTACGAATACGACATTGGCACTTTCGAGCGCGCTATTGATCCTAAAACGGAAACCTTCCGTGAATTCCCGCAATACGTAGCGGAGAATCTTGATCCTGCCAAACACAAAAAAGTGGCCATGTTTTGCACCGGTGGTATTCGCTGTGAGAAATCTACCGCATACATGAAAGAGTTAGGTTTTGAAGAGGTTTATCATTTAGAAGGTGGCATTCTTAAATATTTGGAAGAGGTGCCCGAAGAGCAAAGTTTGTGGAAAGGTGAGTGTTTTGTTTTCGACAATCGTGTAGCTGTTAATCATAGTTTAAAGAAAGGTATTTATGATCAGTGTCACGGCTGCCGTCATCCCATCACCGAGGAAGATAAGCTTTCCGATCAATACATGCCGGGTGTAAGCTGCCCACGTTGTTATGACAAGCTGACGGACGAGCAAAAAATGCGTTTTGCCGAGCGTCAAAAACAAATTCAGTTGGCCAAGAACCGCAACGAACCGCATATTGGTGCTTTGCCGCCAGAGCGACAATTGCGTCGCCAGCAAAAAATTGAAAAGCGCGAAGAGCAACGCCGTTCGTCGCAAGCTTGAGTTTGAATTCCCGAACAAGTATTAAGGCAGTTTTAGTGGTGATAAAATTGCCAACGCAAATCAACCACCAGCCAACAGGTATTTTATGGATTTTGATGCATGGGTAGCCAACTTGGCTGCTGGAACAGCAACTCACGAATCAGGTTTTGTATTGCAAGTGGAAGGGAATCCGCGTGATCCTTCGGCAATTAATCCTGCCAATTTTCCCGCCAATTTGTCGTTTGTCGATCAAGCGCGTTTGATGCGTTGCGGTTTGGAATTTTTAGCCAAAGCAGCAGCGAATAGCCCAACTTCTTACAGCAGCACAAGCGGCGGCGTTACCGATATTGAATCGCTCAAAAGCGAAGCGACTAAAGAGCGCGAAGCCTTGGCAAAACAATTTGCCGAACGTTCAGACAAACCAGAAAGATCGGTGTTGTCGCTGAAAAAAAACAAGTAAACGAAATTAATTTTATGTCTTCGCCAACAGCGCCTTCTGTGTTGCAATTGAGTCAACTCCTGGGTGAAAAATTGTTGGCCCGCAATTGGCGCCTTGCCACCGCAGAGTCTTGTACCGGAGGTGGCATTGCCGCTGCAATCACCGCTGTTGCCGGTAGTTCCTCATGGTTTGAATACGGTGTAGTAAGTTACGCTAACCAAGCCAAAGAAAAATTACTTCAAGTAAATCCACAAACTCTTTTAGAGGAAGGCGCCGTCAGCCAAGCAGTAGTTGAGCAAATGGCGAAGGGCGTTCTTGCATTATCCGGCGCGGAAATTTCTGTGGCTGTGAGTGGCATTGCGGGGCCTTCCGGCGGCAACCTTGAAAAACCTGTTGGCACTGTTTGGTTTGCCTGGGGGTTGGCGACAGGTGTTATTCACTCGCAATGTTTTCATTTCGCTGGTGACCGCACTGAAATTCAACAACAAGCCGTCGTACAAGGTCTCCACGGCGTGCTAAAACTGCTCTAATCTTTGGTTCTGTATCCCATCCAACTTACATCTATAAATCAACTGCTACAATCATCATAAATCCTCTTTTTATCGAGAACGTTTATGCTGTCATTTGCAGAGTACTCGCAATTTTTTGTTGGTCTTCTGGCTATTGTAGATCCGCTGGGCGCCATACCCGTATTTTTGATTCTTACCGCTCGCCAAAATGCGAAAACAAAACGCGCTACCATACGTTTAACAGTGCTCTCTGTTTTTAGTGTGCTTATAGTGTCTTTATTATTGGGCGAATGGATTTTAAGTGTGCTTGGTATCAGCATTAATGCGTTTCGCTGTGCGGGTGGTTTGGTGTTGTTGTTAATGGCACTGTCTATGTTGCAATCACATTTAATGGCGCCGAGCGAAGTAGATCAGCTGCAGGAAGATGAAACAATTGCTTTAGTTCCTTTAACCATTCCGTTGCTCGCAGGGCCGGGTGCTATCAGTACCGTAATTGTTTACGCACATCAATCGCACGAGTGGTCGCATTTTGTTTTAATTTTTGCAGCCATCGCGAGCGTTTGTGTTTGTTTGTGGTTGACTCTGGTTGCCATGCCCTGGTTGTCAAAACATATCACCGCAAAATCTATTGCCATGTCCACGCGTATTATGGGTTTGTTACTTGCGGCAATTGCCATTGAATTTATTGCAGGTGGTTTAAAAGGTTTATTCCCAGGCTTTGCTTAATTTTTCATTTTGTATTTCAAATTAACCTGCCGCAAAAAAAATCTGCGACAGGTTTTCTCAAAAATTATTGCGTAATTTTCGCTAAATATCTTTCCAGGTTTTCAAATGTGCTGCCCCAGCCTTGGGTCATACTATCGAAGGCACTATTAAAGGTTGCAACTTCTTCTGCGGTTGCTTCATAAGTTTGCCATTCCAATAATAATTCTGTTTTGCCATCAATTTCTTTTAATGTCATTGTTGAGTGGGTGTACTTTGGCCAGCTTGGTGCCATGGGATGACTACCCAATCCGCCTTCCGCATTTGAAAAACATTGTATTAATACTAATTTTTCCGGTGCGTTAATATCGCGAAACATCCATTTGCCCCACATTTCAGTACCGTCTGGAGTAGTCATGCAATAGTGAAAAATTCCATTCGGTTTTAAATCCATTGTCACGACTTTAATGGTAAATGCAGTAGGGCTAAACCATTTGCCGAGGTGCTCGGCTTGTGTCCATGCATCCCACACCAATTGGCGCGGTGCGTTGAGTGTGCGTTTAATGGTAAAAGTGTTGGATGTGGTCATGGCTTTTCCTCAATAAATAATGGTGAATACTTAAAGCGATTTGGTTTTTTGTAATTCAGCAAGGTAAGTTTCCAGTTGATCCAGACGGCCTTCCCAAAGCTGGCGATATTGCTCAACCCAATTGGAGATTTCTGCGAGCGGGGCAGCTTCCATATGGCAAGGCCGGCGTTGGGCATCGCGCCCACGGCTAATGAGGCCAGCGCCTTCCAGTACCTTCAGATGCTTGGTGATCGCGGGCATCGACATATTGAAAGGCTCGGCTAGTTCGGTAACTGTGGCGTCACCCTGGCTCAAGCGTTCAAGAATTGCGCGTCGAGTAGGATCGGCGAGCGCCGCAAATAGGGTACTGATGTTATCCGCTGACATATAAAACCATTTGGTTAATTAACTGTTTGGTAAAATAAAGATTAGGGCTTGGATTGTCAACTGGAATTTGTACCTGAAGAGGGTGGGTATCCATCACGAATTTGAATCTTGGTAGATGTCTCTCGGTTTCGTTGAGCTACACTAATGGCTTGGTATGGATACTGACCACCAAAATACCTACTGCATTGAGATTGATCGTGGCAAAACATTTTTTATACAGTTTGTTGTTCGCTTGCTTGATGGCGGGTCGCTGTGTAGCGGCTGATTCCAGCATAAGTAGTGAGGCCAGCTCTGTGGCTGATTATGAACAGCAAGTTCGTGAAGTGGCCAAACGAACGGCTGCGGAAGCGAAAGCCAAACGAGAACAGGAACGTCTTGAACGTGCTAAAACTGCCAGTAACACCACAAACGTGGAATCCTACCGGGTATTCAAATACAAAAAAGATGGCGCTACGGCTTTTTCTGATAGCGCTCCCTACAAAACCAAATATGAAGTAGTGGTCTACAACAGCTGCTACGCATGTAGCATTGTCTCGAATGTTGACTGGTATAAAACCCGCTTACACCTCACCGAATTCAGCGACACCATTGCCGTGGCCGCACAAGCTTATAAGGTCGATGCTGGATTTATCCGCGCTATCATCCACGCAGAATCTGCATTCAACCCGCTCGCTCGCTCACGTAAAGGTGCAATGGGTTTAATGCAATTGATGCCGGGGACTGCAAAAGATATGGGCGTTTTTGATACGACCAATCCTGAGCAAAATATCAGGGGTGGAGTGAAGTATCTTGCTGGACTGCTGCAAACCTTCAATGGCAATGAAGCCCTTGCTGCTGCAGCTTACAATGCGGGTGCTGGTGCAGTAACCCGTCACGGCGGAATTCCCCCTTACGAGGAAACCAAAACTTACGTTAAACGCGTAAAAATTTTGGCGGAGCGTTATAAAAACCAAAAACAATTAGCGGCAAATTAATTCTTAGAGTTTGTAGCTTGTCGTAGTCATAGCTTTGGATACCAGCGTCATCAGTCCTTTCACCGGTGCAGGGAATCGGTAGCCTCCAGCGCTTAACGCCATATCTGCGTGACGGGCCTCGTCGGATAGCATTTGTGAAACTACCGCGCGGCTTTTTTCATCCTGTGCGGGCAACTCTTCCAAATGCTTTTGCAGATGTTGGCAAACCTGGTCTTCCGTTGCGGCAACAAATCCCAAGCTCACTTTATCGCTTATCAAGCCTGCGCCCGCGCCAATCGCGAAAGATAAGCCATACCAAACCGGATTCAAATAACTCGTATGGCTGCCCAATGCATCCAAACGCTCCTGGCACCAAACTAAATGATCAATTTCTTCCGCAGCGGCGTGTTCCATCTCCGCGCGCACGTTTGGCAATTTTGCTGTCAACGCCTGGCCTTGGTAAAGCGCCTGCGCACAAACCTCTCCTGCATGATTAACGCGCATTAAACCCGCGGCATGACGCCTCTCTTCAGCACTTAATTCATGCTCGGTTAGGTTTTTAGCAGGGGAAGGGCGAGCAGCGTGTTGCTCGGCGGCTGTAAGGGTGCGCAAGGCGCGGTCGGCGCGGCTGATAAATTGATCAATGGCGGTGAGCTGGCGCATTTGGGTTACCTCGGGGTTCAAACATAAAACAGATTGTAACTAAAAATTACGAGCAAGGCTTTGTTTGGGATCAGTTTTGCTGCTGAAAGCTAAAAGTTCTGGCACTATTAAGATCATTGAAAAAACATAATTACTCTGCGAGGGACAAGTGCAAGACGTCAACGAATTAAAACTCCTGCTCGATTCGCGTATTCCTTTGGTCGTAATCGAAACCTTCGAAGAAAAGAAAGCGTTGGATGTACTCTCCATGGTTGCCAATAACCAGGGGCGCGATTTGCATCGTTGGTCCGTAACCGATGGTTTAACCCGAATTAATTTTGGCCCGCAACTGGTTCCCAAAGGCAGCGAATTAAATCAGGTGGAAGAGGCGCTCAAGCACATCAAAAATCAAACACAACCCGGCATTTACGCGCTTTGCGATATTCATCCGTTTTTAGAAAACCAACCCAATGTTGTACGTTTGTTAAAAGATATAGCGCTCAATCATTTTGCGATGCCGCATACCCTGGTTTTTTTAAGTTTCCAATTACGTTTGCCGCCAGAATTATCGCGCTACAGCAGTTCCTACACGCTTGCTTTACCAAGCGATGATAAAATCATGGAAGTCATTCGCGAAGAAGCTAAAGTTTGGTCCGATAAACACGGTGGTGTGCGTGTAAAAACGGACAATCTCACGCTCAAAAAATTGATGAACAATTTACAAGGTTTGAGTGTGAGCGATGTGCGTCGTTTGGTACGCATGGCAATCTGGAGTGATGGCGAGTTATCAGAAGTTGACGTGCATGATATCAATAAAGCGAAATTTGCTTTGTTAGATATGGAAGGCGTAATGAGCTTTGAGTCAAACGTAAAAGATTTTTCCCAAGTGGGCGGCTTGCACAATCTAAAACGCTGGCTTATCACACGGCGCGATGCGTTTATTTCTGAAGACAGCAAACTCGATATGCCCAAGGGTATTTTATTACTCGGCGTACAAGGTGGCGGTAAAAGTTTAGCTGCAAAAGCCGTGGCCGGTTTGTGGGGCTTGGCGTTACTACGTTTGGATATTGGTGCGCTCTACAACAAATTTCACGGCGAAACCGAACGCAATTTACGCGAAGCATTAAAGCTTGCTGATGCAATGTCTCCCTGCGTCATTTGGTTGGACGAAATTGAAAAAGGCATGGCTCAAGATGGCAATGACAATGGTACTTCACAACGTTTGCTTGGAACCTTATTGACCTGGATGGCAGAGCGAAGAACTAAAGTGTTTATTGTTGCTACCAGCAACGATATCTCCAAGTTGCCGCCAGAGTTAATCCGAAAAGGTCGTTTGGATGAAATATTTTTTGTCGATTTGCCCGATGCCGATGTGCGCAAAGATATTTTTATTATCCATATCAACAAACGCAATATGCTCGCTACCGAGTTTGACGTAAACAAACTCGCCAACGCAACCAATGGCTTTTCAGGTTCAGAGATTGAGCAGGCAATTGTTGCTGCCATGTACACGGCAGCAGCGAGTGGAACCAAATTAACTACAGAAATTTTGCTGCAAGAAATACTTAATACCAGTCCACTTTCGGTGGTGATGGCGGAACAAATTGCGCGCTTAAGGTTGTGGGCTGCTGATAGGACGATCCCAGCTTAATATTTTTTTAAACCCGCGAACCGAAATCCAATTTTAGCTCCTCTTATAGTGTGTACAAGCATTGTGCTTGTTTAATCACATTGGAGAAGCCTATGTTCTATCGTAAAAATATTCCGGGTTGGGAACGCGCGTTGCGTGTTATCGTCGGTTTTTGCACCATTGCTTTTGGTCTGTTGGGAATGTCAGCGTCGCTCTTGGCTTACCTGATTGTTGCTACAGGTTTGACGGCTTTATTAACGGGATTTGTAGGGTTTTGTCCTATGTGCGCCATGGTGGGGCGAAGGTTGGATAGTGAGCCGGGTAAAGAGAAGCCATAAATGACTCAGCACGATTCGCGTTTTGATGCAGCTTTGTTGGACGCCGCCTGTAAAGGAGATCGTGAGGCAATTATTGCTTTGCTGAAAGTGGCACAGCCTGATATTCGTCGCTACGCAAAAGTCAGCTGCAAATTACAAGATGTGGACGATGCGGTACAGGAGTCCTTGTGGCTGGTTTACAACCGTATTGGAACCTTAAGGGCGGTGACTTCATTTGCAGGTTGGTTATTTGCAATTGTACGACGTGAGTGCATGCGCCTTATGCGTAAGGTGTTTATAAAGACTGATGATATTTCTGAGTTTAATGATGATCCTGGGCTTACATATAGCCATCAACTGGAGTTACGCCAGGATTTATCGCGTGCTATCCAATCGTTACCAGAACATTATCGCGAAGTGGTTTTATTGCGTGATATAGAAGAGCTATCGGTGAATGATATAGCATTGCTGCTCAATTTAACGCGTGAGGCTGTTAAGGCAAGGCTACATAGGGCGAGAATGATGGTAAGGGAATATCTATTGGATTAACAATAAGGTTTGTAGCAAAATCGGATGTGAAAATTCAATCTCACATCCGATTTTTATATATCAGTTTTCCAGCACAACCAATGTTTGTCCTGCTTGCACGCGCATCCCTTCTGTTTTTAAAAGATGTGTTACCTTACCCGCGCAAGGTGCTGTGATATTGATTTCCATTTTCATAGATTCCAATACCAGCAACACATCACCGGCTTTAACATCTTGTCCAACACTCACTGAAGATTGCCACACGCTGCCAGAAACTGAACTGTCTACGCGAATAGCATCTTCAGGAATTTCTATTTCATCGGTTTCTTCCGCTAATTCTTTCTGTTCGTAATTGAACTGTCCGTTGGCGTGCCAGCGTGCCAATTCTTCATCAAACGCTTGTTCGCGCTGTGCCGTAAATTTAACGATAGATTCGTCGTTATCTGCAATGAATTTTTCGTATTCGTGCAAACTGAATTGGCTTTCTTCAATTTTTATAGAGTAACGGCCTTGCGGAAAGTCGCGGCGAATTTGCTTAAGCTCGTCGCTACTCACTTCGTAAAAGCGAATTTGATCGAAGAAATTTAATAACCATGGTTGTTTAAATTCTGCGGTTTTGCGGTAGCGATTCCACATTTGCAATGTGCGCCCCACAAATTGATAGCCGCCGGGGCCTTCCATGCCATAAATACACATGTAGGAGCCGCCAATACCTACAGAGTTTTCTGCAGTCCATGTGCGCGCCGGATTGTATTTAGTGGTTACCAAACGGTGACGTGGGTCAATCGGTGTGGCGACAGGTGCGCCGAGATAAACATCGCCAAGTCCCATCACCAAATAAGATGCATTGAAGACTGTATCTTTAACGGCTTGGATAGATTCCAATCCATTTATGCGACGAATAAATTCCAGGTTACTCGGGCACCAAGGTGCATTATCGCGTACAGATTGGATATATTTTTGAATGGCTAATTGGCAGGCTTCGTCATCCCAACTCAATGGGATGTGTACAATGCGTGAAGGAACACTCAGTTCCGATAGTTGTGTAATAAGTTCCGTTTCACCGTGCTGCAAATGCGCGAGCAATTCGCTAAGTGAAATTTCCTGGCTATTGTAATGAATTTGCAGTGAGCGAATTCCCGGCGTCAGTTCGCGCAAACCTGTTACGGGATTTTTCTGCAACCACTGCATCAATGCATGCGCACGGAAACGCAATTTAATATCGAGTTCAAGCGCGCCATATTCAACAAGTAGGAAATGATCACCTGCCGCGCGATAAACAATATCGTCACCGTAAGTCGCTTTCGAAAGTTGCGCAACAATCGGAGTATAAGGTGTAACGGTAACCCAATGTGCTTCAACAGTATCCAGATTTTTTAAATTCGCATTTTGGATTTTTTCGATGCTAACAGCATCATCAATACTCACCGCGACAAAGCGAATTTTATCGCCCGCCCGCAATTGACCGAGCTTCCAAAGATCTGCAGAAATCACAGTGGCGGGGCAAACAAAACCACCAAGCGATGGACCGTCTGGTCCCAGAATCACTGGCATATCGCCAGTAAAATCTACAGTACCAAATGCGTAGGCATTGTCGTGAATATTGGAGGGGTGCATACCTGCTTCGCCGCCAGAAGTGCGCGCCCAGTTGGGTTTGGGGCCAATCAAGCGAATACCTGTGCGGCTGGAGTTGTAGTGAACTTCCCAGTCAGCATTAAAAAAAGTATCTATGTCATCAGCGGTAAAAAAATCTGGCGCACCATGTGGGCCGTAGATAACGCGAATTTGCCAGTTGTTATTAATGAGAGGCTTTAATAAATCTGGTAGAGCGCTTGATGTTATCGAAGGGTTGCAAGTTTCTGCATCAAGTGCGAGAACATCGCCAGCGCGTAAAGCGCGACCGTTGTGACCGCCGAATTGTCCAAGGGTAAAGGTTGATTTCGCACCTAAATAATCCGGACACTGAATGCCGCCAGCGATACAAAGGTAGGTGCGCGCACCGCGATCTGTAATGCGGCCAAGATGTAATTGTTGGCCTGATTTAATGGTAATGACTTGGTTTATGGAAATTGTTTCGCCATCGAGTTTTGCATCTATAGAGGCGCCAGTTAAAACGATTTGGGTATCGCACCCAAATTTCAGAATAGGACCTTGCAGGGTAATTTCTAAACCTGCTGCGCGTTCGTCGTTATTTAATAAACGGTTTCCCAATCGGAATGAATAATTATCGAAGGGACCTGAGGGCGGAACGCCTACGTGCCAATAACCTGTACGAGCGGGGTAATCCTGAATAGTGGTTTGCGTTCCACCTTGAAGTACATCGATACGTGCCGGTTTAAAACTAAATTGATTTAAATAACGCGTGGTCATAAGACCTTGAATCAGCGTTTCATCTTTCAGCAATGTGCGTAAATAACCCAGATTGGTTTCAATACCGTAGAGTTGGGTTGCGTTTAACGCGTGGGAAAGTTTGCGCAAGGCATCATTCCGGTTTTCACCGTGCACAATAATTTTTGCGAGCATAGGATCGAAGTAGGGCGGTACTTCAATGCCGCTTTCAATCCAGGAATCAATACGCAAGCTATTGTTGGTTTCAGGAAATTCAACTTTACTTAACAAGCCTGCGCAAGGTTGAAAATCGCGCGCGGGGTCTTCGGCGTAAACACGCACTTGTATGGAATGCCCTTTTGCTACTAGTGGTGCGCGAAGACCTTTCAAATCGCCTAGTTCACCTGCAGCCTGGCGGAGCATCCACTCTACTAAATCAACACCATAAACTTCTTCGGTAACGCCGTGTTCAACTTGCAGGCGAGTGTTCACTTCAAGAAAATAAAACTTGTCGTCTTTTGAATCGTAGATAAATTCAACGGTACCGGCGTTGCGATAATTGACGGAGGCTAATAATTTTTCGGCGGTCAATTGCATTGCGTGGCGCTGTGCTTCTGGCAAATTGGGCGCGGGGCACTCCTCAACCACTTTTTGGTTACGACGTTGGCTGGAGCAATCGCGTTCGCCAATAGCAACAGCCGTACCCTTGCCATCGCCAAAAACTTGCACTTCTATGTGGCGTGCGGCGGCAATGAATTTTTCCAGAAAGACACCATCATCGGCAAAGTTATTTTTACCCAAGCGTTTGACGCTTTCAAACGCGCCAGTTAATTCGGCTTCGCTATTACACAATTGCATGCCAATACCACCGCCACCGGCAGTACTTTTTAACATAACGGGGTAGCCGATACTTGCTGCTGCTTGTACTGCGTCTTCAAGGTTTTTTAAAAGATCTGTGCCGGGGCAAAGCGGAACATGAGCGGCTTGCGCAAGTTCGCGCGCTTTATGTTTTAAACCAAAGGTAATCATTTGTTCGGCCGTAGGGCCAATAAAAATCAAGCCTGCCGCTTCGCATTCTGCAACAAAACCAGAGTTCTCGCTCAAAAATCCATAACCGGGGTGAATAGCTTGCGCACCAGTCTGTTTTGCAATTTCAATTATTTTTTTGCGATCCAGATAGGTTTGTGCCGCTGCGCCTTCACCTAATGAAAAAGATTCATCGGCAAGACGAACATGCAAACTGTCTGCATCTGACTCGGCGTACACAGCAACAGATTTGATGTTCAGTTTTTTAAGTGTGCGAATGATGCGGGTGGCGATTGCTCCGCGGTTGGCGATTAAGACTTTGCTAAACATTCTTTGCTCCGGCAGGTCGTCCCGCTGGTTTTTTTACGACAGTGGTCGTCCACTGAAGATTTATTTATATTGTTTGCCTGCCGCTGGCCTCACTTTTCTTTGCTTCACCAAAGAAAAGTAAGCAAAAGAAAGGCGACCCAGCGAATTTCTGATCCTGCGTTTCTCAGGCGCTAACGAGCCGTTTTGACAATACTTCCCTGTATTGTCAAAACTAAAATAGGCGTCCTGCCTATTTTGCTCTACCGCCTTGCGATGCTCGGGAAATTCACATGGGAAGTCGGTGCCATCGCAGTTCATTAATTTAATTCCAAACTAATACTTCAATTGGCGTTGGATTGTATCCGTTACATGGATTATTCAATTGTGGGCAGTTTGAAATTAGCATCACAATATCCATTTTCGCGGTCAGTTCTACATATTTGCCGGGCGCGGAAATTCCATCTTCGAAGGTCAAACCGCCTGAGCTAGTTACGGGTACGTTCATAAAAAAATTAATGTTGTGGGTGATATCGCGTTTGCTAATACCGAATTCAGGGTGTTCTGCTACGGCGAGCATCCAGCTATCGCGGCAGGCGTGCATGCAGCGTTTTTCCAAACTGTAGCGAACGGTATTGCTCTCGGTTGCGCATGCACCGCCGAGGGTATCGTGGCGACCGCAAGTATCGGCAACGATTTCCAAAAGCTCGCGATTGGTGTTGGATATTAACTTGGTGCCAGCAGTTAAATATAAATTTCCTTGAGTGCGAATTGTGTCCATAGCGCTGTAACGCTCGCTTGGGTCTTTTGCGTTGTAAAACAAAACATCCGCAGCCTGGTTTCCTTCGAGGTCAACAATACGAAAGGTTTGGCCTTGTTTGATTTCACCTAAAAAATAATCACCCGCTGCAACGTAATGACGAGCGTTGGCATTGTCCGGATTTAATTTGCTTTCTATTAATTTATTTCCAATGAGAGACATGTGGTTTACCCTTAATTGGCCGCAAGATAATAAAGTGCGTTATTTTGGAATCCGCGTTGGTTTTCGGGGCGGAAATTTTTGCAGTAATCATCTTCACCCACAGGGTCTGCTTCACCTAATTCAATTTGTACAGGTTTGAATGGGTAAGCTTTCTCTTGATTAAGTGGATGAGGGCATGCATGTAATAACAGGAGTGTGTCCATATCAAAGCGCAGGGTTACAGAATTCCCCGCAGCTTGATTTTTGGTGTCGAGTTTTATGTTGCCACTATCATCTGCAATGACTTTACTGAACCAGTTAATGTTGGCTGCCATATCCGCACGGCCCAAACCATATTTTGCAAGTTCTACTAAAAATGCATCGCTACCATTTTGCAACCAGCTGTTACGATCTTTTTGATAATCGCGTTTGCCAAATTGCTTTTCTATTTGTTGCGCGTTGCTATTTCCGCACACCGTATCGTGCCAATTGCCTTCGCCGTTGGCTGAATAATCTTCAATAATCGAAGCAAAAATCCTACCCATGTCAGAGTACAAGCAGTTGCCGCGCTGTAATTTAAACGTGTGTTGGCATTTAAGCGTATCGGGCGCGTTGTATCTTTCTAATAAGTTACGTGGGTTGTAAAACAGCATGCCCACATTTGCGCCGCCTTCTAAATCGGTAATTTTCATAAGGGTGCCACGACGCACCTCGAGCGACCAATGACCGTTACCAAGAATTGTTGTGGTATAAAAAATCTTACTCATAGTGCGATCTCTGCTGCTTTTATTTCTTGCGGTACTTCTGTTTTTTTGCGGGTTACCGGTAAGTCGTAAGTAATATTTGCGCCGTAGGCCTCCGGTGAATGTGGGTCGCGGCGTAACTTGTCGAATACCCACAAGCGTGTGCCTAAATAAAAACCTTCACTTAAATCGTGGGTCACCATAAATACAGTGAGATTGTGTTCGCGCCAGAGTTTTAAAATTAATTGGTGCATGTCGGCGCGAATGCCCGGGTCGAGAGCGCCAAAAGGTTCGTCGAGCAATAAAATTCTGGGTTGGCGAATTAAAGCCTGTGCAATGGCTAGGCGTTGCTTCATGCCGCCAGATAATTCATGCGGATATTTTGCTAATGAAGGTGTTAAGCCAACAGACTCTAATAATGCTTTTGCTTCATCAATAACTTTTTGTTTTTTACCACCAAATAATTTTCCTATTAACGGCGAATGTTCAAATTCACGTGCAAGGATAACGTTTTCTAAAACTGTTAAATGCGGAAATACAGAGTATTGTTGGAATACTATGCCGCGCGATTGATCGGGTTCGTTTGGAATTGGTTTTCCATCTAATAGTAATTCGCCAGATGTAGCTTCTTCCATACCTAATAACATTTTTAGGAAGGTGCTTTTTCCGCAACCTGAGGTTCCTACCATAGTAATAAATTCACCTGCGTATACGCTGATGTTGATGCGTTCCAGCACTGTATTATTACCGTACTTTTTCCACAGATTTTTTGCGGTGATTAAAGGCGTTGCTTGGGGCGTAACAGACATTAATGCGCTCCTTGGTGATGCCATCTAAAACATTTTTGGCTGGTTTTAAGCAAGAGCCAATCGATAATAAAAGCGAGCAAAGTAATCCACGCGACGTAAGGTAAAATTACGTCCATTGATAAATAACGACGCACTAAGAATATGCGGTAACCAAGACCATCAGTTGATGCTATAGCTTCTGCTGCAATTAAAAATAACCAGCCGGAACCGAGCGTTAAACGAATTGAGCTAATTAAACGCGGCATGAGCTGTGGAATATAAACGCGCAATAAAACCTGTAGCGATGATGCGCCTAATGTTTGCGCTTTAATAATTTGTTCTTGCGGGATTTCAAGTGTGCTGCGCTGTATATCGCGTGCAATGCATGGAGCAACACCAATAACTATAAGTGCGACTTTGGATAATTCATCTAACCCAAACACAATAAATAAAATCGGTAGCAGCGCCATGGGCGGTACAAGTGAGATAACGGTTAGCAAAGGTGACACGGGTGCATGGAATGTCGGAATTGCGCCAGTTAATAATCCAAAAGTAAAACCAAAAACGGCTGCAATCACAATGCCGAGCAATAAACGTTTTAGGCTGCTGTAGGTATCTGTCCAAAATAAATATTCACCAGTGCGTTTACTGGGTTCTAACACATAGCTATTTAAGGTTTCGCCCATTTGGCCAAAGCTGGGAAGTAACTTATCTGTGGCGTTTTCTGCCAAACGTGCATCAGAGGCCACAATATAAATAAGAATGATGAGTGCGAAAGGTAGTATACCCAGCAGCCATCGTGTTGATTTAGAGGGCGTTAAGTTAATAAGCCGTTTCATAAGCAAATCCCGAACATTTTTTATTTTGTTTTGTAGGTGAGTGGAGCTCCACTCACCTTGGAGGTTTCAAATACGCGGAGTAAATTAAAGTTTGTTGTCGGCTGCTAATTGCATGTAGGTCGTATCAAAACGCAGCTTCACGTTTTTGCTATCGCCGTAAATACCTTTAGGGCCTTCGACACCAATGGTTGCTGCATCTTTTGCTTTCTCACCCAGCAAGCCGTGCGAGAAAGAAAATTCTGCAACTTTTTTCATGGTGCTTAGGAGTGCATCGCTTTTTGTAAACTCGACTGCTGATGCAGGGGTATAAAACATTTTGGTGGTTTTGAGTTGTGAATCAAAACCGGCAAGGTCAGTGCTGGATGCTTTAGCCATTGCAGTACGCGCTGCAATTCCTTTGGCATCTTGAGCGCTCATAGTGCTCATAATTTCGTACCAAGCGCCCACAAGAGCTTTACCTAAAGCAGGATTCTTTTTAAGAGTGGCAGTATTCACCACAAACAAATCCATAATTTCACCGGGAATTTGCGAGGAGTCGAACACTTTACTGCTGTGTGGTTGTGACAGGATTTCACCCACTAAAGGATTCCAGGTGGTTACCGCTGTTACGCTTTTGGTACCGTATACCGCAACCATATCGGCATCAGATGTGTTAACAACTTTCACATCGGCTTCTTTTAGCTTCACGCTTTCCAGCGCTCGTGCTAACAAATAGTGAGACACGCTCAACTCAACCAGATTTACGTTTTGGCCTTTGATATCTTTCAGGGTTTTGTTATCACCTTTGAGGATGACCGCATCGTTTCCGTTTGAGAAGTCGCCAACAATTAAAGCCGTGCTATCCACACCGCCAGCGGCTGGAATAGTCAGTGCGTCCATATTCGTCATGGCGCAGGCATCAAATTGACCAGCGGTATATTGATTGATGGATTCAACGTAATCGTTGATTTGTGTAACTTTGATTTCTATCCCGTATTTTTTGGCCCACTTGTCGACAATCTTTTGCTCAGCGGCGTAACCCCAGGGCATCCAGCCAACATAGATGGACCAGCAAACGTTAAAGGGTTTGGCTGAAGCAACTGCAGAGGTAAAAAGGAGGGCGGAAGCCAAGAGGGTTTTGCCGAACAGGCGTTTGGTGAGAGCAGTAGAAAGCATGTAAACCTCCAGCGGTTTAGATTACAGGGCTGTTATCGGGACTCAAGACTGAGCCTTTTTATAAAGCTGAGAGCACTCTGGCGATTAAAATCTGTACAAACGGCGGACGACGACAACATCCTCACAGGTTTGCTAACAGGCTTCTCGGCCAACTATCTCCCGGGCTTTTATCCCGCCGTGTAACCTCATTGGCTTGCGCCGCTGGGGTCGAAAGCTCTCGGACCAGTCACTGTCTTCCCTAAGTTAGGAAGAAGCCGGAACCCTAGCTTTCTATTGTAAAACGTCGAATATTCCAAACCACTCAGAGTGCGGATCAGGTATATCTCGTGAACGGTATGAATTTAGCAATATGGATACCAACTTGCATTCAAGCTGTTAAAGCCTATAGCCACAGCCTAAAAAGCCGGAAAATGGGTGATTATGGTGCGCTTAGGTGGTGCAAGCAGGTGTTTTTATGTTCTTTTGTGGTGCGCAAATGGCGTCTTGTTCTTCAAGATACTTCTAAATTTGCGCCATCAAGCTTGATGAAAATATTAATTTTTGTTGAATTAGGTGACGCAATCCTCATTTTGTAGCCAAGATGTGAGAAACTGCTAGAATTAGAAAGCGCAACTTTAATCAATAGAAATAGCCCGGGTCGGATGATCGCTTTACAAGCTGTGGCTCCAAAAAAGGACTTCAACACTCTAGTGGGAAGATTAGGACATATGAGAGTTATGGATAAAAATGCAGGAAAATTTATGCAGAATTTAGGGTCGTTTGGCGCCGATGCCAATAAGCGTTCGAGTCCTTCGCTTGCTCCTATGTCAGAGCAAATTGTGATTCAACATCTCAAGCACTGCCGCGACCTTACCCGTGGTTTTGCCTATCGCGTATTCCCTAATTTTTGGCGGCATTGGTGCAAAGAAATTTTAGAGCACGCTGAGCAAGCCAAATCCAACAAAGAACAGCTTGCCTTATTTGAAGTACAAAATTTAATCGCTGCGGTGCAGCAGCCTGCTGAGCAGGAATTTTGCCAACACTTAGGCAATGGTTTTGTAAAATTTAAAAATAAAACTTTGAATACCTTGACCGGTGAAGAACGCTTTACCGGCGATATGCTGTCTTTGGTTGAACACTCTGATCTTGAAGAAACAATCGCAATCACTTCAATTACACACCGGGCTGAGGGTTTTTACGCTGAGCAACTCTGGTCGCTCCAACAGCGCCTCGCGTTATTGAATGATGGTGAAAAATTAGACGAAAGAAGCAATCCCGCTAGCCCTGTGCAGTTCTGTGAGGCTTTGCGTAAAGTTTTAGCTAGTTTGGATATGGATGCCAAAACAAAAATTATTGGCTACAAAATATTTGATCAAGAAGTTATTGGGCAGTTGGAAGGTCTTTATGACGAGATCAACCAATATTTGATTCACCAGAATCTATTGCCGAATTTACGCTTTGTGCCCAGTTCTGATGGCGCTTCCAGTACGCGCTCTGCCTCTGAAGATCAAGTTGCAGATGATCCCTTAGATATAAATCCGCTGGGCGAATTACCGGGTCAGTCTTCTGTAGACCCTATGCACCGCCGCGCAAGTGATCGTTTGCTTAGCGGCACACTTAATCCTTCAGATGTGCAATACCAAAGCAGTTTATTAAATGCGATTAAATTATTGCAAGCGCACATCACTCATCAAGGGCATGGCGGCCAACAAACTGTGCAACAAGCACCGGTTGCCGCCACAGGTTTCGCACCGCGTCCTGCAGGTGAATATTCTGCGGTAGCAGATTCCTCTTATAACCAGCACCCGCAACATATATCAGCGCAAAATTTGCGTGTGTACAGCACTGATCAATTAGTTGGTGTGTTGGATGGTTTGCAAACCACTACGCTAGTCACAACCCAACAGGTTTTTGACAATGTAAGCGCGGGCGTTCCGACCTTGGCACCGCAGCGTGTGCAAGAAGTCAGTCAGTTGATGATGCAGCAGATCGCCAGGGAAAATGAAAATGGTGCTGTTGAAGCAAGCGATATGCAAACCATCGATTTGGTGGGTATGTTGTTTGAGTACATGCTGTCTGACGAACATTTGCCTGATTCAGTGAAAGCATTGCTAAGTTATTTACACACTCCCTTTCTTAAAATTGCTTTTATAGATAAAGATTTTTTTGAACAACCAGAGCATCCAGCGCGTGTGTTATTAAATAGTTTGGCAGAAGCCGGTGTGCGCTGGGTAAGTAACGATGGCAGCGACCAGTTTGAAATTTTTAACAAAATTAAAGTCACTGTATTCCGCTTGTTGGAAGATTTTAAAAACGATGTGCGTTTGTTTGCAGAATTGTTGATTGAATTTAATGCATATACCCACAACGTTGCGCGTCGTCAGGAGTTAATGGAGCGTCGCGCTTTGGAAAAAGCGCAAGGCGAAGAAAAGTTACGCGAAGCAAAAGTGCAAGTTAACAACGCCGTTCGTAGCCGTACAGATGGCCGCGATATGCCTTCTGCAATTTTGTTGCTGCTATTGCAGCCCTGGTCTGATTACCTGTCGTTCGTGTTGTTGCGTTACGGTGAAAACTCCGATTCATGGCAGCGTGCTGTGAGTGTGGTAGATGATTTATTGTGGAGCCTTGAGCCTAAAACCTTGCAGGCAGACAAGGTTAAGCAAATGGAAAAACAAGATTCGCTGATTGCGGCGCTTGAACATGGATTTGAAACCATTGGTTACGAACAAGCCAAAGGCCGTAAATTAATTGATGCGGTTGTCGCATTGCAGCGCTTGGCATTGCAAAGTAAAAAAGCCGAATCTGCACCGGCACCCATGCGTACCAAATTGGAAAGCATGGCGGCAGAAAAAGCCGGCCAAACAACCGAGCTATTGCAACCTCAAACTGCTGATGAAACTAAAATTGTCGATAGTTTGAAAATGATTGAGTTCGGTACCTGGTTCGAATTCGACGGCGGCAAACGTTTAAAAGTGGCTTGGTTCAATCAAAAAACCAATCACTATATGTTAGTGGATCAGCAAGGTAGAAAAGTGTCGCTAATTGCGGGCTTACAATTAGCGCGTGAAATGATTTCAGGTAAAGCGCGTGTGATTGCAGGTAGCACTAAACCATTCTTCGAGCGTGCGCTGGAAAATATTTACCAAACACTCAATGAGCGTGCCGGCAATTTAACGGCTGAAGTAACCCGTATAGGTGAGTAACTTATGAGTGATTTATCGTCGCAGAATTATGATCGCGCCATGCATCGTCACCCTATTAGTGGTGACGTAGATGTTTATGACAGCTTGCGCGATATTTATATTGGTCGCTTGGTGAATATTCACACTCAAGGTTTGATGTTGGTGGGCGATGTCCCTTTGGAAGAGGACCGCTTGTATGAATTGGATATGCATATACCGCACGAAAACGGTAAGCAAGTATTACGTATAGGCGTGGATTGTTTGTGGACCCGCGCCGCTGATCAAAACGGTAAGCACTGGACGGGTTTTAGTATTATTGATTCTACACCCCACGCAGCGGAAGAAATTCATAAGCTAATTCAGTCTTGGGGACAATTTTAATGCTGAGCTGCTTACAGCGTTAAGCTTGCTTCCACATGGGTTCACGTCTACTGGATTGCAAATTAATTTATCGCCATTAACCAATTTTCAATTTCATCGTTATGCCAGCGTTCTATCAGCGCAGTCCCTTCATCGACACTGTTTAAATACATATCAATAATATCGGTCGCAAGTTCAAATAAACGATTACTGTCAGCCGCGATTTTTCCTTCCCTTAATACATCCTGCTCAATCATATTCAATAAGAATGTCAGCTTGATTTCATAGCTTTTTAATTGGCTCAATAGTGGGCTATCTTTTTCTAAAATACTTTCCATTCGTTTGGATTGATGGCGAAGCTTTTCGTTGTTCACGCGAGTGCATTGGATAACGTAACGCAATTTGCTGGCGTAATCTGAATCGCAATAACCCAGTGCTGCGGTGTAAGTTGCAAGCGCACGAATGCGACCAATTTGCTCGGCAACAGAAGGCATTAAACGAGTAGAAAAGTGCAAGACCTCCAGTTGTTTAAATCGGTTGGGATAAACAGCGGAGGTTGCATAAATTTGCGTGGGCTCATTATTGCTCGCCAGAATCGCTGCAATAGGTTGCTCCATTTGCTTGGCCAAAGACGCAAGCAGAGCGAGTAATTGTTCGATCAAATGACAGTGCAGTTCATAATTATCAATCACCGAATCTTCCTGCCAATCGTGGCTAATGGTAAGCCAGGCGCTGTGCAGGTTTTCCTGATCCCGCTGCGGCAAAAGCTGGTGGCTACGGGCAGTAAAGGCGCTGAATAGCTCAAGACGCTCCGCAATCTGGCGTTGCAGCTTGGTAAATTCTTCACGGAAGAGGGCGTTTCCACCCAGCAAGCCCATGCTCATACCACGGTGGCGTTGTACCGCTTTAACCATATGGTTGAGCTGTTTGATCAAATTTAATGCATCCAATCGCTGGTGAAAGAGCTCCGTGAAGCCTTTTGTCAGGGACTTATCGGTAGTTGCTGGTGCAATTGATTTGTTCGGGTGTCTCATAGTGGTGCTAGTGCTCTTCATTTTATGTCCTAAATGAGGTCGTAACCGCCAAATTCCGCTGGGCTTGAGGACTTAAGGGTGATGTAAATGAGCAGAGCAACACTTATGCCAGAACCGGATGTGTTTAGTTTAGGTAACTTTACATGCAGCTGTTTCGACTTTGTATGCGTTTAAAGAGCATCATACGACTCAAAATTAGCATATAGATAAGATTAAATTTGACCCATAGGTAGTGTTTGTGTGTAAAATAAATTTTAAATATAAACAAGGGTTCTTATGGCGAAGCCAATTGAGAAGATTGTCATTGTGGGCGGCGGAACGGCGGGCTGGATGGCTGCCTCAGCCTTGTCCCAATATCTCAAAGACAAGCCAGTCAGCGTTCAATTAGTTGAATCTGATGTGATTGGTACAGTGGGTGTTGGCGAGGCGACTGTTCCCGGCATCAAGTATTTCAACCGCCAGTTGGGAATTGGCGAGCGAGACTTTATCAACGCGACCCAGGCGACGTTTAAGCTCGGCATAGAGTTTAAAGATTGGTATACCAAGGGGTCATCTTTTTTTCATCCGTTTGCTGATTACGGTATGCCTATCAATGGGCAATCTTTTTATCAACATTGGCTTCAGCTGCACAAAAACGGCTATGAAGGTGCCTTGGAAAGCTTTTGCCTCTCTACCCAAATGGCTCTTGAGAACAGGTTTTCCCTGCCTGATGCCGAGCCGGCATCACCACTCACAAGATACAACTACGCCTATCATTTTGATGCATTTTTATACGCAAAATTTTTGCGTGAGTATGCCGAAGCTCGCGGCGTGCAACGCATTGAAGGCATGATTTCATCGGTGACGCTGGACGAACATTCGGGCTTCGTCAAAGACGTAGTGCTGGCAAGTGGCCAGGTTGTAGCGGGTGAGCTCTTTATCGATTGCTCTGGATTCAAGGCGTTATTGATAGAGGGAGCGCTGCGTACGGGCTATGAGGATTGGAGCCATTGGCTTCCCTGTAACAGCGCTGTCGCCATGCAAACGGAGAATGCTGAGGCACCGGTTCCTTATACATGCTCAACCGCACGGGAAGCTGGCTGGCAATGGAAAATTCCTTTGCAGCATCGCGCTGGCAATGGCTACGTTTACTGCGATAAGTATATTTCTGATCAAGAAGCCATCGACACTCTGCGAAAACATGCAAGCGGCCGGGCCCTGACCGAACCCCGTGTTATCAAGTTCACTACAGGTGTACGAAAACAATTCTGGAACAAAAACTGTGTCGCATTGGGGCTGGCGAGCGGATTTTTAGAGCCGCTCGAGTCAACGAGTATTTCTTTGATTCAGACGGGAATTGATAAATTGCTAAATCACTTCCCCGACGCGGATTTTAGCCCTGAGCTGCGTGATGAGGCCAACCGCCTCAATTTGCTGGAGTATGCACGCTTACGGGATTTCCTGATTTTGCATTACAAAGCTAATAAAAGAGGCGATACGCAATTCTGGTTGGATGTTCAATCCATGGATATACCCGAGATGCTAGCGGAAAAAATCAAACGTTTCCGGGCTGACGGCACCCTGATCACTTATGACCAGGAAACCTTCCAGGATGCCAGCTGGCTGAGTATGTACAACGGTTTCAAAATCATTCCCAACCAAACAAGCATTTCGCTGTCCGGTACAGAGCGGGATTCCCTGGCCAGGATGCTGGAAAAAATGAAATCCGCTATTGCGGGTGGAGTGGGATACGCACCGCTTCATCATGAGTTCCTCAAGTC
The DNA here is from genome assembly GCF_014652535.1 of Cellvibrio zantedeschiae. Lineage (NCBI taxonomy): Bacteria > Pseudomonadati > Pseudomonadota > Gammaproteobacteria > Cellvibrionales > Cellvibrionaceae > Cellvibrio > Cellvibrio zantedeschiae. The sequence goes on along the minus strand of NZ_BMYZ01000001.1, from coordinate 2,098,884 downwards.
CATGGCGTAACAGGCGCTTTGCTTCCGCCATTGAAAGAAGGTCACCTGTAAGTAGGTGACCTTACTCCCTTCGTTTTACACCTTAAATTCTGCTTAAAATTTCATCTGCAAAAATAAGTTTATTTGAAGTTATTATAAGTAATAAATATTGCATCTATAAAAAAGTTATCTTAATATACTGCAAATAGTCATAAATACCATATATACGACAAATTCTTTAATTCCACACTTCATAAAAATTACAGGTACATCTATGTGGGATAGATTATTAGCGGCATTTCATCGTTTCTACTTGCACCGGCCGAGTCTACTGCTCGTGCTTTTGAGTGCCCAATCGCTAGCCTTTGCTGCCGAAATCTCTGCGCCTGCTTTGAAAATTACCTTTGATAAACCTGCTACCGACTGGGAGCGCGAAGGCCTACCGATTGGTAATGGCGCATTAGGTGCGGTGGTAATGGGTGGCGTCGATGTCGAGCATCTGCAATTTAACGAAAAGACACTGTGGACTGGCGGCCCCGGCTCAAAGCAGGGTTACGACTTTGGTATTGCTGCGGAATCGCAAATTTCAAAATTAGCTGCGGTGCGTAAAGCCTTGGCTGAAAAGGGTGAAATGGACCCAGAGGCAGTCGCGAAGGAACTTGGTCATAAAACAACAGGTTATGGCGACTATCAAAATTTTGGAGAACTCACGCTAGGTTTTCCGCAAGCCTCAGCAGTTAAAGATTATCGTCGTGAATTAGATTTAGATAATGGCTTGATTCGCGTGACCTATACACAGGACGGCGTTCATTATCTGCGTGAATATTTTGCGAGCTTTCCCGATGGTGTGATTGCGGTTCGTCTCAGTGCGGATCAACCTAAAAAAATTAATTTTACAGCTGCGTTAACGATCCCTGATAACCGTAGCCTGAAAACTCAAGTTAAAGATGGCCGTATCAGTGCGCAAGGTGCATTGAATGATAATGGTTTGCTGTATGAAGCAGCTGTACAAGTCATTGCAGACAACCACGTCCTTAATAAAGACAAGGTAGTTGAAGTTACTGCTGCAGATTCAGCGCTAATCATTTTAAGTGCCGGTACCAATTACGCACAGCAATATCCTGTTTATCGCGGCAAAGATCCGCACGCTGCGGTTGCCAGCAAGTTAGATAAAGCTGGAAAAAAATCTTTTGAGCAACTTCTGAAAAATCATCAAACCGATTATCAAAAGCTATTTAATCGCGTCTCCCTGGATGTTGGTCAAACTGAAAATCAATTAACGACACCAGAGTTGTTAGCAGGTTATCGCAAAGGTAACGCGAATTTAGATCGCACGTTGGAAGCAACTTATTTTCAGTTTGGTCGCTATCTTATTATTTCGTCTTCACGCCAGGGTTCTCTGCCTGCCAACCTGCAAGGTGTTTGGAATCGGACCAACACTCCGCCATGGAACGATGATTATCACGTAAATATTAATTTGCAGATGAATTACTGGTTGGCTGAAACCACTAACTTGCAAGAAACATTACCACCACTTTTTGATTTTGTTGATTCACTGGTTGCTCCTGGCCAAATTGCTGCCAAACAAATCCTGGGCGCAAATGGCTGGACACTTTTCCTCAACACCAACGTTTGGGGTTTCGCTGGCGTTATTGAATGGCCAACTGCTTTTTGGCAACCCGAAGCGGGAGCCTGGATGGCGCAACATTATTACGAGCACTATTTATTCACTGGCGATAAAAAATTTCTGCGCGAGCGTGCCTATCCCTTAATGAAAGGTGCAGCACAATTTTGGTTGGATACTTTAGTAAAAGATCCACGCGACGGTAAATGGGTAGTGTCGCCCAGTTTTTCACCAGAGCATGGGCCTTTCGTAGTTGCTGCTGCTATGTCGCAACAAATTGTGTTTGATGTGTTGCGCAACACATCCGAAGCCGCAGCGATTTTGGGGGATAAAAAATTCGCACAACAAACGGCAGACGTTCTTGCAAATCTGGATTCTGGTTTACGTGTTGGCAAGTGGGGGCAGTTGCAGGAATGGAAGCAGGATATTGATGATCCAAAAAATCAGCATCGCCATGTTTCACATTTGTTTGCTTTGCATCCCGGGCATCAAATTGATGCTTCAAAAACGCCCGAATTATTACAAGCGGCGCGCACAACATTAAATGCGCGCGGTGACGGCGGAACCGGCTGGTCGCAAGCCTGGAAAGTTAATTTATGGGCGCGTTTGCTCGATGGAGATCGCGCGCACAAAGTATTATCTGAGCAGCTCACCATTAGCACTTTGCCAAATTTGTGGGACAACCATCCACCATTCCAAATTGATGGCAATTTCGGCGCAACTGCTGGTGTTGCCGAGATGTTGTTACAAAGTCAAAACAATCAAATTCAATTACTTCCTGCGCTACCAAAAGTATGGGCCACTGGTGCTGTAAAAGGTTTGCGTGCTCGTGGTAATTGGGTGATCGACATGCGCTGGGAAAAGGGTTTGCTGCAGGAGGCGCAATTAACTTCAGGATTAAGTGGTCAGGTCACGCTGAAAAATTCCTTGTTGGAAAAATCATTTGCGCTGATTGAAAAAAACAGCGGCAAAAAAATTGCTATAGACGTGAAAGGTGATTCAGGAACTTTTGCAGCAGAAGCAGGAAAAACTTACATCTTAACCAAAAGCGAGTAGTGGCTTTTTAAATATCGCGCGATGGTTAAGAAGGAGTGTGGGAGTTGCAAGGCAGTCACAACAATAAGTGACGTGAATATCTAGGGGTAGTTTCAAATTATTTTAACTGGAGAAAGACAATGATAAATAAAAACCAACAAACATTTTTGAAAAAGAGGTTGCCGGTATACATCAAGCTTGCGTCAAGCATGTCGCTGGTGTTCGGTGCTATGGGCTCCATGCAGGCATTTGCCGCAGAAGCCGCTGAAGGAACCGAAGAGATTGTAATCACTGGCCAGCGTGCCAGTGTGCAAAGTGCACAAGAAGTTAAGAAAAAGTCTAACGTTATAGTGGACTCAATTGTTGCAGAAGATATTGGTAAATTACCGGATCGCAGCGTGACCGAAGCCTTGCAACGTGTACCGGGCGTTTCCGTTGGTCGCTACACCAACAACGATGCAGAACACCCTGCCGCTGAAGGTAGTGGTGTGGCGATTCGTGGTTTAACGCAAGTTCGCGCCGAATTAAATGGCCGCGATGTTTTCTCTGCAGCAAGTGGCCGTGGCTTGAGCTTTGAAGATGTTCCTGCGGAATTGATGTACGCCGTAGATACTTACAAAAGTCCATCTGCCGATATGATTGAAGGCGGCTTGGGCGGTACTGTGAATTTGCGCACTCGTATGCCGTTTGATTCGGCAGGCCAGTTGGCAAGTTTCACCATCAAAGGTAACTACGGTGATCAAATTAAAGAAACCAACGGCGAATACTCTGGCTTGTACAGCAATCGCTGGTCTACTGATGCAGGCGAATTCGGTTTCTTAATCGATTTATCAACATCTAAATTAGCTAGCCGCTCAGATCAGGTTTACTCACGTCCATTCTTGCCAAGAACTATTGACGGAAAAGCTGAGTGGGTTTCCAAAGGTGTGGATTGGCGTCGCAACGATTATTTCAGTCAACGCGATGGTAAGTATGCTGCGTTCCAATGGGCACCTAACGATCAAACCGAAATTTATTTGACGGGTTTCCAAAGCAAACTTAAATCAGAATACGATGAAAACGCGTTCTTTTTAAATAGCGCAAACGGCGATAACGCTATAGTTCCTGCCAGCCCCAAAAATTGGCAATACGGCGCAAACGGCGAAATGATTTCGGGTGATGTTACCGTTGCTAATCCTGCGGATTGGGGTTTGAACTTTGGTACCAGTACACGTTGGACACCAGGAACTTCCACCACCACTGATTATTCTACCGGCATTAAATGGTCTCCAGATGATCACTGGAAATTCTCTGCTGATTTGCAATACGTAAAAGCAGAAGCCACCAAAGATGACTACACGCTCGGCGTTATTTTGTTCCCGCCAACTGCTCGCTTGGAAGGTGTAGGTACGGAAGACGCATCTATTTATATTGATCCGAAGTACATGACCAATTACGCGAACTACACGCTTGGTCAGGCTATGACTCACTTCGAGCGTAACGAGGCAGATGCAAAAACCGGTCGCTTTGATGCTGAATATAGTTTTGATGATTCCATCATTAAATCTGTTAAAGCCGGTGCGCGTTATTCAGAGAAAACCGCTGACAATATCAACACTGGTTACGATTGGAAAACCCGTTATGATTCATGGACTGCGGGCGGTGGTAACAGAAACCAAATTACCAAAGTTACTGCGGATCAAGCCAATAAATACCTGGCTCTGTATTCGTTCAATAATTTCCAACGCGGTGATGTGCAAGTTCCTGCAGCGGGTTACATTTATTCCGAAAATGCGGTGAAAAACTTCTGGGCAACTACTGAAGGTGTAAACGCAGGCTGTAACGATTGGTATTGCGGTAATGATAAGAACGCGTTGAAAAACGAGGCTTATAGAAATACCCAGGAAGAAAAAACAGCATCAGGTTACGTGATGGTTAACTACGGCTTCGACGATTTGTCTATGCCTGTTGACGGTAACTTCGGTGTGCGTGTTGTCCAAACTGATAACGTTGCTCATGGATATTTAATAACGAAGTTAACTAAAACAGCAAATGGGACTGTTGTTCTTCCAGATAGCGCAGCTCCTTTTGATGCTAAGAATGATTATACACACGTGTTACCAAGTTTTAACTTGAGAATGAAAGCAACAGATGATGTGTTCATTCGTTTTGCCGCGTCTAAAGCGATTTGGGCTCCAAGTTTCTCAGACATGCAAGCTCGAATTACATTAGGTGCTAATCTAAGAGAAGGTTTGACTTCTTCAAATAACGTTAGTGATTACGTCTATACTTTAACTCATGATACTAATCCATATTTGGAGCCAATGACTGCAAATCAATTCGATCTTTCGGCTGAGTGGTATTTTGATGATAAAGGCGGCATGGCGCACTTAGCACTGTTTAACAAAAAAGTGGATAACTTCTTTAGAAGAGGTAGCTCAAACTTTAATGTCAATGGATATGTAGGAGAGGGCACTTGGTTAGCTAATGTAGGTTCAGGTGATATCAACGGTGCTGAATTTGGCGTAAGCAAATTTTTCGACACTTTGCCTGCTCCATTTGATGGCCTTGGCGTAGATGTAAACTACACCTATATCGATAGCAAAGCTAATATTCCACTGCCTGAACCTGGTACTGGAACTGGTGCGGGTCCTATAGACACCGATAAAACTCGATATGGCCAAATGCCAATCGATCAGTTGTCTAAAAATGCATTCAACGTTGTGGGAATGTATGAAAAGGATGGCATCTCTGCGCGCTTGGCTTATTCATGGCGTAGCAAATACTTGATCGCCTGGGGCAGCAACGGATTCAATCCTGATTTCCCTGACGGATCTGGTAAAGCCGCTATCCCGATTTACAACGATGATTACGGTCAATTGGATGCATCTATTGGCTACACCTTCATGGATAACTACACAGTTACCCTGGAAGCCAGTAACCTGTTGAAAGCAAAAACCATCGGTATTATGGATCAAAATAAAGCAGGCGATCATGTTGCATATTCCTATGCGCAAGATGCTCGTTACTCAATTAGTTTGAGAGCTAAGTTCTAATTTAGTTTGCTATTTTGATGCATCGATAAACCCTGTATCGTGAAAAGCGCTACAGGGTTTATTTTTGACATTTATTTAAGATTGTTGTGCTGGGCATAAGCGATGAATTTGCTAATATAGAATTCTTGTCTATTCGTAATCATCAACAATAAAAACATCCAACCGAGGTCTCTATGTTTAAGTTGTTAAGTCTCCGTCGAACCCTTATTTCTGCTGTGGCGGTATTCGGTTTTATGCTGAATTCAATGGGTGCGCAAGCAGCATCAACTCCGGAATTTGTCTCTAAAAATGGTCGCCATGCGCTCATGGTAGATGGCGAACCTTTTTTAATGTTGGCTATGCAGGCAAATAACTCCAGCAATTATCCAGACACCTTAAAATATGTTTGGCCAAGTTTTGAAAAAATGCACGCCAACACCTTGGAAATTCCTGTTGCCTGGGAACAAATTGAACCGACTGAGGGCAAGTTTGATTTTTCTTATGTTGATACATTGTTGCAGCAAGCGCGTGAACATAATGCACGTTTGGTTTTATTGTGGTTCGGTAGCTGGAAAAATAATGCACCGCACTACACTCCGGCATGGGTTAAATTAAATAACGAACGTTTTCCACGCGTAGTTACCAAAACCGGCGACACCTTGAATTCGTTATCGCCCTTGGGAAAAAATACGCTTGCGGCTGATAAAAAGGCGTTTCTACAATTGATGACGCATTTGAAAAAAGTAGATGAAAAAAATACAGTCATCATGGTACAGGTACAAAACGAAGCTGGCACCTGGGGTGCAGACCGCGATTATTCCACTATGGCAAATGCTGTATTTAACGCTCCAATTCCTGCAGAACTCGTTAAAAAAATTGGCGTTAAGGCAGGCACTTGGCCAGAAGTTTTTGGTAAAGATGCGGATGAATTTTTCCATGCCTATTACATTGCCAAATTTTGCGAGGAATTAGCTTCTGCAGGTAAAGCAATCAAACCCTTACCCATGTATACCAATGTTGCTTTGCGCGATCCTTTCAACCCAACCTTTTGGGAGAAAGGTGGTGCAACTGATAATGTAATTCACATTTGGAAAGCAGCAGCACCAAGTTTGGATGCAGTAGCTCCGGATATTTATAATCCAGATCACAAAACAGTGTTGAAATGGTTGGAACAATATTCACGTAACGACAATCCACTTTTTGTTCCCGAAATTGGAAACAGCCAACCTTATGCGCGCTACTTTTTTGATGCTCTTGGTAAAGGCGCCGTGGGTTTTGCTCCTTTTGGTATGGACGACACTGATTACGTGAATTATCCCCTTGGTGCAGATAAATATGATGAAGAAACCATCGAAAACTTTGCGCAACACTATCGCGTACTTGCACCTATGGCTCGCGAGTGGGCTAAATTAAGTTTTGAAAATAATGTATGGGGAGCGTCAGAGCCTGTTACTACTGATGCGCTTAAAAAATTGGCGGCGAAGCCTGATGCAACCAAAGAGGAAAAAGAAGCCGCTAGTAAAAAAATTGCAGAAGCTGTAACGCAGACTTTAGATTTAGGTAGGTGGAATGCAGAAGTGACCTATGGTCGCCCGATGTTTTTTACATCGCCACCCGTAGGAAATGATGTAGCCAGCGGCGGCGCCTTAATCGCGCAATTGAGTGAGAATGAATATTTGGTTACTGCATTTAAAGCTCGTGTTGAATTTAAGCCTTCTACCGAAATTAAAGATTCAAAATACATGATTGACCGTATTGAAGAAGGTCATTTTGAAAAGGGTAAATGGGTGATGGAGCGAGTTTGGAATGGCGACCAGACAGATTGGGGGTTGAACTTTGCGAAGCGTCCACATGTGTTAAAAGTGCGAATGGCAACCTATAAAGTAAAATAATTACGCGCTTGGAAAAAGTGTACTAAGCTTCTATAAGATTCAACGTAATTAAGTTCATCGTGACTATAAGGACCCTCTGTCGCCAGCCGCAGAGGGTTTTTTTTTGTTCAGATATGTAACCCGATTCTTAGCAAAACTAAACTCGAGATGGATTTAATCTGGCTATACTTTAAGCATGTAACTTTGGGGTTGTTCGTAATGAGCGTAAAAATGGGTAAATTGTTTTCAACCTTATTATCTATCGTCGCCTTGATGATGGTGAGCCTTTCTTCTGCTTCCGCAGAAACTTATAAAATCAATTTGTCAGATGCCGACCCCAACGGGCCTTATATGGCCAGTATGATTAAATTGGCGTTTGAACACTTGGGCCGCAAAGTAGAATTTCAGCCAGTTGCCGAGGATATGACCCAGACTCGTCTTGTGGAAGATACGCTTAATGGGCAGCTGGATATTATGTGGGCGGGAACGAGTAAGGAATTGGAAGAATCGGTTGAGCCTGTAAGAATCCCTATGTTTAAAGGTTTGTTAGGCCACAGGTTCCTGATTATTCGCAAAGGTGACCAGGCTAAATTTGATAAGGTAAAAGACATCAATGATTTGCGCCAAATTCCGTTGGGGCAGGGCACTGCCTGGATTGATACCAAAGTTTTGGAAGCTAATGGTTTGAAAGTTGTCAAAACCACAAAATACCAAAACTTGTTTCATATGTTAGATGGTGGTCGGTTCGATGCTTTTCCTCGCGCTGTATTCGAGCCATTTAGTGAAGTTGAAAAGCGCCCCGCGTTAAACCTGACAGTAGAAAAACGTTTAATGCTGGTTTACAAAATGGATTTCTACTTATTTGTAAGCAAAAAAAATAAGGCACTGGCACGTGATTTGGAGTTGGGTTTAAACCGCGCGATTGCGGATGGCTCTTTCGAAAAAGTTTTTTTAACCGCACCTAGCGTACAGGAAGCCATTGCTAAAGGTGATTTGAAAAATCGTTTGGTGATTCCGTTGGACAATCCATTCAATTCCAAGGAAACACCTATTGATCGCGCAGACTTGTGGATAGATCCAAAAAGTCTTTAGTGATGTTCAATTAAAATTTAAAAAAGGGAACTATGTTCCCTTTTTTTATTGCTCAAATTTAATCTATAGATTCAATCATATCCCGATTAATATCGGAGATCTTTGTGCAGCCTGACAAAGCCATGGCAACGCGCATTTCGTTGGCAAATAGTTGCAATATTTCACTCGCGCCCGTTTTTTGTCTTGCAGCTAATGCGTAAACCCAGGGTCGCCCAATCATTACGGCTTTGGCGCCGAGTGCCAATGCTCGTACCACATCCAAACCGCTGCGAATACCGCTATCCATTAACAGGGTTACATCATCACCAACTGCATCGGCGATTTTTGGAAGCGCGCGAATAGACGAACTGGCGCCATCCAGCTGACGACCACCATGATTGGAAACAATAATTCCGTTTGCACCTATGTTGGCAGCTTGCTTTGCATCGTCGGGGTCCAAAATACCTTTGATAATAAAATGGCCATCCCATTCGGTGCGGATACGGTCTATATCTGCCCAGGTTACTGTGGGGTCAAAATTTTTACCGAGCCACGCCCAGAATTCATCTATACCAGCGTTCTCGCCCAATACAGGCGCAATGTTACCGAGGCTATGCGGGCGTCCACATATACCCACATCCCATGCCCATTGAGGGCGGCGTAAAACTTGTAGTGATCGCGTTAATTTGCGTTGAAACATGGTGCCGTAGGAAAGGCCGGAGCGCATATCGCGATAACGCGTAGCGGGCACAGGCATATCCACAGTGAACAATAAGGTATTGGTTCCGGCCGCTTTTGCGCGAGCAAGCATTTCACGCAAAAAGCCGCGGTCGCGAATCATGTACAGCTGAAACCAGACGGGGTTATTTACGCCCGCACGAACCTCGTCAATCGAGCAAGCCGAAACCGTAGAAAGACAGAAAGGCACGCCTGCTGCTTCAGCGGCTTGCGCAGCCTGTACCTCACCACGTCGGGCATTCAAACCGGCAATGCCCACGGGTGCCAAGCCAATAGGCATTGCCAGCTTCTGGCCAAAGAGCGTCGTTGCTGTGGATACCTCGGAGACGTCGCGCAAGACGCGCTGGCGTAAGAGGATTTTTTGCAGGTCATTGGCGTTACTGCGCAAGGTGGTTTCGCTAAAAGCGCCGCCATCTATGTATTCAAATAGAAAATGGGGCAGGCGGCGGCGGGCAAGTTCCCGATAGTCATCGATATTTGCAAGGATCATAGGCTTGTTATCTAAAGGATTATTTGTGTTATGGTATAAATGACCTTATGTTAGCATGATTTTATATGTAATTTATCTTTTACATATAAATTGGCGGTATTGTATACTCAACGCCATGCGTCCGCTGCTATAACTGACAATAACAAGTGTTTGAGCTTCCGCTCGCGGGTAAAAACTTATGAATAATAACGAGAAAGCTACATCCGTTTTACTGCCGTTGATCCTCATTATTAGCCTGTTCTTTTTATGGGGAATGGCTAATAACCTCAACGATATTTTAATCGCTCAATTTAAAAAAATTTTTTCCTTAAGCGATTTGAAATCAGGTTTAGTGCAATCTGCTTTTTATACCGGCTATTTTGTATTCTCTATTCCCGCTTCTCTCTTTATGCGCCGTTACAGTTACAAAGCAGCGGTAGTCACTGGCTTGTTGCTTTACGCTTTTGGTGCGTTTCTGTTTTACCCGGCGGCGGCGCAGCGCGAATACAATTTATTTTTGGGTGCGCTTTTTGTAATCGCCAGTGGTTTGGCTTTTTTGGAAACGTCTGCCAATCCCTTAATTGTCGCTATGGGTGATCCTGCTACTGCAGAGCGTCGTTTAAACTTCGCGCAATCTTTTAATCCTTTTGGTTGTATTGCAGGAATTATTATTGGCCGTGAATTTATTTTGTCTGGCCATGAACCGAGTGCGGCAGATTTGGCCGCTATGGCTCCGGCGGCATTGGAGCAGTTTTATCAAGCGGAATCCCATGCGGTGCAAGGGCCCTATTTGGCGATAGGTGCACTGGTGTTTCTGTGGGCATTTGTGGTTTTGTTAGTAAGGTTTCCTAAAGTTGCCACACAATCTTCAGCTGGCGAATCGGTGAGTTGGAACGATTATAAAAATCTGCTGGCTAGTGGCCAATTTATGTTTGGTGTAACTGCGCAGTTTTTTTATGTTGGCGCGCAAGTGTGTTTGTGGAGTTATATGATTCGCTACGGTCAGCAAGCGCTGCCGGGTACAGGCGAAAAAATATTGGCCAATTATTTACTCGCATCTTTAGTCATTTTTATGATTGGACGCTTCTTTGCCACTGCACTTATGGCGCGCATCAAGCCGAGTTTATTAATGTTTATCTACGCGATTGCGAATGTTGTGCTCTGTGCCCTTGCAGTTGTAAGCCCTAATCTTGTAGGTATGCTTGCGCTTGTTGCTACCAGCTTTTTTATGTCGCTGATGTTTCCTACTATTTTTGCCTTAACGATTAAAAATTTAGGCGAGCAGGCTAAAGCTGGCTCGTCATTATTGGTAATGTCAATTATTGGCGGCGCCATTCTTGCGGCGGTGATGGGTTTTGTTTCTGATATCTCCAGCATACATACTGCAGTGGTGATTCCCCTGGCTTCCTTTGCGGTAATCGCAGTTTTTGCGCGCTCATGTTATCAGCGCGAAATAAAGGGTTAAACACAGGGATTTGTTGTGATAGATGCGCATCAACATTTTTGGCGAATTGGCGAAAACGATTGTCGCTGGCCCACTGCAGATTTAACGGCAATTTACCGCGATTTTAATCCAGTCGATTTAGAGCCATTAACCAAGGCTGCGGGGATTACGGGCAGTGTGCTTGTGCAATCGCAAGAGAGTGATGCTGACACAGATTTTTTGCTGCGCCTCGCTAATGAATCGGATTTAGTTAAAGCTGTTGTCGGTTGGGTGGATTTGAAATCAATCACAGCGGTGCCGCGAATTCGTAATTTGGCGCAGCATCCTAAAATGCGCGGTCTGCGCCCTATGTTGCAAAGTTTGCCGGAAGATAGCTGGATTTTGAGCCCGGATATTGAAATTGCGATTGCAGAAATGCAGCAGTGCAATTTAAGTTTGGATGCGTTGGTGCATGTGCGTCATTTACAATATTTGAGAATTTTTGCGCGGCGTCATCCGAAACTCGCGATTGTGATAGATCATGCGGCTAAACCTGCTATTGCAGCTAAGGGTTTTGAATCATGGGCAAAAGCAATTGCAGCATTGGCGGAGTTGCCGCAAGTCTATTGCAAATTATCGGGTTTGCTTACGGAAGCATCCATGGAACAGGGAGTTGATCATTTGCGCCCCTATATTGTTCACCTCTATCACTTGTTTGGCGCAGAGCGTTTGATGTGGGGAAGCGATTGGCCGGTGTTAAATCTCGCACCCAACCACGGAAATTATGATGAGTGGCTCACTTTGGCAAAACAAATTTTACCTGTCGCATCAGCAACCGAACTGGATGAAATATTTGGAACAACAGCAAAAAATTTTTACCGTTTTTAACTTGGGGTCGGGGCATTTTTACTTGTTCAAAAAGTACGCATCTGATACTTTGAATTTTCTTTCATATATAGGTTAACTATTTATATTTAAAAATTTACTATGAATAATAATATTACTATAGACACATCGGCAGATGAAAACGATCGCAAATACCGTGCTCCAGCGCTTGAAAAAGGCTTGGATATTCTTGAACTTCTAGCGCGTAATGGCGCGCCCATGACCACGTCACAAATGGCCGTGACTTTGGGTCGTTCTGTTAGCGAATTATTCCGCATGGTGTTGGCGCTGGAATTTCGTGGCTACATAGAATCATCACCAGATGGCCGTGATGGTTACACCTTAACGAATAAATTATTCACTTTGGGTATCGCCCAGGGTTCAGCGCGCTCTTTGCTGGAAACTGCTTTGCCTGTTATGAAAGATTTGGCACGTGAGTTGGGGCAATCCTGTCACTTGGTGGTGCCGTCTGGAGATCAAATTGTGGTGGTGGGGCGTATTGAAAGCCCAATGGATTTGGGTTTCTCTGTGCGTGTGGGTTATCGCCGTCGCTTGGTGGATACCAACTCCGGGTTAATGCTCTATGGCTATGCGCCCGAGGAAACCCAGGCTCGCTGGTTGCCACAATTGCGCGCCTCAGCAGACTCAGAGCTTATCCAGCATTTTTTGCAGCGGTCCAAAGTTGCGGTGGAGCGTGGTTTCGTTCAATCGGCGAGTGATTTCGTGGAGGGTGTAACAGATCTTTGTGTGCCCATCCTGGGTTTGAATGGCGCTACAGCGGTACTCAATGTGCCTTTCATAACGATTAAAGCGCAAGCTGTTACCCACGAGCAGGTGATCGAAAAGCTCAAAATATCGGCCCGCAAAATTGCGGATGCACTGAGTAACGAAGGGCGCTAAGGCGCCTTTTTTATTGACTGTTTTTTACATCAATTCCCATAGGGGGATATGTTAACTTTGACTATAATGGGTTAAAATTTATTTTATGGGCAAAGCTTTTTTTAATTATAAAAACAAGGCGTGAGAGTTGAATATGTTAGATCCCATGGGTCCTTCCGAAAGTTCCAAACGTTTTGGAAACACCTCTTTGCCTATGCCGACCTTGGGCTTTGGTGCTGCTACCTTGGGAAATCTGTACCGGGCAATGACGGATGCAGAAGCTGACTCAACCTTGGACGCTGCACTTAATGCCGGTATTAATTATTTTGATACGGCACCCCACTATGGTTTTGGTTTGAGTGAGTCTCGTCTTGGTAGCCAGCTAGCGGCCAAGCGGGAGCAATTAATTATTTCTTCAAAAGTTGGGCGCCTGCTGGTGCCTACAACATCTAGCGATTCCATTCGGCATGGCTTTGTGGATACGCCTGCGTTGGAACCTGTTTTTGATTATTCCTACGATGCGGTTATGCGTTCGTTTGAGTCCAGCTTGCAGCGGCTAAAAACAAATTACATCGATATTTTATTTGCCCACGATTTAGGTTCGCTCACTCATGGCGAGCAGCACGCACAACATTTCCGCGAATTTTTTGAGGGCGGTTATCGCGCCATGAATGAACTGCGTGCGGCAGGCGTTGTGAAAGCAATTGGTCTTGGAACCAACGAATGGGAAGTGTGTGAGCAGGCATTAGCGCACGGCGATTTTGATGGGTTTTTATTGGCGGGGCGCTATTCGCTATTAGAACAAAGTCCATGCGACTCTTTTTTTCCGCTGTGCAAAAAACGCGGAGTCTCAATCATTTCAGGCGGGCCTTTTAATTCTGGAATACTCGCTTCGGGTGTAAGTGGAGCTGGGCCTTTTTATTACAATTACGAACCAGCGCCGCTGCACATTATTGAGCGCGTCAAGCAATTAGAAATTATCTGCGCAGAATTTTCTGTTCCACTTCCTGCTGCTGCACTGCAGTTTCCTGGCGCGCACCCGCAAGTATGTTCTGTTATCGCTGGATTGGCATCACCTGCGCAAGTTGAGCAAGCAATTATTTGGATGAATTATTCCATTCCGCAAGAATTTTGGCAGCGTTTACGTGAGCGCAATTTACTTCACCCTGATGCCCCAACACCTTTTTAAACGAGTAGATTGATGACAAATTCAAAAAAAATCACACCCGTCATTTTGTTGCATCCTGACGATAATATTTTGGTGTGTGTAACACAAATTAGTGCGGGGGATGTTGTTCATATTGATGGTGAATCTGTGCATATAAATCAAACTATAGAGGTAGGGCATAAACTTGCGCGCCAGCCATTAAATGTGGGGGAAAAAGTTTATCGTTACGGTGCACCTATTGGTTCAATGACACAAGCGGCCGCGCAGGGCGAGCACGTGCACATGCACAATATGCAAAGTGATTATATTCCAAGCCATACACGTACTCGTCAAAATAAAGACAGGAGTGAGTCTTAATGAACACCGCGGTAAGTTTTCAAGGGTACGCTCGTCAGGATGGACGTAAAGGAATTCGCAATGTCCTTGTCGTAGCTTATTTGGTTGAGTGTGCGCATCACGTATCGCGCAAAATTGTAACCCTCGCAAATGATATGGACGTGCATTTAATTGGCTTTCCCGGTTGTTACCCTAACCAATATGCTTATGAAATGATGCGTGCGGTTTCCACTCATCCCAATGTCGGCGGTGCATTATTAATTTCGCTCGGTTGTGAAAGTATGAATCGCGATAAATTATTAAAAGAAATTCGAGCCAGTGGTCGCCCGGCAGAATTATTAGTCATCCAGGAAGCGGGCGGAACCAAGGCAACGATTGAAGCGGGGCTCGCAGCAGTTGCACGCATAAAAGTTGAAGCAGATAAAACACCACGCGTACCTATGGCATTAAGTGAATTAATTGTAGGGACTATTTGTGGCGGTTCAGACGGTACCAGCGGTATTAGCGCAAACCCTGCTGTGGGTCGTTGTTTTGATGCCTTGGTAGAGGCCAATGCTACCTGTATTTTTGAAGAGACGGGTGAGCTAATTGGTTGCGAAACTATTATGGCAGATCGTGCCATTACACCGGAACTCGGCGAACAAATTGAAGCCTGTGTTGCTAAAGCCGAACACTATTATCGCGTTATGGGTTTCGGCAGTTTTGCCCCTGGGAATGCAGACGGCGGCTTAACTACCATGGAAGAAAAGTCCATGGGTGCCTACTCAAAATCAGGTTCGTCGCCAATTAGTGGTTTAATAAAACCCGGCGATATTCCACCCACCGGCGGTTTATATTTGTTGGATGTTGTGCCCGATGGTGAACCGCGTTTTGGTTTCCCGAATATTTCTGATAATGCCGAAATTATCGAACTAATTGCATGCGGTTCCCATGTCATTTTATTTACTACTGGCCGCGGCTCAGTAGTAGGTTCCGCTATTTCTCCCGTCATCAAAGTATGCGCCAATCCAGAAACCTATCGTCGTTTAAGCGAAGATATGGACGTAAATGCTGGCCGTATTTTGGAAGGCGAAGCTACGCTCGATGAAGTCGGTGCAGAAATTTTACAAAATGTAATTGATGTTGCGTCAGGTAAGCGCAGCGTTTCAGAGGAATTGGGCCATCAAGAATTTATTTTGACTTACAAATCTTTTGAACCGATTGGACCAAGTTGTTTGCCGGTTAGGCAGATAGCATAGTTTTTTAAATTATTTGCTAATTACTTTAAAACAAATAGTAGAAGACAAAACCATGAACCGTCTACAAGGCAAGACCGCACTCATCACCGCCGCCGCCCAAGGCATCGGCCGCGCAAGCGCAGAATTATTCGCCGCTCAAGGAGCGCGTGTAATCGCAACTGATATTAATCTTGATGCATTAAAAGATATTGCGGGCTGCGAAGTTCGCAAGCTGGATGTTTTAAATTCAGAAGAAGTGATCGCACTTGCGAAAGAAATTGGCCCAATAGACATTTTATTTAACTGCGTAGGTTATGTGCACAGCGGAACCATTTTGGATGGTGATGAGAAAGACTGGAATTTTTCCATGGATTTAAATGTTACTTCCATGTATCGCACGATTCGCGCTTTTCTCCCGGATATGATTGCACGTGGCAGGGGCTCTATTATTAATATGTCCTCAGTGGCGGGCTCGATTAAAGGAGTGCAAAATCGGTGTGCCTACGGCGCGACTAAAGCCGCGGTTATTGGTTTAACCAAAGCGGTGGCTGCTGATTTCGTTGCACAAGGTATTCGCTGCAATGCCATTTGTCCTGGCACGGTACACACACCGTCACTGGAGCAGCGTCTTCATTCAACCGGCGATTATGAAACGGCCTACAAAAATTTTGTTGCGCGCCAACCTATGGGGCGTTTGGGTAGCGCGATGGAAATGGCGCAGCTCGCGCTTTATTTGGCGAGCGATGAATCTGCATTTACCACGGGCACGATTAATGTGATCGATGGCGGTTGGACTAATTAATAAATTTGTGTGCAGGTTGGGCTTTGTTTCTCGTTGCTAACCTGCGTATCCTAAATACAAAGCAATTGTGAGAGTTAAGATGAAATTACTGAGATACGGTTTGCCCGGCCAAGAGCGTCCTGGAATTTTAGATAAAGACGGAAATGTTCGCGATTTATCAAATGTCATCAGCGACATACACGGTGCAACACTTTCCGATGAAAGCTTAAAAAAAATTGCGGCCATTGATAGTAGTTCATTGCCCCTGGTTGCTGATCCTGTACGTTTTGGTCCTTGTGTAAATAACGTGGGAAAATTTATTTGTATCGGACTCAATTATGCTGATCACGCTGCTGAATCAGGTTTGGCAGTGCCGGATGAACCTGTTGTTTTTATGAAGGCCACCAGTGCAATCACCGGTCCTAATGACAATGTAATTAAGCCACGCAATTCTACCAAGTTGGATTGGGAAGTTGAGCTGGGCATAATTATAGGCAAACATTGTAGTTATGTTGAATTAGACGATGCAATGGATCACATTGCCGGTTACTGTGTTATCAATGATGTATCTGAGCGTAATTTTCAGCTTGAGCGCGGCGGCCAGTGGGATAAGGGTAAGGGCTGCGACAGTTTTGGTCCCATAGGTCCTTATGTGGTGACTAAAGATGAAGTACCCGATCCATTAAATTTGAATTTGTGGTTAAAAGTTAACGGTAAAACTTTCCAAAATGGTTCTACTAAACACATGGTATTTGGCCCCGCATTTTTGGTACATTACCTCAGCCAGTTTATGAGTTTGCAACCGGGAGATGTTATCAGTACCGGTACACCGCCCGGAGTTGGCCTTGGCCAGAAGCCACCGCTTTATTTGGAAGTGGGCGATGTGATGGAGTTGGGTATTGAAGGTATGGGTACCCAAAAACAAACTGTGGTAAAAGCCTAAGCGTGGCAAAAACCTAATTAGAGTTTAATAAAATGATTCAAAATTCCCGCTCTGCGGGAATTTTACTTTCAACCACCTTTAAATCATTCATAAAAATAATTGGAGACAAGTATGCAAAAGCGATCTTATGCGATGCGTTCGGCGATTATCAGCTGTTTAAGTTTGGTTTTGGTGTCTTGTAATCATACCGGGCAAAAAACGGTAGAGAAAAAATCATCAAATGTTAATCAAGCGGCAACGACGCAAGGTTTGAATTTATATTCTGGGCAAACAAATCCCAATATTCGTGTAGTTATTGAAAGCCCGGTGGCCCAGCAAGTGCTTGAAGGCAGCTCAGCAAAAGTGAGCAAAATTGCAGGTTCATCCGCACCTAACTCAGATGTGAGCGTTACGAAAACCGATAAGTCTGCAAGTGCCGACGCATTGACATTTGCATGGAAAGATTCCTGGCGAGCTGCGCTAAATTTTGAAGCCAACGCACCGCTTGATCTTGCTGATTACATGCAAGCTGGTGTTGTTAATTTTCATCTTAATGTGATTGAGCTAGCCAAAGGTGGTTTGGCTTTTAAAGCTAAATGCGTTGGTAGTAGTTGCGAGCGGAAGATCCCCTATGTTTTGGATGGTCGGGAATTGGCTGGAAAAGGCTGGCAACATTTAAGTGTTCCGCTGAAATGTTTCGCGCAGGACGGTGATAATTTTTCTGGCGTCCGTTTACCTTTTGCGCTTGAAACAGGTGGAGAGGGTAAGCTTGCTATCGCGAATGTAAATATCCAGAAAACCGGTAACACAAATGTTACGTGTCCCGATTATAAAACAGTAGCCGTTACTCCCTCCATGTTAAATGAATGGTGGTCTATTAGTTGGTGGTTGCCGCGTCACTTGCAAAAGCTCGAAGAAATTAAAGTACGTAAAAATGCGCAGGTTATTTTTATCGGTGACTCCATTACTCAGGGTTGGGAAAAAGATGGCTTTAACGTTTTTAATCATAATTACGAAAAATATAATGCAGTTGCTTTAGGCTTTGGCGGAGATCGTACCGAAAACGTATTGTGGCGTTTGCTGCATGGCGAAGTGGATGGCTTAAACCCGAAAGTTGCTGTGTTGATGTTTGGTACTAACAATACCGGTCATCGTCAGGAGAAGCCTGAATTGACTGCTGCGGGTATTAAGCGCGACATAGAAGAGTTGCAGAAGCGCTTACCAAATACCAAAATATTATTGTTGGCAATTTTCCCGCGTGATGAAAAACCTGAAGGTGAGCTGCGTCAAATTAATAATCGTGTGAACGCCATTATTTCCACGTTTGCAGATAACAAGAAAATCTATTTCCTCGATATTAATAAATCCTTCCTGGACGACAAGGGTAATTTGCCTAAGGAAATAATGCCTGATTTATTACATCCTAATGAAAAGGGATATGAGATTTGGGCTAAAGCCATGGAGCCTACCTTGCTCAAATTACTTAAGTAAAACAACAATCCACTTAAAAAGCCGCTTTAATAGCGGCTTTTTTATGCATGTTAAAAACTGCTTGCTATCGCTTGTATAATGGTTTGAGAATAGCGTGATAAGTATTGCAGGACAGAACTATCGGGCAAACCAACGGGAGATGATTATGAAACTAGTTACATTGGCAGGATTCATTGTGGCCGCAGGCTTAAGTCTTAATGCATATGCAGTGCAAGTTGATATGAAACCGGGCTTATGGGAACACACCTTCAAATTGAATGAGGGTAGCATTGGCGCCATAACCGGCGTTCAACAAGAACAAGTTAGCCAGGCCATGGATGAAATGAAAAAGCAAATGGCTAATATGTCGCCGGAACAGCGCAAAATGATGGAAGATATGATGGCTAAGCAAGGCATAAAAATTTCTGATAAAGGAATTGATATGACCTCGCAAAATTTACACATCTCAAAAGACGGCACCATCATAAAGGTTTGTGTAACTCAAGCTCAGATTGACAGTGGTGAATTGCCGCAGGCTGAAAACTGCGAACAGAAAGTCACGCAGGTTTCTGCAAATGTATTTAAATCAACCTTTGCTTGCAAAGGTGAACACCCGGTGAACGGAGAAGGACAAATTGTTTTTCAGAGCAACAAGGCTTACACCGGCACTACAAAAGTAACTACAGAAGTTAACAAAAAAGTTCAAACCATTGAAGGTACGCAATCTGGAAAATGGTTATCTAGCGACTGCGGAGATGTAAAACCGCTACCACCTAAGACCAAATAAAAATACAACAATGCTCGCTCCGGCGAGCATTGTTGTTTCCGGTTGCTATTTTTTATATTTCTCAATGTATTTATTTCTCGGAATTTTCAAATGGTAAAGCGACATGGGGAAAACCATAAGATCCAACATCTTGGTTGGCTGCGCGCCGCTGTTCTTGGTGCGAATGATGGCATTATTTCCACCGCCAGCTTAATGATGGGAATTGCGGCAGCGCAAACATCAGTGAATGCAGTTCTTTTAACCGGCGTTGCGGGTTTAGTTGCCGGTTCTCTTTCCATGGCTGCAGGTGAATATGTTTCTGTTTGCTCGCAAGCTGATACGGAAACTGCAGATATCGCCCGTGAAACAGATGAACTTGCTGCGCATCCTGAAGCAGAATTACGCGAGTTAACAGAAATCTATAGAGCGCGTGGATTGGAGCGAGAGCTGGCGCATCAAGTTGCTGTACAACTCACTGCCCATGATGCACTTGCTGCCCATGCTCGCGACGAACTGGGTATTGTGGAATTTTTACAAGCTAAACCTTTGCAAGCCGCACTAACATCAGCCGCTACTTTTGCAGTAGGTGCGTTAATTCCTTTATTGGTTGTGCTGCTGGTGAGTGAAAAATTTATAATCCCTGGCGTTGCACTGAGTTCGCTTGTTGCGCTTGCGATTCTAGGTGGTCTAGCAGCGAAAGTGGGTGGAGCTAACTTATATAAAGGCGCTTTGCGTGTGTGCATTTGGGGGGCGTTAGCTATGGGTTTAACAGGATTGGTTGGGAGCATGTTTGGAGTTCAAGTGTAAATGCATGATAAGCCGAAAATTTTGGATGGAATTGAGAGGTTAGTTCTATTTGACGGTGTTTGCAATTTATGTAATCGCAATATGCTATTTTTGATTCGCAATGATCCGCACCAAAAGTTAAAATTTTGCAGTGTGCAATCACCTGCGGGACAAAAAATTCTAGCTTGGTTAGGCTTGCCGTTAGATACCCATGAAAGTATGTTGTTGTTGGATGGCGACAAGGTCTATGAAAAAAGCGATGCGGTTTTGCACATAGCTTCTTATTTATCGTGGTACTTAAGCTGGATTTATGTAGCAAAAATATTGCCACGTTTTTTGCGTGATAATCTTTATCTTTGGGTTGCGCGTAATCGTTATAAATTGATGGGGCGAAGTACTGTTTGTGCTATGCCATCGCCCGAGTTGTTAAATCGTTTTATTTCAGCAGCTGATTAAATACCGCACTCATAGCTTTATTAATGGCGATGAAGTTTTCTTTGTCTTTCATAATTTCTTCAGCACTCTGCACGTAAGTAGATTTGTCCAAATCTTCTGCGCAATTTTTAATAAGCGCCGCGGCTGATTGCTCAGTCGTTTCCAAATGAAATTGAAATCCATAAACCTGATTGTCAATCACGTAGGCCTGGTTCGCGCAGGCTTTGCTGGAGGCCAAAAGTTGTGCTTGCGGCGGTATTGCGAAAGTATCGCCGTGCCAATGAAAAACGTATTTGCATTCCGCTAATATTTTTGCCACTGGGTGGCTGCTAGCGTCAGCACAAATTTCTAAGGGGAACCAGCCAATTTCGCGATATACGTTACGAGTTACTTGTGCCCCCAATACGCAGGCAATTAATTGCGCACCCAGGCAAATGCCCATCACTTTTTTGCCCGCTGCAATTGCCTTGGCAATAAATTCTTTTTCCGGCGCAAGCCAGGGATAGATGTCGTCATCGTAAACACCCATGGGGCCACCCATAACTACCAGCAAATCGAAACTCTCCAACTCAGGAGCTGAGTCGCCTTTATACCAATGGGTCGTGGTCAGCGAGTGGCCGCTGGCTTTTACGTCCTGAATCAGGCTGCCGATATCTTCAAAAGGGACGTGTTGCAGGCTATGGATTCTCATCTTGGTTCCTGTGTAGTTGGGTAGAGGTTGGAATAGGGCGAGAGTAACTAATGCACTTATTCCTTCGCAAGCTTGGCTTTATTGAAAATTTCCTGCTTAATGCCGGGGTTTGCCGCTTTTTGCGTCGATTGGCGTCATTTAGCGGACAATTTATCATACTAATCATGTATACTCGGAAGAGTTCTTTAGATTTTCATACAGCTAGGTAAATAACCTTGATCGGCAAATTTTTTAAAAAGCTAATGGGTGCAAATGAAGCCCCGGCAGCACAATCTTCTACCGGCAATACACACTCAGGAGCGGGCGCAAAAAAGCCTGAATCCAACCGGCCTTCACGACATTCATCGCACTCGTCATCTGAGAAAACCAACGCGCCTCGTGAACACAATTCTTCTCGTGATCATCAAAGTCGTGACAACCAAGGCCGCGATAATCCAAGCCGTGATAAGAAGCCCCGTAACAAGTCTGATCGTCCTGCCCAAACTAACCAACGCCCAGCTCGCAAAGCCGCTCCAGTCAAACACGAACCTTGGGACCCCGCGTCTTTTGTTGTTGAAGAAGTTGCAGGTAAAACCCGCTTTCAGGATTTGGATTTAGCACCGGAAATTATGCACGCCGTTGCTGACTTAGGATTTTCTTACTGCTCACCTATTCAAGCTCAGTCATTACCTCATGCCTTACAGGGTAAGGATGTTGTCGGTAAGGCTCAAACCGGTACGGGTAAAACAGCCGCTTTTTTAACGGCAATTATCGATGACTTGCTTAAAAATCCTATCGCTGAAAAACGTTACGCAGGTGAGGCGCGTGCGCTCATTATTGCGCCCACTCGTGAATTGGTGATCCAGATTGCTGAAGATGCAAAATTACTGTGCAAGTACACTGATTTAAAAATCCACACGCTGGTTGGCGGTATGGATTACGTTAAACAGCAGCGTCATCTGCATGAAGATCTGGTAGATATTTTGGTGGCGACACCGGGCCGTCTATTAGATTTTTGTGGCAACAAAGATGTGTATCTCGATCAGCTAGAAGTGCTAGTTATCGACGAAGCAGACCGCATGTTGGACATGGGTTTTATCCCGCAAGTGCGTCAAATTGTTCGTCAAGCACCCAAGCGTGAAGATCGCCAAACGTTATTTTTCTCTGCAACTTTTACCGATGATGTCCGCAATTTGGTAGAGCAGTGGACCTACAAGCCAGTCACTATCGATATCCAACCGGAAAATGTTGCCAACTCTACAGTTGAACAACATGTGTATTTGGTTTCGACAGAAGAAAAATACACCTTGCTCTACAACTTGATTCAACAAGAACATGCCGAAAGCATGATTGTGTTTGCGAATCGCCGCGACGAGTGTCGTGATTTGCAAGAGAAACTTGTTCGTCATGGCGTTAACGCAGGTTTGTTGTCTGGCGAAATCACGCAAAACAAACGCGTATCAACTTTAGACGCGTTTAAAAATGGTGATATGAAAGTGTTGGTCGCTACCGATGTAGCGGGGCGCGGCATTCATATTAGCGATATTAGTCACGTTGTGAATTTCACCTTGCCCGAAGAACCAGAAGATTATGTGCATCGCATTGGTCGTACGGGTCGTGCAGGCAAGAGCGGTACTTCAATTAGTTTTGCGTGTGAAGACGATGCATTCCGTCTTGAGCCCATCGAGAAGTTGTTGGGCAAAGAAATTAAATGTGAGCAACCACCAGAATATTTGTTGCTAACTCCGCCTGATTTGCCGCCGGCACCCAGAAGCTCGCGTGAGGATCGCCCCCGTGCTGGTGCGCGTACAAACCGCAGCGGTGGCAGTCGTGGTTCAGGTGGTAGTCGCAGTGGTGGGCATCGCAGCGGCGGTCGCCCTCGTGCTTAATAAAAATGTATTAATAAACGGAAAACCGCGCGAACAACACGCACGGATGTAGTAAAAAATTGATTCGGTTTAATTCATGTCATCCACTAAGTCGGCGTTAATAACTCTCCACGTAGGCGCATTTTTAATGGCGGCTACGGGGCTGTTTTCGCAGATTATCAACTTACCCGCGTGGGATATTACCGGCTACCGCACCTGGATTGCGGCAGGCGTTTTATTCGCCTGGGTATGGTGGCGCGAAGGTCATGTGGCTCTTGAATCTGCGCGTGATTATCGCCGTATGTTAGTGCTTGGCGTGTTGCTGTGTGTGCACTGGATTACTTTTTTTCATTCCATGCAAGTATCGAATATCGCCGTAGGCATGCTGTCGCTTTACGCGTACCCGGTAATGACAGTATTTATGGAGCCGCTACTCAGGGGCACCAAAATAGATTGGGGCGATGTTGCCAGCGGCATGTTTGTGCTGGTCGGTATTTATTTTCTCGTGCCCGAATTTGATTTTGCCAACAGCATGACCCAAGGGGTTCTCTGGGGGATTGTTTCTGCATTTACCTTCGCTTTGCGTAATTTGCTATTGAGTTACTGGTTTAGTGGCCAATCTTCTGCCCGCTCTATGAGTTATCAAGTGCTCATTGTTGCAGTGCTAATGACGCCAGTTATTTTTTCCTCAAAGCACGTTCCCAGCAGCATGGATTGGGGATTAATTTTAATTCTCGGTTTATTTTTCACCGCTTTCTCGCATACATTGTTTGGTTACGCGCTCCGTTACCTCAAAGCTAAAACAGTCGGCTTGGTTGCCTGTATGCAACCGGTTTATGGTGTTATCTACGGGGTGATTTTTTTACACAGCATTCCTGATGTTTCCACTTTTGTCGGCGGCGCAATCATCGTCACTGCTGCTATCTACGAATCCCTGCGCGAACACAACAAGTCAGCCATGACCCTGACGGATTGATTCGTTTTTTCGTTTTAATCCATCGTCAAATACGAACCATTTCTTCTGTGATATTAATTATCCTGTGAATACCAATCTTGAAGAGGTGTTTATGAGCGATAAAATCATGCCTGTACTGTTTGTCCCCCACGGTGGTGGGCCTATGCCATTGTTAGGCGAGGCCAATCACCGCGAGCTCACCGCATTTATGAAGTCAGTAAGTGCGGATTTACCGCGACCTACAGCTATTGTGGTCATTACCGCGCACTGGGAGGAAAATATTGCGACTATTTCTAATAGCCCTGCGCCCGGCATGTTGTACGACTATTCTGGATTTCCACCGAAATCTTACGAGTTTAAATATCCTGTTGCGGGCGATCCTGCATTAGCACAACAGATTGCAGCTTTACTGGAAGCTCAGGGTTTGAAGTCACGTCTGGATGCTGCGCGCGATCTGGACCACGGTAGTTTTGTGCCGCTTATGTTGATGTATCCGCATGCCAATATTCCGGTTGTTCAGTTATCGCTGCTTAAAAGCCTTGATCCCGCTGCGCATATAGCGCTCGGCAAAGTGCTTGCGCCCTTGCGCGAGCAAGGCGTGCTGATTCTTGGCTCTGGTATGTCATTCCATAATATGCGGGCATTTTTCTCGGCGAATCCCTCAACACAAGCGAGAAGCGAAGACTTTGACGATTGGCTGACGGAAACTATTACGCAGGATGGCTTAACTGCGGAAGATAGAGCGGCACGTCTGGTGGACTGGAAAAATGCGCCCGAAGCGCTTTTTTGTCACCCGCGTGAAGAGCATTTATTGCCGTTGCACGTTTGTTTCGGTGCAGGCTCAATTGCCTCTCCGGTAGCGACGAAAGTCTTTAGTGGCTTCTTGTTTAACACCAAAATTTCTGCGTTTTTGTGGTCTTAAAACTACTGCCTTATTGATTTAACAGCACTTTTTCAAAGTTTGGCTACACTCAAAGGTATTCAAATAAATTCCAGAGTGCTCGCTGATGAAAAAAGTCCTGATCGTAGAAGACAGTGATATGGTCATTAAAGTGCTGCGCCATTTAATGGCGCAGTATCCGCACTATCAGGCGCTATTCGCAGCCAACATGGCTCAGGCTCAAGAAATTGTAGAGCAACATCCCCAGGATATTTTCGCAGCACTGGTGGATTTGAATTTACCTGATGCGCCTGATGGCGAAATTGTTGACTACGCTCTCTCGCAAAAAATCCCCACGATTGTGCTGACTGGCAGTTACGACGAAAAAAAACGTGAACATCTTTTTGCCAAGGGCATAGTGGATTATGTCACCAAAGAAGGGCGCTACGCTTACAACAAGGCAGTCGATTTAATTCATCGCCTGGAAAAAAACGAACAGATCAAAGTGCTTGTTGTTGATGATTCCGACATGTCACGTAAGCACGTGAGCAATTTATTTCGCCGCCACTTGTTTCAAGTAGTGGAAGCAAAAGATGGTGTTGATGCAATTAAAGTGCTGCTCGATAATCAGGACGTCCGCTTATTAATTACCGATTACAATATGCCGCGCATGGACGGTTTTGAATTGGTTAAAAACTTGCGTTACAAATACGACAAAACTGATTTGATTATGATTGGTGTCTCTGGCGAAAGCACAGAAGCTTTGTCTGCTAAATTTATCAAACACGGCGCCAACGACTTTTTACGCAAACCTTTTCACCCGGAAGAGTTTTATTGCCGCATTATTCACAACCTTGAATATCTCGAACTGGTTGAGCAAATTACCAGCGCAGCGCAGCGCGATCACCTCACAGGTTTGTATCATCGCCATCATTTTTTTAACGCAGCGCGCGAGGTTTATCGCAACGCCCAGGAAAAATCCATGCCTTTGGCTCTAGCGGTCATTAACGTAGATCACTTCCGGGATTTTAACGAACAATACGGTCATGAATCCGGTGATCTTGCGCTCAAACATGTGGCGCAGTGTTTAAATAATATGCTTGAACGCTTTTTAATTTGTCGTGCGGATGCGGATGATTTTTTTGTGCTCTTGCCGGGGTTGGACAATGAAAAAGCGGTTTCCCTTATTAGCAGGGTACGGCAGCTATTATCTTCTGAAGAATGTGTGATTAACGGCGAATCCAAACGGCTTTATTTTAGCGCCGGCGTTAGTAACCATATGCAAGATGGTGTTGATCCGCAAATCAAAAGTGCTACCCATTTACTGCGATTAGGGAAAGAAGCGGGTGGGAATATGGTGTTGGGTGATGAGGATGCCAATGATTAAGTATGTCGCTTGCGCAGATACTTATCGATAAATAAACCACCCAAGCCAAAAATTAATCCTGCTATGGCTCCGTATAAATGTGCGTCGTAAGCAACAGCAACAGGTAGAAGTGATTGCAGTTCGGTGGCTTGGTAGCCTGGTTGATGTTCTAGAATAATTTTGCCAAAAAGCGCAGCCGTTAAAAGTCCATTCACCCAAAAAGCGTGGCGGTTGTTTAGGAGCAATCCTGCTACAAAAAATCCATGAATCGCCCCTGATAAACCGGCGTAGGTTTCATATTCTGGATTCAGGTAATAAACCCCCAAGCCAACCGCTGTGCAGCAGAACAGAATCAGTGCTATAAAACGCGGGGTTGAAAAGCTTGTTGCCAGTGCAAATACAAAAATGGCAAAAGCGGCAAGATTCATCAAGCTGTGTGCCCAGCCAAAGTGCACAAAGTTACCGGTGAATAATCGCCAAATTTCGCCATCAGCCAGTTTGGCTCGCTCCAGACTTAGAAGTGGAAAAAAAGTATCAGGAAAGGTAGCAAAAACTGCGATTACTCCCGCTATTATGAGGCTGATAGTAACCCTGGCGGAAAACGGGAATAATTTCATAGGCGAGCTGGTCATTATTTGGGTAGTATAAAATATAGGCAGTGTAAGCTTGTGTTATGTTCAAAACTATACAACAAACGATAATGATCCATTAAGAAAAAACCACCTGACAGCAAGATCGACTTACGCTAATCGTGGCCTTCTAATTAGAAACATCAGGCAACAACATGGATTACAAGCTCCTTAATGTAGAGCTACTTAAAAACGTGCTCGACGCATTACCCGATGGCATTTTGATTGTCGGTAATAACCGTCAAATGATTTATACCAATACCCGTTTTCGTGAGTTGTGGAATATTCCGCTGGATACTCATCTTGACGATGAGGGAAGGGCGATTATGCAATACGCCTTGTCGCAGTTGGTCGACCCCGACGGTTTTCTGCGCATCATAGAATCCTTGCATCAAACGTCCCAATCGCTTGAAGATGAAATTCGTTTGCGCGATGGGCGCGTGTTCCGGCGGCGGAGCGTTTCTTTTCAGGATCAGGATTTAGGGCAATCAAGAATCTGGATTTTCACCGACGTAACAGCTATTACGTACAGCCACATTGATACCTTAACCGGTTTGCTCAACCGCAATAAATTCGAACGCCATTTTTCATCCTTAAGTGTGGCGGCGAGCCCGCAATCTGTAGTGGGAATAGCGCTCTTCGATCTCGATCATTTCAAATTATTTAATGATACCTACGGACACGCTGCTGGTGATGATGTGTTGCGTAATATCGGCAAGGTTATTCGCGAGCATTTACAGCGAACATCGGATTCAGGTTATCGCGTGGGCGGTGAAGAATTTTTCTTGCAGTATCACAGTCGCACCCGTGAGGATGTTATTACGTTTATCAATAATATTCGCAGTGCAGTTGAGCAGTTGGCAATTCCACATAAGGCCAACCCTCCTTATGATTGCGTGACAATTTCCTGTGGTTTTGGTATTTGCACGCAGCCTAAATCGCCAGCATTTATTTATCGTCAGGTTGATAACGCGCTTTATCAATCCAAAGCCAATGGCAGGAACCAAATTACCTTAATTGAGCTGGATGAGTTGGAGCTATAATTTTTTTTGTTTTATCCGTTGCAAAATTGCTTCTGCGTTTACTGGTTGTTGCTCGTTAATAAATTTAGGCGCAACTTCTTTGGTAAGTTTTAAATGCTTAACAAAGCGGCGACAGTTGGCACACATCATCAAATGCACACGAATTTTGAAATTGAGTTTCCCATCAACACAATTATCAAGATAGTCGCTAGCCAAGCTGGCAACTTGCTGGCATGTCAGTAGCTTGAATTTCAACATGAGCCAGTCTCCTGATAACGGTCTATCACTTGCATAAGCGTCAAGCGAGCGCGGTGAACAAGTACGCGAACATTTGCGGCGCTGACTTGCAAAATCTCACAAATTTCTTCAAATGATTGTTGCTCTATATCACGCAACATAAACGCTGCTTTTTGCGCAGGCGGCAATAAGTTCAGGGTTTTATTGATGCAATGTTGCAATTGTTTTTCTTCCAATAATTCTTCAGGTGACTCACAATTCCACATAGGTGTTGCAGATTGCCAATGTCCATCACTTTTAAAATTATTGCCGTCCAAATAACTTCCGGGCGCTTCGCCATCCAGCTCTTCCAAGGATATCCTGCGCGATTCGCGGCGCAAACGTGCTTTGGCTTCATTGCTTACAATCGTTATTACCCAGGTTTTAAGCGATGAGCGCTGCTCAAACTTGCCAATATTGTTGTGAATGGCAACCCAGGCATCTTGCACAACATCGTCGGCAAACGTATCCCCGCAAATAGCGCGCGCGATGCTCAACATTGTATGTTGAAAGCGAGTGATGATTTCACAAAAAGCGCGGTCATCTCCGGCAATCAATGCAGTGATAAATGCTTGCTCGTCCATGTTGTCCATATAGGTGGATGGTGGCGAAGTTGTCATTATTCTGGCTCAACCTTAAGTTGCGCGCAGATTACCATAAGAGTCGCCTTGAGTATTAGATAACCGCGACACGGAATTGTTACAGTTTTCCGAAGAAATAAAATTTTACTGGCTATCAACGCCTCCACTTTTTATACTCGCCGACCTGCTTTAAATAGCAGTTTTATGTTTTCGCTTAAGGTAGCCCATTATGAATGTGGCACAGCGACGGCAGTAGTAGGCAAAGCCAGCCAGAAAAAGCGCAGTTTATTGTAATAAATGAGCATTTTTATGGTTGGGTTTAACGACCTAATGCCTAGCACCTTGATCTGTGAGAATTTCTATTATCAAGTGACCTTTGGTAGGGGTCACCACTGAAAAGGGTTACGAAATGCCTATTATTACTCTCCCCGACGGTTCCAAACGTCAATTCGATGCTCCCGTGTCCGTGTACCAAGTTGCTGCTGATATTGGCCCTGGTTTGGCCAAGGTAACTCTGGGCGGCCGCGTCAATGGTCAACGTGTGGATGCTCACGATCTCATCAGTGAAGATGCAGATTTGGTGATTTTCACCCCTAAAGACGAAGATGGTCTTGAGATTATTCGCCACTCCTGTGCGCATTTGCTCGGCCATGCCATCAAACAATTGTTCCCCAATGTGAAAATGGCCATTGGCCCAACGATTGATAATGGCTTTTATTACGACATCGACATCGAGCAAAAGCTTACGGATGAAGATCTGGCTGCGATTGAAACGCGCATGATCGAATTAGCTAAAACCGAATATGACGTGGTGAAACAAAAAGCGACTTGGCAAGAAGCCTATGATGTTTTCACTGCGCGTGGAGAGAGCTACAAACTGGAGATTCTGGATCGCGACATTCCTAAAGATGCAACGCCGGGTCTCTATCACCACGAAGAATACGTAGACATGTGCCGTGGTCCGCACGTGCCTAACATGCGTTTCTGCCTGAATTTTAAATTGATGCGCACTTCAGGTGCCTACTGGCGTGGCGATTCCAACAACAAAATGTTGCAACGCATTTACGGCACTGCCTTTGCCGATAAAAAGCAATTAGCGGCTTATTTGAATCTGTTGGAAGAGGCTGCCAAGCGTGATCACCGCAAACTGGCGAAGAAGTTTGATTTGTTTCACCTGCAAGATGAAGCACCGGGTATGGTGTTCTGGCATCCAAAAGGTTGGACTTTGTGGCAACAAATCGAGCAATACATGCGCGCCAAGCAAATCGACTGGGGTTATGACGAGGTTAAAACTCCGCTGATTATGGATCGCACCCTGTGGGAGAAATCCGGCCACTGGGAAAACTACCGCGACAACATGTTCACTACCGAATCGGAAAAACGCGATTTTGCGGTTAAGCCCATGAACTGCCCGGGTCACATCCAGATCTTTAATCACGGCTTGCGCTCACACAAAGATTTGCCCTTGCGTTTGGCGGAATTCGGTTCATGTCACCGCAACGAGGCATCTGGTGCTCTACACGGCATCATGCGTGTACGTGGATTCGTGCAGGACGATGCCCATATTTTCTGTACTGAAGACATGGTTGAAGCAGAGGTATCAGCGTTTAACACTATGTTGAAAGAGGTTTACGACGATTTTGGTTTTACTGATATTGCTGTGAAGCTATCGCTGCGCCCTGAAAAATACGCCGGTACTCTAGAGACTTGGGAAAAGGCCGAAAACGGTCTGCGTACTGCTTTGCGCGCTGCTGGTTTGGAATGGGAAGAATTGCCGGGCGAGGGCGCTTTCTACGGTCCCAAGATCGAATACCAAATCAAAGATGCCCTTGGCCGTTCATGGCAGTGCGGCACAATCCAGCTGGATTATGTCTTGCCTGAGCGCTTGGATGCTGAGTACGTGGCGGAAGATAACGCCCGTAAACGTCCGGTTATGTTGCACCGTGCAATCCTTGGTTCTTTCGAGCGTTTCCTCGGGATTTTGATCGAACACTACGAGGGTTCATTCCCGGTCTGGTTATCACCAGTTCAGGCCGTAGTTGCGAATATCACTGATAATCAGGCCGATTTTGTCAGAAAAGTGGAAAAAACCTTGCGTGATAAGGGCTTCCGCGCCATTTCGGACTTGAGAAATGAGAAGATCGGCTTTAAAATCCGCGAGCACACAATTCAGCGGGTTCCCTACCTGCTCGTCATTGGCGACAAAGAGGTTGAAAATAACTCTGTAGCAGTTCGCACAAGGGACGGAAAAGACTTGGGTGTAATGAATCTGGAAGCCTTCATCGAGCACTTGACCGCCGATATAGCGCGTCGAGGCCGAATTCTTGCTCCTTAAAAAAGAGCTTTCTGCCGAAGAAAAGCCTGCAGAGTAAATGAGCCAGTAAGATTCGTTTTTATTAATTATTTGGAGATACAACTATCAAACGAGATAACGCCCCCGCTGCTAAAGGAAATTCCAAGAAAGCGCGGATCAACGATCAGATCGAAGCTAAACAAGTTCGTTTAATTAATGCCGAAGGCGAACAAGTCGGTATTGTTGCATTGAGTGATGCACTGGCTCAGGCACAAGCGGCCACTCTGGATTTAGTGGAGATCGTTGCTGATAGCGATCCTATAGTCTGTAAGATTATGGATTACGGCAAACATCTGTTTGAGATCAAAAAGACCAAAGCTGCTGCTAAGAAGAAACAAAAGCAACAGCAAATTAAAGAAATGAAATTTCGTCCAGGGACGGAAGAAGGTGACTATCAGGTGAAATTAAAAGCCTTGATACGTTTCCTGGGGGATGGGGACAAGGCCAAGGTAACCTTAAAGTTCCGTGGCCGTGAACTCGCCCACCAAGAGTTGGGGATGGAAATGATGCAACGCATCGAGAAAGACCTGCTCGAGTTGGGTACCGTAGAGCAAGCTGCCAAGATGGAAGGTAAGCAATTGACTATGGTGATCGCCCCTAAAAAGAGAAAATAGTCGGGCTTTTAGCTGCCTTGATTATTTATTATGTTTATCTATATGTGTGGAGTTTTACCCCATGGCAACCAAAGCTAAAGTACATAGCGGAGCGTCTAAGCGCTTCAAAAAAACCGCTGCTGGCTACAAGTTCAAGCACGCAAACAAGAGTCACATCTTGACCAAAATGACTACTAAACGTAAGCGCCAATTGCGCGGTACCAGCATCATTGATGCGACTGATGTACCACGTGTTAAGCGTATGTTCCGTGCCATTTAATGGCTTCATTAGTAATCAAATAGAGGTTTAGAAAATGGCTCGTGTAAAACGTGGTGTAGAGGCGCGTCGTCGTCACAAGAAAGTATTAAAAGCAGCTAAAGGTTATTACGGTGCACGTTCGCGTACATTCCGTGTTGCCAAGCAAGCTGTTATCAAAGCTGGTCAGTACGCTTACCGTGATCGTCGCGTTAAGAAGCGTAACTTCCGCGCTTTGTGGATTACTCGTATCAATGCTCAGTCTCGTGCTGAAGGCTTGACGTACAGCCAATTGATTGCTGGCCTGAAAAAAGCCAACATCGTATTGGATCGTCGTGTGTTGGCCGATTTGGCTGTGCATGATAAAACAGCATTTGCTGCTGTTGTTGCGAAGGCTAAATCAGCTCTGGCTGCTTAATCGTCCAACGACTTCAGGTGTTAAGCAATTAACACCGCTGTGAACGCGATGAAAGGGGAGGAGCTTCGGTTCCTCCCCTTTTTTATGTACAGGATGTACGGTATGCCGCGGGCGCAGGACGCGCAGGAGCGGCGTCTATCAGGCGAAGTGAGAATTCAAAATGAATAGTTTTGAAAATCTGGACGAGCTAAGAAAGAGCATCGACAACATTGATAACGCCATAATGGCGATGTTCGCAGAACGTTTTAAGGTGACGGCTAAAGTCGGACACTACAAAGCTCAGCACGGATTGCCAGCAAAAGATATTGAGCGCGAAGCCATTCAATTGGCCAGAATCGGCGAGCTTGCAAAAGCCTATGGCCTTGATCCTGTGTTTGCGCAAAAGTTACTAGTGAGCGTGATTGATTGTGTTGTAGAAAATCACCAATCAATTGCCCAAGAATACGAATCACAAAAATCTTAATAACTGGAATAGCAGATGGAAAATCTCGCTGCGCTTACTGAAGAAGCGCTCAAATTAGTTGCCAATGCTCAAGACTTGGCTGCGCTCGATGCTGTGCGTGTTGATTATCTGGGCAAGAACGGCAGCATTACGGCACTCATGAAAACTCTCGGCAAGTTATCGCCGGAAGAGCGTCCGGCTGCTGGTGCAGAAATTAATAAAGCGAAAGATGCTGTGCAAGCTGCATTAGATGTTCGCAAATCAACGCTTGAGCAAGCTGCTATTGCCGCAAAACTCGCCGGTGAAGTTGTCGATGTAACGCTGCCAGGTCGCGGCCAACACACTGGCGGTTTACATCCAGTAACGCGCACCTTGCAACGCATCGAAGATATTTTCTCTGCGGTGGGTTACACCGTAGAAGTCGGTCCGGAGATTGAAGACGACTACCACAACTTCGAAGCACTCAATATTCCATCGCATCACCCTGCGCGTGCAATGCACGATACTTTTTATGTGGATGACACTCACGTGTTGCGTACGCACACATCGCCCGTGCAAGTGCGTACCATGGAAAACAAAACGCCACCGATTCGTGTGATTTGCCCTGGCCGTGTTTACCGTTGCGATTCTGATGTAACTCACTCACCGATGTTTCATCAGGTAGAAGGATTGGTTGTAGATAAAGACATCAGCTTCGCCGATTTGAAAGGCACTATGGATCAATTCCTCAAAACCTTCTTTGAAGCCGATGTACCTGTGCGTTTCCGTCCTTCTTATTTCCCATTCACCGAGCCTTCGGCTGAAATGGATATCCAGTGCACCCAGTGTCGTGGTAAAGGCTGCCGTATGTGTAAAAACAGCGGTTGGTTGGAAGTTGGTGGTTGCGGCATGGTTCATCCGGAAGTTTTCAAGGCGAGCGGTGTTGACCCGGAAACCTACACCGGCTTTGCGTTCGGTATGGGCGTGGAACGCTTGGCGATGTTGCGTTACGGTGTAAACGATTTGCGCTTGTTCTTTGAGAATGATCTGCGGTTCTTAAAGCAATTCTAATTTGTATGCAGGTTGGATTGGGCGAGGCCTAATTCGGTACCAGAACAATGTCGGGCTAGAGTTTTGCTCGCTCGACCTACGGAATAGACGATATGAAAGTAAGTGAATCCTGGTTGCGCGAGTGGGTAAATCCTGCGGTTGGCACCGACGAATTAGTAGCCCAGCTCACCATGGCGGGTTTGGAAGTAGATGCGATCGAATCAGTCGCCGGCGATTTTACCGGTGTAATCGTGGGTGAAATTGTAGCTTGTGAGCAGCATCCCGATGCTGACAAGTTGCGTGTAACCCAAGTTGCCGGTCTGCCTGATGGCCCAACCCAAGTGGTGTGCGGCGCGGCTAATGCGCGTGTAGGTATCAAAATCCCATTTGCTACTATTGGTGCTGAATTGCCAGGCGACTTTCAGATCAAAAAGGCCAAGCTTCGCGGTGTTGAATCATTCGGCATGCTTTGTGGTCAAACCGAATTAAAAGCAGGTGATGACGATACTGGCTTATGGGAATTGGCTGCTGACGCTCCTGTAGGTGCAGATATTCGAAACTATTTGAACCTTAATGACAAGCTTATCGAAGTAGATTTAACTCCCAATCGTAGCGATTGCCTGAGTGTTAAAGGTATCGCTCGTGAAGTCGGTGTACTGTTCCGCGCGCCTGTGCAGTCGCCAGCAATCGATCCAATTACAGCAACTATTGCCGATACTTTCCCAGTAAAGCTTTCTGCGGGTGCCGCGTGCAGCCGTTATGTTGGCCGTGTGATCCGCAATATCGATATCACCAAACCGAGCCCTGCTTGGTTACAAGATAAGCTCGTTCGCGCCGGTCTGCGTAGCATTGACGCGGTAGTGGATGTAACTAACTATGTGCTGGTCGAATTAGGCCAACCTATGCATGCCTTTGACTTGTCAAAACTGTCTGGTGGTATTGATGTTCGCTTGGCCAAACAAGATGAGGCGTTGACATTGCTGGATGGCCAAGAGGTTAAGCTCAATGCCGATACTATGGTGATTGCCGATCAGCAGGGCGCATTGGCAATTGCCGGCGTATTTGGTGGTAAACCAAGTTCAGTTACGACTGAAACCCGCGATATTTTTCTTGAAAGCGCTTTTTTCAATCCATTAGCAGTTGCAGGTCGTGCCCGCTCTTATGGTTTGCATACTGACTCCTCACATCGTTTTGAGCGTGGTGTAGATTACAACCTGCAGGTGGAAGCTATCGAGCGCGCAACTGCATTGTTGCTTGAGATTGTCGGTGGTGAAGCAGGCCCCTTGACCCATGTGACCAACGATCATTTGCCGCAAGAGCGTCAAGTAACTCTACGCAAAGCCCGTATTGTCAGTGGCTTAAGCTTGGAGATGGCGGATGACGAGGTGGTAGATATCCTTACCCGTCTTGGTTTAAGTTTGGTTTCTCAAAACGCTGACGGCTGGACTTTCAATGTCCCAAGCTACCGTTTTGATATTTCCATTGAGGCCGACTTGCTTGAAGAGTTGGCTCGTGTATATGGCTACAACCGTTTGCCAACCCGCGCTTTGGCTACACCTATCCAAATCGATGAACGCCCAGAAGCTGTTCTTGGCGTTTCAGCTGTGCGTCGCCAGTTGGTTGCTCGCGGTTATCAAGAGGCGATTACATTCAGCTTTATTGAGCCAAAACTTTCTGCTTTGTTTGATCCAAAGTGCGAGCCAGTAGTGCTCCGCAATCCCATTAGTGCAGATTTGGCAGCCATGCGGACCAGCTTGCTGCCCGGTTTGGTTACCGTCCTGCGTAACAACCTCAACCGTCAGCAAGAGCGTGTTCGCCTATTTGAAACTGGGTTGCGTTTTGTACCGAGCGAGAAGGGCGGTGTTGATGGTTTGCAGCAAGAAGCTATGTTGGCCGGTTTAATTTACGGCAGTCGCTTGCCAGAAGCTTGGTCAAACGTCGCGGAAGCGGTAGATTTCTTTGATATCAAAGGCGACCTTGAATCTGTTTTGGCAGTTACTGGCAATGCCAAAGACTTTAGCTTCCAGGCGGGTGAGCATTCCGCTTTGCACCCCGGCCAAACTGCAGCCATATATCTTAACGGCGAACTACAAGGCTATGTGGGTGCTTTGCATCCAACCTTACAGCAACAGTTGGATATTCCTAAAAACGTCTTCTTGTTTGAGTTGAAGCTGTCTGCGGTTACCCAGGCGAGGGTGCCAGCATTCTCAAGCCTGTCGCGCTTCCCCGAGGTGCGCCGTGATCTGGCGATCCTGATTGATCGTCAAGTGGCAGCTAAAACCCTGATGGATACTGTATCTGCGGCCGCAGGCGAGCATGTGACGGACTTAAAGGTGTTTGACGTATATATGGGCAAAGGCATTGATCCACATAGAAAAAGTGTTGCTTTGGGCTTGACCTTTCAGCATCCATCACGCACTCTTAACGAGGATGAAGTTAATGCTTCCATAGATGCGGTTATTAAATCTTTGGAGGCTAATTTCGCTGCCACCCTAAGATAGCCCTATGACAGCCCTTAATAGGAAAAATAACTATGTCGGATGGTGCTTTAACCAAAGCGGATTTAGCTGAAAAGCTGTATGAAGATTTAGGTTTAAACAAACGTGAAGCCAAGGAGCTGGTCGAACTCTTCTTTGAGGAGATTCGCCACGCGCTTGAAAATAATGAACAGGTTAAGTTATCCGGATTTGGTAACTTTGAACTGCGCGATAAAAGCCAGCGCCCGGGTCGTAACCCGAAAACTGGCGAAGAAATACCAATCAGCGCGCGCAGGGTAGTAACCTTCCGTCCCGGACAAAAACTTAAGGCTCGAGTAGAAGCTTATGTTGGAACCCAGTCATAACGACGAACTCCCGGTCATACCCGGGAAGCGCTATTTCACTATTGGTGAAGTCAGTGAGTTGTGTGCGGTTAAGCCGCACGTGCTGCGCTATTGGGAGCAGGAGTTCCCCCAATTAAAGCCCGTTAAACGCCGCGGTAACCGCCGCTATTACCAGCGTCAGGACGTAATGACGATTCGCCAGATTCGCTCATTGCTCTACGATCAAGGT
Source organism: Cellvibrio zantedeschiae (assembly GCF_014652535.1). Classification (NCBI taxonomy): domain Bacteria; kingdom Pseudomonadati; phylum Pseudomonadota; class Gammaproteobacteria; order Cellvibrionales; family Cellvibrionaceae; genus Cellvibrio; species Cellvibrio zantedeschiae. The sequence goes on along the minus strand of NZ_BMYZ01000001.1, from coordinate 2,061,627 downwards.
TTCACGATTGGCGGCGCTCGTTTGCAAATGAGCAGCGAAACTTCGCAGACCGATATCAACCAATTTTCGCAATTGGTCAATCAAATGATTGGCGAGTTGGAACAGGTTTTAAAGGTGTTAAAGTCGCGCTAAAAAGCCCCATAAATTCCCGTCGGATTAATCCTAATAGTTTGTTGCAATCCCAATGAATTAAGGTATTATGCCCGTCCCTCGCAGCATAGGCATTGTTTATGCTGCGCATGTGATAAATAGCAAAAGGTTTACACTCGGAGCGTAGCGCAGCTCGGTAGCGCACCATACTGGGGGTGTGGGGGTCGTGGGTTCAAATCCCGCCGTTCCGACCATATTTATGAGAAGGCGCTTTTATAAGCGCCTTTTTTATTGCCCGAAATTTTCGCATTATTTGTTCTAACGAATTTAATTCCCAGCTAGTGGCACTCATCAATCAAAGTGCTACCATGCATTTTCATTTTTGAAGCACCTAATTTTTCCAGAGCGCTCTGTGCGTCACAATAACAAGAGGTATCCCCGTGTCAAAGCAATTAATGATTTACGACAACATCCAACCTTTATCTGAAAAGCACGCCAAGTGGTCTATAAGCGTTGAAGACCATGCATTTGTCAGCCACTTAAATTCTGTTCCTCTTCTCGCCAGCGAAATCTCCTCAGCAGCAGCTGAATTTCCGATTATCTTCTCCAAGACCGGTGTAGAGGGTGAATATCTCCCTCTCGCTGTTATGGGGTTAAAAGACGACCAAAATCTGCTGCTTAACGATAAAAATATCTTAATCACTCGCTATGTGCCCGCTTTTATTCGCCGTTATCCGTTCATTTTGGGCGGTGCAGAGGGTGCAGAAATGATGACCCTTTGTTTGGATGAAGACAGTAAGGCAGTCGTTAAAGATGGTAGCCGCGGTGAGCGTTTGTTTAATGATGACGGCAGCAACTCAGATCTGTTGAATGATATTATTGCTTTCCAACAGGACTATCAGTCTCACGCGCCTTTAACGCGCAACTTTAGCAAGAAATTACATGAGTTAGGTTTGTTAGAACCTATGTCGGCTAACATTTCCTTCAAAGCAAAGGAAGAAGTTAAGTTGAATTTGGGTGGCTTTTTTGTTGTGAAGCGTGAAAATCTAAAAGCGATTAGCGATGAAGAGGCGTTGGATTTGTTTAAGAAAGATGGTTTGGAACTCATTTATGCACACATGAATTCCTTGTCCAACTTCAACCGTTTGATTGACATTATGTCCGCGCAGTTAGCTAAAGAATAATTTGTGACGGTGTTAAAAAAGCCGGGATCTCGCAAGAGGTTCCGGCTTTTTTTATAGGCACTTGTAAGTGCCGGGGAGCTGCCTATTGCAGCGTTCTTTGACGTGCTGTGATTTGTTTAACTTTACGTTCGGCGCTATTAAACGCATCGCGCACGGCAAGATGAATCGATTCGTTGTCCTGTGTAACGGCTATAGGATGGCCTTTGATATCTATTTCAATAGAGGCGCGGAATTGTTTGCCTTTGTGTTTGTGGTTGTGGGGGGTGTCAAGAACCACACGGCTGTGCATAATTTGATCGGAGAAGCGGTTTAGTTTTTCAAGTTTTTTTGTAATAACTTCGTTGAGTGAAGCAGAGAAATCCAAATCACGATAGAGAACGTCGACAGCAGGTTTCATCATAAAGCTCCTTAACGTTTATGTTAGAGGGCAGATTCAATTTTCCGGCTTTTACATTTAGGGAAGCCGGTAAAACTCCCGACCCTCGGTTTCAATATTGACTCTTTGATAACAAATATCAAGATTAAATTCACTTATCTTAATAACATTTTAATCTCTACATAGTTCCTTAAGTTTTTTAGGTAATAAGCGAATGGGAGCAAATGTGGTGCTGCTAAATTCGTGATCCGTCTGCTTTTGGTGCGATTTTTAAAGCCTTGGTGCACCGGAATCGGCACTCCAAGTTAGAGAGTAATTATTTTTTAATTATTACCTTGAAATGTTTTAGGCAGGCTACATATCTATCTGGCAGCTGCTCATCAGGGAGTTGCAAAAAACTAACGACTTGATCATTGCGATAAGTCATTTTTTATATTGCTCAGAATTGAGGATATGTTTATGCGTAATTTTGATTTTTCTCCGCTGTATCGTTCTGCTATTGGCTTTGATCGTATGGCCAACATTCTTGATAGTTTAAATCGTGCTGAACAAAATCAGCCAAGCTATCCTCCTTACAATATTGAATTAACGGGCGAAGATAAATATCGCATCACTATGGCAGTGGCTGGGTTTGATCGCTCGGAAATTAATATTGAAGTGAATCAAAATCATTTAACTGTTTCTGCTAATAAAGGTACAGAAGAGCAAGCTCGTACTTATCTGCACCAAGGTATTGCTGCACGCAGTTTTGAACGTCGTTTTCAATTAGCTGATCATGTCCAAGTGCAATCAGCCAACTATGAAAATGGTTTGTTGCATATAGATCTGCAGCGAATTATTCCAGAAGCTATGAAGCCTCGTAGTATTCCTATCGGAAATAGTGCAGCGCAAGATAAGCTTACTCAGGTCACTTCGTCTGTGGCCGCCAATGCTGAGGCCGGCGGAAATACAGTAGCCGCTTAATCTGACCTCATCGAATTTATCCCTCGTGCAGTTTTTTGTGCGGGGGATATTCGTTTTTAGGTTGTGCTAAATAATTTTGCGCGTACGGTTTCCCTATAGGCAATAGGTGTCGTTGCCAAATGCTTTTTAAATAAGGCGGTAAAAAATCCTGTGTCTTGATAACCAACTTTATCAACGATTTCGTTAATAGATAAGTTGGTGGTCTTCAATAGATCTTTGGCGATATTAATTCGAACTTCCTGTAAAAAATCTAACGGCGAAATTCCCAGTGCTGCTTTGAATCTGCGATTTAATGTTCGCGTACTCATGCCAAATTTTTCGGCTAGCTGTGTCATAACGATGTCACGGTGATAATTATCTTGTAACCAAATTTGAATTTGGGTGATGTCTTCGTCCGGATGGTTGCTGTGCTCTTTTTCAAAAAAACCACTCGCTTCATAAGCACGGCGAATTTCGTGAGAGAAATGCCGTTCAACGTGATTGGCGATTTCTTTTCCAAATAATCGTTGAATAAAATGCACTGTTAAATCGGCAAGAGAGTTCACACTGGCTGCGCAATAAAGGTTGCCCGCTTGGGTAATAAAATATTGCCGTTTGAGTTGCACCAGCGGGTAATCTTTTTGGAACTGATCAAAATAATGCCAGTGAGTAGTAGCAGCTTTACCATCCAGTAATCCGGCCTCCGCCAAAAAACAACATCCGGTGCCAACGGCGCTAATTAATGCCCCATTTTGGTATTCCTGTTTTAGCCAATCCAGCAAAGCTTGGCTTTTTTTTATGAGGGGGCGAGGGTTGCGCCACAGGCCCGGGATGTAAATGATCTGGTTGTCAGCGAATTCATGCAGCGCACCGTCTGGCTGCCAACGCAAACCCGAGCGAGTTAAAACCGGCTCTCCCGTTAGGCTGGCGGTACGTATTTGTATGGGCGGTGTATTTTGGGCGTTGACTGTTAAGGCTTTAGATGCCGCACTTTGAGCTGCCAACAACATCTCGGAGGGTAGGGTAGTGCTGGTTGCAAGCATGTTCTCAAGCAAGACAAAGGTGATGTTGGTGCTTTGCATATGGGCCTCGGTTAGTAATGGCTAAAATACCATTAATTATGGCTAAATCAACAATGACTTTGGAGGTTGAACTCAATAGACTGTTTTTATCGAATGCTTGTTTGTTGCCTGAGGTTAAAGATGTCGCGTTTGCCTATCATTGTTGGTTTTGGTGGTTTTAGTGCTGCAGGCCGTAGTTCCGGTCATCATGCTTATCGTCGCATGGTCATTGAGAGCTTGCCGGAGCAAGAACGTCAGGAAACCCTGGCGGGTTTGGCTGTCATGATGGGTTTAGTGAAATACGAAGGCGACCAATATCAGGATGAATCAGGCAATACCTTGAGTCTGGCTCAGATAGAGTCGAAGCATGGCGCTGCGGTTTTAGATGGCACCTTGATTCGTCGCATTGAGAAAACTTTTTTTGACGTGGATGCTGCTCACTGGCAGAAAAATGCTGTTCTGGGGGCCAATGACCAACCTCTAGTTTTTGACATGCGCCGCCGCGATTTGCCTGAGCCGGTGCCCGCAAATTGGTTGGTAAAAGATTTGGATGATGACCGTGTCCAAGTCACAGCGCCAAATGGCCTGGAAGTTAAATTTGATAGTTATCGCGAGCTGCCTGTTAAATCTGCGGGTCAGTTGCCGCGCGGTTTCAATCCTGGTTCCCTCTACAATTCACATTACCATCCGCGCGCACTGCAATTGGCGGTCATTGGCGCTTCAGATGCCATTCAATCTGTTGGTATTGAATGGCAGACCATTATGGATGCTGTTAATCCTGATCAGGTCACCGTTTATGCCAGCAACGTTATGAGCCAAATGGACGAAAATGGTTTCGGCGGTTTGCTGAAATCGCGCTTAAAAGGTGGTCGAGTCGGTAGTAAACAATGCCCGCTGGGTTTAAATACCATGCCCGCTGATTTTGTAAATGCTTACATCCTTGGGAGCGTAGGCCACACTGGTGCCATTACGGGAGCTTGTGCGTCCTTTCTGTATAACCTGCGCGCTGCCGTGGAAGATATTATTGCGGGTAAATGTCGCGTTGCTGTGGTGGGTACTGCTGAGGCGCCCATACTGCCTGAGATTATTGATGGCTATGCGACCATGGGTGCGTTGGCCAGTGAAGAAAAGCTTAGAAAATTGGATGGTACCGAAGAGGCTGATCCTCGCCGCACAAGTCGCCCGTTTGGTGAAAACGCCGGTTTTACTATGGCAGAGGCTAGCCAATACATTGTCTTGATGGATGATGCCTTGGTGATGGAATTGGGTGCAGACATTCACGGTGCCGTGAGCGATGTGTTTATTAATGCTGACGGCTTTAAAAAATCCATTTCCGCTCCCGGTCCGGGTAATTACATCACCATGGCTAAGGCTGTGGCTGCAGCGCGCGCCTTGGTGGGTGAAGAAGCGGTCCGTGAGCGCTCCATGATCCAGGCCCATGGTTCAAGCACTCCGCAAAACCGTGTCACTGAATCGCATATTTTCGATCAAATCGCCCAAACTTTTGGTATTACGCAGTGGCCGGTTTCTGCAGTGAAGGCTTACGTTGGTCATTCGTTGGCTGCTGCAAGTGGCGAGCAGTTGATCTCCAGCTTGGGAGTTTTCAAATACGGCCTGATTCCGGGCATTAAAACCATCGACAAGGTTGCGGATGATGTTTTTGCCGAGCGCCTGCAAATATCGATTAAAGATGTTGACCGTAGGTCCTCGCCTATTGATGTTGCTTTCCTGAACTCCAAAGGCTTTGGAGGCAATAACGCTACGGCGAATCTTTTGGCGCCTCATGTAGTGGCGTCAATGCTGAGTCGTCGTTATGGGGCTGATGCTGTAGCGGCTTATCAGGAGCGCCGAGCGGCGGTTGTAGCCAATGCGAATGATTATGACCAGCAAGCGCTTAAGGGTAATTTCGATACTATCTATCACTTTGGTAAAAACCTGGTTGATGAGAGCCAAATTACTATTAGTCAGTCAAAAATCACTTTGCCGGGCTTTGCTCAGTCCATCGATCTACCAGTAACCAGTCGATTTGAGGATATGGCTCCCTAGATCTTGTGGTTTAGGGGCGAAACAAGTCTATACAAACCCATCGCTTTCCCTTAAAATGCCGCGCCTTTCGCATACCTTGTTGTGCGATTAACATTTTTTTAACTGAGAGCATTAACGCTCTCCTCTAAACAAACACAGGAAGAAGACCTCAATGGTAACTATTCGTCTGTCACGTGGCGGCTCTAAAGCTCGTCCATTTTATCACTTGACTGTAACCAACAGCCGCAGCGCTCGTAACGGCCGTTTCATTGAGCGTATTGGTTTCTTCAATCCAGTTGCTCGTGGTCAAGAAGAAACTTTGCGTGTTGATGCTGACCGTTTGGCTCACTGGGTTGCTCAAGGCGCTCAATTGAGTGATCGCGTTGCTGCTCTCGTTAAAAGCCAAAAAGCTGCTTAAGTGATTTGACGCCTAATGTCTGAGAAAAAATTAGATTTAATCAACGTTGGGCGTATCACTGCTGTATTTGGTATTAAAGGTTGGGTGAAGGTTCACTCTTACACCGAGCCGCAAGAAAACCTCTTTGAGTATCACCCTTGGTGGTTGAAAACAGCCCACGGTGTCAAAAAGGTTGAGATTGATGATGCAAGACCGCATGGCGACGCTTTTGTTGCGCATATTGTTGGGGTGGATGATCGCGATTTGGCGATGGAATTTACCGGTTTCGATATTGCGATTGAACGCGATCTCATGCCAGAGCTGGATGATGGTGAATACTACTGGAGTCAGCTTGAGGGCTTGGCAGTATACACACAGTTTTCCGGTACGCGTCAGCGCTTGGGGATTGTGTCAAAACTGTTTGAAACGGGTGCTAACGATGTGTTGGTGGTGGTCGGCGATGCTGAATCTATCGACCAAAAAGAACGTTTAGTGCCTTATGTTCCCGAGCAATTTGTTCTCTCTGTGGATTTAACGGCAGGCGAGATACTAGTTGACTGGGATCCAGAATTTTAAGTTTTAAAATCATTGAGGGGCTGTGGTGGATAATCAACCACAAACAAGCGGGTCACCGTTAAAGATAGCGGTAATCTCGATCTTCCCCGATATGTTTGGCGCTATCGCCAACTTTGGTATTACCAGTCGCGCGCTCAAGCAAGGTTTGGTGGAGTTGAAAACTATCACTCCACGAGATTTTGCGCATGATCGCCACTCAACAGTGGATGATCGCCCCTTCGGTGGCGGCCCCGGTATGGTGATGATGGTGCAACCCTTGCGGGATGCTATCGCAGAAGCCAAGGTCTGGGCGGGTAGTGAAGCCAAAGTGATTTACCTGTCGCCACAGGGTAGAACGCTGGATCAAGCGGGTGTTGTGCAGCTTTCGGGCTATAACAACATGATTTTGATCGCAGGGCGCTACGAAGGCATAGACGAGCGCTTGCTCGACACAGTTATCGATGAAGAATGGTCCATCGGTGATTATGTGTTAAGCGGTGGCGAGTTGCCGGCGATGGTGTTGATAGATGCGGTAACGCGGTTAATTCCGGGGGCTTTAGGGCACGCGCTATCGGCAGAGCAAGATTCGTTTACTGCGGGTTTGTTAGATTGCCCGCACTACACTCGGCCGGAAGAATTTGAAGGCATGAGGGTTCCAGAGGTTTTAATGTCTGGTAACCATGAACTGATTCGGCGCTGGCGCTTGAAACAAGCGTTAGGGCGAACATGGCTGAAAAGGCCAGATTTATTGCAAGCAATAAACTTAACCGAGGAACAGCAAAAGCTGTTGACGGATTATCGTCGGGACCTTGATAACGACACACTCTAGCTGTGAAGCTATAGACTCTTAGGAGAATATCAATGACTAACAAAATTATTCAGGCTCTCGAAGCTGAACAACTGAAAGCCAACGTAACCGAATTTTCACCAGGTGACACCGTTGTAGTTCAGGTACAAGTAAAAGAAGGTGATCGCGTGCGTTCACAGGCTTTCGAAGGCGTTGTAATCGCTATCCGTAGCCGTGGTTTGAACTCTGCTTTCACCGTACGTAAAATTTCTCACGGTGTTGGTGTTGAGCGTACTTTCCAAACTCACTCTCGCCAAATCGAGAGCATCACCCTGAAGCGTCGTGGTGATGTACGTCAAGCTAAACTTTACTACCTGCGCGACCTTACTGGTAAGGCTGCACGTATTAAGGAAAAATTGGTTTAATAGTCAGCTAAATTTTTTAGTTGCTATAACCGCAAAAGCCAGCGCAGGAAACTGCCCTGGCTTTTTGTTTTCTGTTAATCTCGAATTTTTTGAGATGCTTTAATGGAAGCTGATTTACCGCAACCGCTATCGGCGCACGAAGAAAGTGTTATCGCACTTTATCTTGATGCGATTTGGATGGAGAAAGGCCTGAGTCAAAACTCGCTGGATTCCTATCGCACAGATTTAACCTTGTTTGCTCAGTGGTTATGTTTGCAGGGAAAGAATTTGTTGGGCGTTACTTCTGTTGATCTACAGTCCTATCTTGCGCACCGGTTGTCGCAGAAGCTTCAAAGCCGTTCAAGTGCGCGTTTTCTCTCGTGCATGCGCGGGTTTTATCGCCACCAATTGCGAGAGGGTGTTTTGCAAGAAAACCCTATGGCGTTAATCGAAAGCCCAAAATTACCTCGCTCCTTACCGAAATCTTTAACCGAAGCTGATGTCGAAGCATTGTTGGATGCCCCAGATTTGGAGGATCCTATCGGGTTACGTGATCGCACTATGCTGGAGGTTCTTTACGCTTGTGGCTTACGAGTGACTGAATTGGTAACCCTGACTATGCCGCAAATCAATTTACGTCAGAATGTAATTCGCGTAATGGGGAAAGGTAGTAAAGAGCGGCTAATTCCTATGGGGGAGGAAGCTGCTTCATGGCTGGAAAAATATTTTCGCGAGGCAAGACCTTTTTTGCTGAATAACTTGCCTAACGAAGTGGTATTTCCCAGTACGCGCGCGCAGCACATGACCCGCCAAACTTTTTGGCATCGCATCAAGCATTGGGCTACAGTTGCGGGTATCGATAAACCTTTATCGCCGCATACCCTCAGGCACGCGTTTGCGACCCATCTTTTAAATCACGGAGCTGATTTGCGAGTGGTACAATTACTATTGGGGCACAGTGATTTATCAACAACACAGATTTACACGCATATTGCGCGTACACGAATGAAAGCACAGCACGCTGCGCATCACCCGCGCGGTTAATTTATCGTTTTGGAGTTAGTTATGGCTGCTAGTCGCCTGTCTTTATGGTTTGGTTTCATGGCTTTTTTCTGCATGGGTGCTGCTTATGCGGCCGATGCACCGGGCAACTTGCTTAAGCGCCCAACACCCGAGTCTATTATCATTGCCAAGCTTTCCCAGGCGATTCCCCAATACAAAGTGACTTCGGTTCGTCCTTCCCCTATTGCTGGCTTGTACCTTGTGCAAATTGGCGGTAGCGATGTATTGGTCACCGCCGACGGTAGCAAATTTATCCAGGGCGATATTTTTGACGTTACCTCTACCGGCATCGCTAAATGGGAAGATCCGGCCTTGGTTGCCGAGCGCAAGAAAATGCTGACAACCATCAATCCCAAAGACTCCATTAACTTCAAACCTGCAAAAACCAAGGCTGTGGTTTATGTGTTTACTGATGTGGACTGTGGTTATTGCCGTAAGCTAAATAGTGAAATGGCTGATTACAACAAGCTGGGTATTGAAATTCGTTATTTGGCTTTCCCGCGCTCCGGTATCCCCAGCCCATCTGCAGACAAGCTGGTAACCGCCTGGTGCTCTAAAGACAAGCAAGCTGTATTGACCAAAGTTAAAGAAGGCTATGAGGTTCCAAACCTCACGTGCCCCAATCCTGTTGCTGCGCAATTCGAATTGGGCGGGCGTTTGGGTGTGAGTGCAACCCCCGCACTTTGGATGCCAGATGGCACTATCAAGTTAGGTTATTTGCCCCCAAGTCAGCTCGCAAAAGATCTTGGTATTTTGTAATTTTCGTTTTTCTGTAGAACTTCGCTTATCAGCAGGGCTGGTGCATTGACAGCCCTGACTTCCCTGAGTATGGTGACCACCTTTTTTGAAAACCGGCTAAATGCTTGGGGTTCAATCCTTATTTTTTCGTTTCTTTTTTTGGGCTTTCACGCTTAGGGGAATCTACTTGAATCCAGTCAACTCTGCGCGCACGGTCAACGTGGGCATCTGCGGTCTTGGAACCGTCGCTAGCGGCACTGTAAACATACTCACACGCAACAAAAAGCTGATCGATGCCCGCTCAGGTTGCAATGTGTCTATTGTGCAAATTGGCGCCCGTCGCGATAACCCGAAAGTGGATACGTCAGGCTATTCCGTTACCCGCGATATTTTCGATGTGGTGAATAATCCAGCTGTTGATATCGTTGTTGAGTTAATCGGCGGCACTACCGTTGCCAAAGATTTGGTATTGACTGCAATCGCTAATGGCAAGCATATCGTTACAGCAAATAAGGCATTGATTGCTCATCACGGCGATGAAATTTTTGCGGCCGCTAAAGCTAAAGGTGTCACTGTTGCGTTTGAAGCTGCTGTTGCAGGCGGTATACCAATTATCAAATCTATCCGTGAAGGTTTGGCTGCTAACAACATTGAATGGTTGGCGGGCATCATTAACGGTACTACCAACTTTATTTTGACCGAAATGCGCGACAAAGGTCGTGCTTTCGAAGATGTGCTTAAAGAAGCGCAAGAGTTGGGTTATGCCGAAGCAGATCCAACTTTCGACGTAGAAGGTATTGATGCGGCGCACAAGTTGGTGATTTTGGCTTCGCTAGCATTTGGCATTCCGCTCGATGTGAAAAAAGTATTCACAGAAGGCATCACCAAAATTTCGACTGAAGACGTGAATTACGCTGAAGAGCTTGGCTATCGCATCAAGCACTTGGGTATAGCGCGTCGCTCTGCCGGTGGAATTGAATTGCATGTAAACCCAACGCTGATTCCAGAAAAGCGCTTAATCGCGAATGTTGATGGCGTTATGAATGCTGTATTGGTAAAAGGTGATGCTGTAGGTCCAACACTTTATTACGGCGCTGGCGCGGGTGCAGAGCCAACAGGTTCGTCTGTTGTAGGTGATATTGTTGATGTTGCGCGTACTTTGCTTGCAGACCCAGCTCACCGCGTTCCTTATCTTGGTTTTCAGGACGAGTTCGTTACCGAGCAAAAACATTTGCCAATGGATGAAATTGAAACCGCTTATTACCTGCGTATGTCTGCGTTGGATAAGCCAGGCGTTCTTTCTAAAGTTGCGACTATTTTGAGCGACTCGGGGATCAGTATTGAGGCCATGATTCAAAAAGAAGCGAAGGAGGGTGAATCAACTGTGCCGTTAATTTTGCTTACCAATCGTGTGCAAGAAAAGAAAATGATTGCTGCGATTAGCAAAATTGAATCACTTGATTCTATTTCAGCTCCTGTTGTTCGCATTCGTGTTGAATCATTGAAGTAAGTGACAATACGCGCAGTATCGAAATAATTTTGAAAATTTTGTAAAAGGTTAATTAACGTGAAATACATCAGCACCCGCGGCATTGCACCTGCGCTTTCTTTCGAAGAAGTTGTTCTAACTGGTTTGGCTCCTGATGGCGGTTTGTATGTGCCAGAAACTTTGCCAACTTTTTCAAAAGAAGAAATTGCGTCATGGGCTGGCTTGTCATATCAGGATTTGGCGTTCAACGTAATGAAGCCATTTGTTGCTGGTGCGGTGAGCGATGAGGATTTCAAAAAAATTATTGCCGATGCTTACGCAACTTTCCGTCATGATGCAATTGCTCCGCTCGTGCAAACTGCACATAACGAATTTATTCTGGAGTTGTTCCAAGGCCCAACGCTTGCGTTTAAAGATTTCGCGTTGCAATTTTTAGGTCACTTGCTTGACCACTTATTGAAAAAGCGTAACCAAAAAGTTGTGGTCATGGGCGCAACCTCTGGCGATACAGGTTCAGCAGCAATTGAAGGTTGTCGCCGTTGCGATAACATCGATATTTTTATCATGCACCCGAACAATCGCGTGTCTGAAGTTCAGCGTCGCCAAATGACCACTGTACTTGCACCGAACGTTTTCAATATTGCACTCGAAGGTAACTTCGACGATTGCCAAAATATGGTGAAAGCAAGTTTTGGCGATCAATCTTTTCTGCCAGAAGGTCGTCAACTAGTAGCGGTAAACTCCATTAACTGGGCGCGTATCATGGCGCAAATCGTTTACTACTTCTACGCAGGTTTGGCGCTCGGCGCTCCACATCGTCCAATTGCTTTCTCTGTTCCTACTGGAAACTTTGGTGATATTTTTGCGGGTTATCTTGCTAAGAAAATGGGCTTGCCGGTTGATCAATTAGTTATTGCCACCAACAGCAACGACATATTGCACCGTTGTATTAGCAGTAACGATCACAGCAAAAATCAATTGCAACATACCTTGTCGCCAAGCATGGATATCATGGTATCGAGCAACTTCGAGCGTATGTTGTTTGATTTGTATGATCGCGATGGCAATGCAATTCGCCAGCTAATGGAAGATTTCAAATCAGGCAGCATGGTATTAAAAGAATCTGCACTTTCACGCGCACGTGAGTTATTTACTAGCTACGGCGTGAATGATGATGTCACTATTGATGTGATTCGCGATGTATTTGAAAATACCGAATACTTGCTTGATCCACACACTGCTATTGGTGTTGAAGCCGCGCGTAAGACTCGCCGTCGTCACGACATTCCAATGGTGTGTTTAGCAACTGCGCATCCTGCAAAATTCCCGGAAGCAGTGCGTAAGGCAGGGCAGGATGAAGATCCAGCGTTGCCGCATCACATGACAGATTTGTTTGAGCGCGAAGAGCGTTACACTGTATTGCCGCAAGAGCTTAAAAAGGTTCAGGATTTTATTGCGGCTAACGTGCGCAAATAATTTAGTATTCTGCGTATAACGAAACGCCGCATTGGTTTGCTAATGCGGCGTTTTTTGTTTTTAAAAACTATTTCTTTCTTTTTAAGTGATTGAGTAGAGTAAATAGGGAATCGTCATCCTCGCGAAGCGGGGATCCAGCTCTTTTAGTTTACAAAATCAAAAGCTGGATCCCCGCTTCGCGAGGATGACGATTCCCTGTTAAATTAAAATCTACTTATGAAAAAAATTATCAAACGCCGTGCAATCGATCAACAAACTAAATTCGATGAATCAGTTCATCCCTTACTGCAACGCATCTACAGCGCTCGCGGCATTCAGCAGCAACATGAATTGCAATATCAACTCGCGCAGCTGCATAAACCAAACTTCAAAGGTTTGCAGGAAGCTGTAAGTATTTTGGCGGATGCAGTTGTTGCCGGTGCAAAAATAATAATCGTTGGTGATTTTGACGCTGACGGCGCAACCAGCAGTGCGCTTGCAGTCTTGGCTTTGCGTGCAATGGGTTTGCATAATGTGGATTTTTTGGTGCCCAACCGCTTTGAATATGGTTACGGTTTAACGCCAGAAATTGTTGCCGTAGCTGCCGCGCAGGAACCGGATGTAATCATCACTGTAGATAACGGAATCTCCAGTATCGAAGGTGTAAATGCAGCGCGCGAATTAGGTATTGCAGTAATCGTAACAGATCACCATTTGCCGGGTAGTGAATTGCCCGAAGCAGATGCCATCGTAAATCCCAATCAACCCGGTTGCGAATTCCCCAGCAAAAATCTTGCGGGTGTTGGTGTTATTTTTTACGTAATGAACGCATTGCGTGCTGAGTTGCGTCAAATGGGCTGGTTTGCAGAAAGCGGAATTACTGAACCGAATATGGCGAGCTTTTTAGATTTGGTTGCGCTCGGCACAGTGGCGGACGTTGTTCCCCTTGATCACAATAATCGTATTCTCGTTGCCCAAGGTTTGCAGCGAATTCGTGCGGGTATGGCGCGTCCGGGAATAAATGCTCTGTTAGATGTCGCAGGCAAGCAAGCGCATAAAGTTGTTGCCAGTGATTTTGGATTTGCACTGGGCCCACGTCTAAACGCGGCAGGGCGCTTGGACGATATGTCTCTCGGCATTCAATGTCTGATTTGTGAAAGTGAATCTCTTGCACGTGAAATGGCCATGCAGATGGACGATTTAAATAAGGACAGAAAAGCCATTGAAACCGGTATGCAGCAGGAGGCTATGTCTATGCTGCAAAAAGTGTTATCGGCAGATGAAGATGCGTTACCCTGGGGCGTGTGTTTGTTTGATGAAACATGGCATCAGGGTGTGATTGGTATTTTGGCTTCGCGAATTAAAGATAAATATCATCGACCAACCATTGTGTTTGCAGATGTTGGCGACGGGCAAATCAAAGGCTCTGCGCGTTCAATCCACGGGTTTCATATTCGCGATGCCTTGGATGCAATAGCCGCACGTCATCCACACATTTTGCAAAAGTTTGGCGGTCACGCTATGGCTGCTGGAATGAGTTTGACTCGCGAAAATTTTTCTGCGTTTGCGCGGGCTTTTGATGACGAAGTGCGCCGTCAATTAACGCAGGATGATTTGTCTGCTGTAGTGCTAAGCGATGGTGAACTACACGCGCAAGATTTTAATTTGTCGATGGCCCAGCAGTTACGCGAATCAGGCCCTTGGGGACAACATTTTCCAGAGCCGGTTTTTGATGGTGAATTCTTTCTAATTCAGCAGAAACTCTTGGGTGAAAAGCACCTGAAAATGACCTTGGGTGTTGATCCACTGGGGCAACAATTGGTAGATGCCATAGCGTTTAATATTGATGCCAAGCTTTGGCCAAATTTGCAGGCGAAAAAAGTAAAAGTGGCTTATCGCCTGGATGTGAATGAATTCCGCGGTAATAAAACTGTGCAGCTTATGGTGGACTATATGGAAGCTGCTCTCTAGTCATTTCTATTGCGCAGCTTCTTTGATCATCGGTAATAAAACAGGCAAGACATTTTTTACAATGGCTGGCTGTGCTTCTGCTGTCGGATGTATGTTGTCCGGTTGAATAAGGTTGCTATGGCCTGCTACATCTTCCAGCAAAAAAGGAATCAGCAAGATTTTATTTTTTTCTGCAAGTTCCGGGTAAATATCTTTAAATTGTGTTGTGTAGCGTTGCCCATAATTCGGTGGGATTTGCATTCCCGCAAGCAATACTTTTGCATTACTACCTTGGCTTAAGCTAATCATTGCTTGTAAATTTTCTCGCATGATTTTTAACGGCTGGCCGCGCAACCCATCATTGCCCCCTAATTCAAGAATAACAATATCAGGTTTGTGTTTGCTAAGCAGCGCGGGCAGGCGGGTTAAACCACCACTGGTTGTTTCACCACTCACGCTCGCGTTTATAAGAGTGGCTTGTTGCTTTTTAGCCAGTTCCTGTTGTAACAGGTGCACCCATCCTTGTTCCAATTTAATTCCGTAGCCAGCGCTCAAGCTATCGCCCATAACAAGAATGCTTGGTTGTTTGGCAAAGGCAAATGTTGCTACAAAAGTGAATAATGCGAGCACCAAAATTCTGACAAAAGTCATGCTAAGGCTTCCTGTAAATGTGGCATTGTGGTCTTAAGGATGGGGCTATTTTGATAGCGATTGAATTCCTTTGTCTATATAAATGTCTCGATAAATCCTGCGAATTAAAAAAATTTTTGTGACTGCATCTTTAACGCATTATGCCTCGTCAAACTTGATTGCGAAACTTAACATTGCTTTGATAAGCATTGTGGCAATATTTGATTTTACAACCCAAGAGAATTAATTATGTCGTCTGCATTAATACTTGATGTACGAGCAATAACGAAATCAGTGACCACCCAGGAAGGTGAGTTGGAAATATTGCAACCTATCACATTGAGTGTTGCTGCGGGGGAATCCCTTGCAATTACAGGAGCCTCTGGCTCAGGCAAATCCACCCTCTTGGGTATTTTGGCAGGATTGGATGTACCTACCTCTGGCGAGGTCTATCTGGATAATAATAGCCTCACCAGCCTGGATGAAGAAGGCAGGGCTAAGGTGCGTGCTCAGAGCGTGGGATTTATATTTCAGTCATTCCAGCTTTTGCCCGGACTAACCGCATTAGAAAATGTCATGTTGCCGCTAGAGTTGTGCGGCAACAAACAAGCTCGCAGTTTGGCCACAGAATTTTTGCGTCATGTAGGCTTGGAAAAACGTCTTAAGCATTACCCACAACAATTATCCGGCGGTGAACAACAACGTGTTGCGATAGCTCGCGCATTTGCCAGTCAGCCTAAAATTCTTTTTGCCGATGAGCCCACCGGAAATCTGGATAGCGCAACCGGCGCAAAAATTATTGATTTATTATTTGAATTGAATCGTTCGCAAGGTACTACATTAATATTAATTACCCACGAGCAGCGTTTGGCTTCTTTGTGCCATAAGCACATTGAGCTTTCTGCTGGCAGCATTATTTCTAACGATCTTTAACCATTTAAAGAGGAGATGAAATGATGTTAGCTCTACAATTATTACTACGTAACTGGCGCAGTGGCGAGTTAAAGCTGCTCGGTGTTTCCATTGTGTTGGCAGTCGCTGTGCTCAGTGGAATTGCAATATTTACTGATCGTCTTGAATCAACTTTGATAAATCAGAGCAATGCACTGCTTGGTGCGGATTCCTGGATAAATAGCACCCGCACGATGAATCCTGAGTGGAAATTGCGCGCTCAGCAAGATGGTTTATTACAATCTAATACTATTGAATTTTCGTCAATGGTTTATGCCGGTGACGAAATGCATTTGGCTTCCGTTAAAGCGGTGGAAAAAAATTATCCATTACGTGGACAACTAAAAATTAGCAACAAACCTTTTGCCATGGATGCGAAAGATATTCAATTTGCAACATCCGCTCCGCGTTCGGGTGAGATCTGGGTAGATTCTCGTTTGCTGGCGCAACTTAATATTAATGTGGGCGATAAGCTTTTTATTGGTGACCTCGAATTACAAGTTACCCATGTTGTGATTCGGGAGGCGGAAAGTGGAAGTTTCTTTTCAACCTTGGCTCCAAAAATTTTGATGAGCATAGATGATGTTCCTGCCACGCAGGTTACCAAGGAAGGCAGCAATATTTCCTACTCGTGGCTGCTCGCCAGTGATAAGGATGGCAAGGTCGATAAATTTATTGAATGGTTAAAGCCTCAGCTTAGTAAACATGAAAGAGTGGGTAGTGTTGCTACAAGCCAAGAGCGTTTGTCTAACACCTTAAAGTCCAGCCGAAATTTTTTACTCTTTGCGGCCGCTATTGCTGTTTTGTTAGCTGGTGTTGCAATTGCAATTGCTGCGCGCCAATTTTCGGAACGCCATACTAATCAAGTTGCTTTAATGAAAAGCTTGGGCACCAGCGCTAACAGAATTCGGCAACTGTATTTTGGGCAGCTATTTATATTAGGTAGTATTGCGTCTGCATTAGGATTGCTGTTGGGTTGCGCAATTGAAATTTTTGTTGCTCATAATTTAGAAAAAAATTACAACCTGGTTTTGCAAGGCGGACATCTTCTGCCATATGTGTTGAGCTTTTTTAGTGGTTTGATCTGCCTCACTTTTTTTGCGCTGCCGTCGCTGTGGTTTTTACCAACAATTCCGCCGTTGAAAATCCTGCGTAAAGAAATGGAAGTTAGTAGTTTGCGCTCCTGGGGACAAGGAATTTTGGCATTGTTTGCAGTGGTTGCTTTGATATTTTTATTTAGTCAGGACATAAAGCTGGCGGCAAGCATTAGTGGTGCGCTAGTGGTGATTATTATAGTCTCCTTGCTGCTGTCATGGATGCTGTTGTTGATCAGCAAATCACTCTCCACAAAAATGGGCGGATTTGGACGCTTGGCATTTTCTAATTTGCAACGCCGTAAAGGTCAAAGCCTTGTGCAGATTATGGTGTTTGCCATTGCAATCATGTTATTAGTTACCTTGGCTATTGTGCGCACGTCATTAATTGATGATTGGAAAAGCCAGGTTCCGGAAAATTCACCTAACCATTTTTTATTAAATATTGCTCCAACGGATGTTGATAACGTTAGATCTATGCTGACGAATGAAAAATTAATAAGCGCTCCCCTATATCCCATGATTAGAGGTCGGCTAATTCAAATTAATGGATCTGTTCCTGATGAGGAAATGGTTAAAGGTGCGAATGCTCTGCAGCGTGAACTCAATTTAACCCAGGCAGAGGTTTTAGCGGAAGACAATAAAATATTACAGGGTGAGTGGTGGGATAAGTGGCATAAGACCTCTTTGCCCGGTGTATCCGTAGAAGATGGTGTTGCTAAAAGTATGAATTTGAAATTGGGTGACAAACTACGTTTTTCATTCGGCGGGCTTGAGCTTGACGTGCAGGTTGCAAGTATTCGCAGCTTAAGCTGGAAGACAATGAACCCTAATTTCTTTTTCATTTTTGAACCGCAAGCACTTGATCCTTTTTCACCAACTTATATGACCAGTATTTATTTGCCGGCGGAACAAAAGCTTTTTATTAATCAGTTGCTACGCCAATACCCGACTATAACGGTTATCGAGTTAGATCGGATTATTGATCAGATACGCAATATTATTAATCAGGTCAGCGACGGTATAGGTTTGGTATTGTGGTTAACGCTTGTTGCTGGTTCCCTTGTGCTATTTGCAGCGGTGATGAGCAGCATCGATAGCCGTAAGCAGGAGGCTGGCTTGCTACGCGCCCTTGGTAGCTCTCGACAATTAATTTTAGGGAGCGTTTTAGTAGAGTTTTTGGTATTGGGATTGCTGTCTGGTTTGATTGCTGTTGTTGGGGCGGAGTCGTTACTGCTATCTATGCAAAAATTTATTTTCAAAAACCCTATGCAACCTCATTTTATTTATTGGTTGATTGTACCTTTTGGCAGTGCTGTGTTTATCAGTGTGTTGGGTGTGTTGTGTTGTAGACCGGTGGTCACAACGCCTCCAATGGTGGTATTGCGTGAAGCGAGTTAACAAGCTGATAAAGTTGGAATTCTTAATATCCTTATAGGATCTTTACCTTTGGCCTCAGGGAAAATTATTCGCTAAATTGGTAACATGTGCATCAACTTCATCTTGAGTTGTTGTTGATGCACAAATCTCCTAAAAGTCAGGTATTGGAAAAAGGTTTGTGGGGTATGAGCGCCCCCATGTTCTTTGACCAGGCTGTCACTTATACCATCCCCCTCGTCGATATGTATTTCCTCAGCCGTGTATCTGATTCGGCTGCGGCAGCAGTCGGCGCAGTTACACCTTTAGTGTTTGTTGCTAATGCCTTTTTGCAAGTCAGTGCGTTTGCGGGTGCAAGTATCGCTGGTCAACGCATTGGTGCCAATGATTATCAGCGCGGTAATGCGACTATTGGCGCTTACAGTTTCTTTGTTATTTGTTTATCTATAATTGCGATTCTCGCGGTAAATTATGGTGGCTGTGTTGTAGCTCGCGCGATGAACCTAAGTGACGCGGTCGAAACCTACGCTGTTGAATACTTATCTATTATTGGTTGGATGGTGGGTTTTTGGGGCTGCCGTTTAATCTACCAAACTATTTTAAATATTTATGGTGCACCCAAATGGAATACTTACAGTAATGTAATCTTTTTTTCGGTAAACGTAATTGGAAATCTGGTAGCGGTTTATGGATTCAAATCTATTCCACCATCAGGTGTCACGGGCGTAGCGCTTGCCAGTATTTTTGCTGCGTTTAGCAGTTTATTGTTTGTTATGGCAGCTGTACATTTCCGGTTGCGAATTCATATTCCTTTCAAATCATCATTTGCGCAGTTTGGTGTGTTGATGACACCGATATTATTGATTGCCGCGCCTGCTATTTTGGAGCCTATGTCATTCCAGGGTTATATGATTGTTTTGAACTGGATTGCGGCAGGCGTAAGTGATCTTGCGTTAAAAGTAAAAATATATACTTACAATACGTTTCTTTTTTGTTTAATGATTTCAATCGCACTCAGCATGGCAACAGAAGCTATTATTGCGCAGCGAGTTGGGCGTAAGGAGTTTGATTTAGCGCATTTACAATTGCGGCAAAGTTTAAAAGCTTCGCTTATTGGTACAAGTATCCTTGCTGCACTTTGGTTGGTGTTCAATCAACCGATTTTAAAAATGTTTACGAACGATCCTGAAATTATTTCTATAGGGTTTTGGGTTTTCTTGTTAGGTTTCCTGGCAGAACCTATGCGCACGACCAATATTATTATTGGGGGGGCGCTTCGCTGTACTGGAGACGCGACTTTCACTTCAGTATCCAGTATTGCAGTGATCTGGCTTTTCTCAGTGCCTCTGGCTTATGTGTTAGCTGTGCCCCTACACCTCGGTATATTCGGATTGTTGATAGCAGCGGTTCTAGACGAAGGCGTGCGTGCACTCATTAAATATTTCCGTTGGAAGGCGCGTAAGTGGCAGGGGTATGGAGTAGTGGTCAGGGAGTCACCAGTTTCATAAACTGCTTCATTACTCAAAGGATGAATAATGAACAAAATAGGTTGTATAATATGCAATCTATAATAATTGATCTGTTTTTCTCAAAGGGAGATTGTAATGGTGCGGGCATGCTATAACTTATGCGTAAAAAAATCCTCCTTATTTTTGTGGGTTTGTGTTCTTAGTGCTTGTGGTGGTGGATCTGGTGGTAGCTCAACATCGACAGGTAACCCAGGAAGTAATTCAACACCCGTTGCATCAAGTGCCCCTGCGGTTTCATCTTCTGCACTATCAAGTGAGATCTCTAGTAAAGATCAGGCGAGTTCAAGTGAATTATCTGGTTCAACAAGTAATACAAGTTCGAGTACTGTTGTTGCCTCTTCATCGCAACCTTCCTCTATATCAGCATCAGTGATTGAAAGTAGCTCGCGTTCTTCTGCTATTAGTTCTGCCAGCTCTTATTCATCTGCTATCAGTTATTCCAGCCTCAGCTTGTCTAGCCAATTTTCACTCTCTTCCTCTATTTTCAGTTCGTCATTTTCCAGCTCATCCAGGTCTTCGAGCTCGTCTTCCATTGGACGAGATATAAATAATAAATTGGAAGGTGAGCGTAATGAGCGCACTTCAGGTATTTGGTATGACACTAATAATGATGATGTGAACGGCCAGCACATTGCGGGAATAGAGGCGGGTGATTATGTCGAGTGGGATATAAATGTACCTGCGGGCAATATTTTCAAATTGACCTCACGTAGTGCAACGATTGCTCTAAGTAGACAGCAAATAGAAATTGATGGTATTGAAGTTGCCGAGTTGGGTTTATCTTCAACCGGATCATTCAATAGCTGGCAAAGTTTTGATTCAACATCTTTTAGAGTTGCCGCTGGTTTACATAAGTTACGTATTAAATTTACGACACCATCCCAGGTTCTGAACTGGGTAAAGTTGAGTCCAGGTTTTGCAACACCGAATGAGAATGTAGAAATAGGGTTGTGGCGGTTGGTGAATAGGGACACCAGAATGACCTTAACTCGTGACCCGGTTTCGGGCAATTTAGTTGAGTCTGAATATTCTGGAAATATCAAACAACAATGGCGTGTTAAAAAGCTGGGTGATGAGCGTTTGCAAATTTCTTTGGAAGGCTCTGGTGAATGCTTGACCCCTTTAATTTCAAAAGGCTTGGCTACGTGCGGGGATGCTAGTGGTTTTTGGGCATTAGACATGTTGCGTGCCCGCAGTGAGGAGAGGCCAGCGATTTACCAACTCCGTTCGTTCTACGGAGGGTGTGTGGTCGCTCATCCGCAAACAGGAATTGCTATGGGTGAGTGTGGAGAACATGCTCGTTGGTATTTCGAGCCAGTGGGTTATGGCGAGCGTTCCAAGCCAGTTGAGTACGAAGTTAAATCATTATTATTGATAAAAGAATTTACTAATGTACCTGGTTTGGCTTCAGCAAGAATAGCTTCAGATATCATGGCAGCTGCAAGTACATCATATGAAAGGGATGTTGCCTTGTGGTTTAAACGTATGACTGATGGCAGAGTTACTTGGAAAGCAGAAACTGTGATTTCGCCCAATCCAATCACATCATTTACCAATGATGGAGTAACTTATCTTCCGGCCGCCGTAAATGTGCAGGACGATGTACAACGATTTGTGCCCATTGGTAAGTACGATACGGTTACCTTATTTTTTACACCAGGCAATGTATCCGGAGGTTGGGGCTGGGGGCAAGGAAGTAGCAAAGAGTCAAATTATACCTTATGGGCAACCGTGAATGGTGGCACTACCCCGGCAGCTCAATGGATTTCCGGTGCCAATGAGCCAACGGAAGTTTTTATTCATGAACCCATGCACGGATTCGATTCGCATTTTGATCGTTTCGGATTACCGTTACCCGAGGGTTATTTACATGGTGCGGAATTTAATAAATATAAAAGTGAAACTGATGGCTGGATGCCTTGGTATCGCGATTATTGGTTAGGTACCGTTATCGCTACTGATGATACTTATCGTGGATATGGTCCAAGAATGTTTCGGCGAGAAACAGTAAGAGCTTTTGCAACCGCTAGAGATTCCGTTGGAGTAAATAAAATTATCCAGGTCACAAGTGGAATGTGTTTGTCGACCAAAAATGGAGTGGTTAATCCCGCTGCCGGGACAGAAATAGTTTTTTCATTAACGTGTAATACAGATGCATCTTCGTTTCAACTTCGTGAAAACGGTATGCTTGAATTTATGGGATCTTCGAGCACAGGCACGGGCTTTTGCGTGCATCCTTCTGGCGGTACCGCTGGTGTAGGCGTTCCCCTTGTATTATGGCCAGCTTGTGTTGATCCTGGCCTACCAATACAAGTGACAAGTCAGGGAAGCCTCCAAAATATCAAAAGTGGTTTGTGTATTCATCCAAATGGCGGGTCATCAATGCCAGCAGAAGGTACGGGTGCTTTTTATTGGAGTGGCTGTGATGCAGATTATCTGAGATTTAAACTTACTCGTTAATATAAATTTTGGATGCCTTTTTATGAAGCAGATTAACAAAACCAATGTTTCTGGAAATATTGGTTTTGTTAAATGAAAATAGATTTGATCCGGATAGGCCTATAATTTTTATCTGTGCTGATTAGATAAGTTTAATCCAGTATAAAGAGCTTGCTCCAATTATTCCTAGCCCCAATGTAAGAACAGCCGGAATGGGAAGCTCCTTTGGTTTTTTCCACGTTAAACATGCAAAGAAAATGATATTTATCAATACAGGATATATGTATCTAAAGTCAGTGTTGCATGATAAAGGTACTTTAATACGGTAAGCCAGCAATAATAAAAAAGGTAAAACAAGCGTTAAAATCCACGGAAGATATTTATAGGCTCCCAAGATCATTTCTCTTCTAGTTGTGTAGGGTTGTTTTTGTAAAAAATAAATACAAGTGCCGGCAAGGGCACACAAAAGAAATATGCCGTTACTCACTCCCCAATATTTTAGCGCATCGCCCTGAAAATAAAATTCCGACGTAAGGCTTGAGCGCCATACAAAATTCCAGAAATATTGCCTCCCCGAGATATCATCCCAAGTGCTAATAAATGGATGTAATACGTAAGTTGCTAAGTCAAAGACTAAATAATTTTCTAGATTGTTATTTACTTTTAGACCTGAATTTATACTTTCACTTACGTTTGAGAGCAACCAGTCGCTTGAAGTGCCTTTTAAATAGTAATAAATATTGTCTCCAAAGTTTAATAGGAGTGCGGTAGCGAAAATAGCAGACATTATAGAAAAATCGCGAATAAGTTTGGTTTTCTTTGCTTGAAAGTGTTGTTTGTCCGTAAAGATTAAAACCATATGTAAGAAAAATAACGCTCCCAGAGTGCTAGTCATCGCTAATCCATTGGATTTAGTTAATAAGGATGCCCCCATCCACAAGCTGGCCCAAATTAAATCGCTTGATGCACGAGTCTTCCACCATTTAAGCGTGTAGAAAAATGAGAGGCCATAAAAGGCATAAAGACCCAAATCATTCCCAATTCGTATGCTATGAATAATCCCCGCAGGCCATAAGCAGAATGCGAGGCTGGAAATTAAAAGCGGTACCAATCGTTTTCGAAAGGCTATGTGCAAGCAAGCAAGACCACTTACAAGAAAAATAACCCAAAAATAAAGCGCTAAGAGTTGTGCCCATAAATCACTGGCAGCCTCGGGAATGTGGCCGGTAACTTTTGCGGTTGCGGCAATTAAATAATAAAGCGGCGGTTGATGATATTCCCATCCCTCGCCAGGGTTTGGTAAATTCTTGTGATGGATTAAATGCTCTATATAATCTTTATGTCCGCCACCTTCATAAACATCAAAAGTCCGTGTGCGCGAATCCGTTTTGGATAGATACATTACCGACACTATTAATCCAGCAAGAAGAAATAGTTTTTGTGCATGTGAAATTTTTAAGGTGCGGCTAAGAAACAAGGCGAAGCTAAATAAGCTAAACGCTATGCCAATCAATTGAGTTGTTGTTAATCGTTGGGTTGTTTCCAGGCGAAATCCAGTAGGATTACTTTCGTTCACTAAATCAAATTGAAATACATTGGTTTGGTCTGGTTTTAAATTATTAAAACTCATTAAAAATCCAGACCCATAATTTCTGAGATCGGAGTGGGGAATATTATTTAATGGAATGTTTTCCCCATTTACGCGGATGGCAACAACTTCATCATCCGGCGTTATACGAAACTCCTGGTATGCACTGGTAACGTTTTCCAGGTCAACGCTAATGGTGTAGCGCCCTACAAAATCCTCAGAGAATGGAAGTGAGACAATGCGGTGTTCATTTGGATTGGATGAAAATTCTACCTTGCCCAAGGTGATAGATTTCCACGTGGAAATCCACATGAGCATAAGTAGTATTACTATGCATGCTCCCAGGCTTATTAACGGGGGTATTAATTTTTTCATCGTTATCTCTTTAGCTACTCATTAGCTTTCTATCGATCAGTCTTTACGTAGTGTGAGAATGGGCTGAATCCAGTCGGCATGGTCGCTACTAATGTCGCCCATTCCTGACACACGCAAGCTTAGCTTTTTGACATTTTCAACAGGCAACTTGATAGTCTCCAGATTTTTTTCGGCGCCATAATAAGGCTTCGATTCCCACAAGGGTTTGTCGTCGCCCCATATCGAAAAAATAACGCTGGCAGATTCTGTTTCATCATCTAATCCAACAATAAAACTAAATTCCTGTGCGTTATGTGGAATTAAATAATCAATTTGGGAGTTGGCATGTGTACCTAGCCCATCTGCAAATCGTCTTCCTGCGATTGCTAATACAGTTCCATTGGCACTCTTATTGATATTTAAATGGCCATAATCCTGATGACTACTAAAAGGTGTCATTTGCGTTAGTACAATCTGATTTTCGACAAGCGTAATTTTATGAATGCGGGTAGTCTCAATGAGATAGTTGCACAATATGTAATTAGCAATAATAAAGAAGATGATATATGTGTATTTGAATCCAAATAAAGTAGACGTTAAATCTTTTATAAAGATTTCCCAGGAGCGCCTATAGAAGAGCTCCATGATGCCATAAGCAAGCACGGCGAGCATAAGCCAGGAAATAAGAGGCCATACACCATTGGAGGTTTTAATGCCCATACACATTGCAAGGTTGAATGCGGAAATAAAACTGAACGCTAAAGGATAAATAATCTTTCGAGGGCTTATTGCAAAGCAAACGAGGGATGAAACAACGGCCGGTAATAAGTAGCGCTCGTGCATGGCTGGCAGTAAGGTAAAAAATGCCGTTGAGCACAAAACAGCATAAAATAAAATATCCTGGGCGAGCAGCGTATTATTCGCAGCATATTTTTTGGCGCGCAAGTTTATTAAGCCCTGCGTAAAAATTCCCAGGCAAACACAGGAGAAACTAATCATACCAAAATGTTTTGCGGTAAATATTTTTGCCATAACCGGATTGTTTGACATTCCGAATAGCACGATGGAGTCGGGTGCTGCATTACCTGTCAAAAGAATCCAGATATTGGCTGCTCCCATGGTGGTTGTGCCGTATTGCTTCAACACATCTACATAAGCAAGCTTGAACGAGGGGATAAAATTATATGTGACTACATACGGCAGGAATGCAATCAGAAAGACAGCAAGGCAGAGTATGCTTGCTTTCAAGTGGGTTTTATAATCAGTAAAAAATAAGATACCAAAAACAGGTGCAAAGGCGATCATTTGGAATTTAGTAAGTAAACCCAAACAGTAAAGCGGAAATGTGTAAATTTTGTAGGAATTACTTGTGCCTGCAATGAGTGCAAGAACCACAGGTATTACAGGTACAACATCGATTTGCCCCCATATTGCACCATTAAAAAGAATTGCCGGGTTTAACGCCGTTAAGACTAGGGCCGCGTGGAAATGTTCTGGTGTCGATTTATATTTTTTGACAATAAAAAATACAAGAGCTGTTAGGCTAAGGTGAGAGATGACTATGGGAATCTGAGTTAGGTATTTTAAAAAAATATTATTCTCAACAGGGATATTCAAATGAGTATAAACTTTTGCCACAACATACAACCAATGAATGTACATTGGCGGATAATTACCATTGAAATCGCCATAGCCTTTATTAACAAGCTGCTTTACCCAGTCCTCCCAAAAACCCGTATCGCTGCCATTGCTATCCCAAAAGAGCAGGATGAAATTGCAGACGATAACAGCAATCAGATAAACCTGTAGCCAATAACCGTAATTAAGAGCTTTTAACGGTGTACCAGTTTGGCTGGTGATGTGATTAGCAGCGTAGTTATTATTTTTTTCGCTGTACATGGCGATCTCTTGGTTTATCCGCGTTATTAATGCTTACGTACGACATCACTAATATGGTACTTCGGCCTACCTTTCACCTCTTCATAGATTTTGGACATGTATTCACCAATCACGCCCAAACATAAAAGCTGAACGCTGCCGATAAAAAGCAATGGCAAAAGTATAGATGCCCAACCCGGTACTGCGTGGTCAGAAAAAATACGAATGCCCAACACCCACAAAATTAATACGAAGGATGCAAAACCAGAACAAAGACCAAGCACCGTAATCATTCGGAGTGGTACGGCTGAAAATGCAGTAATGCCTTTCCAGGCGAAGGAGAGCATTTTCTTGAGTGGATATTTGCTCTCGCCGAGTTCACGTGCCTGGCGTTCGTATTCAACCACTGATGATTTAAAACCTACCTCACGCACTATACCGCGTAAAAATAAGTTGGACTCTTTGTATTCTTTTAAAGCTTCCAGCGCGCGGCGCGATAATAAACGGAAATCAGCGTGGTTGAAAACCAAATCTACGCCCATTGTGCGCATGGTGTGGTAGTAGCCTTCGGCAGTGAAACGCTTAAAAAAAGTATCGGTTTTGCGCGCTGAGCGTACACCGTAGACGACTTCGTTACCTTGCAAATATTCATCCACCATGTTTTCAATATTGGCAGGGTCATCTTGTAAGTCGGCATCAATTGAAACGGTAATATCTTCAGTGGTTGTACAAAGGCCAGCGTAGAGTGCATTTTGGTGGCCTTTGTTGCGCGATAATTTAATCGCAACCACTTTGTCATTTTGCAGCGCGGTATTGTGCAAAATTTGCCAGGTGTTATCGCGGCTGCCGTCATCAACAAAATAATTTTTTGAATCAGGCGTAATTTTATTAGCGGCAATAAGCTTATCTAAAAGATCATTTAAGACCTGAATAGTTTTCGGCAAGCTTTCTTCTTCGTTATAGCAGGGGACTACCACTGCGAGAGACGGGATGGCTATTGCAGGTGTTCCACTGCTCATTATTATCTCCGGTATATCCAAAATTTATGCATTAAAAAATTGGCGATGAGGGTGAGCAGGGTAGCAAAGAGCTGTGCAATTAGGTAGGCGCTATTGATCAGAATTGTATCGACGAGAAGGAAGTTTATTAGCAGGTAATGGAAAATTGCGAAGAGTGTAGTGCTAAGCGCCATTCCCAAGGCAACGGTAACAATAAACTTGGGTAAGGTTTGTTTATGGCTGCTGTTACTGCCAAAGGTAAAATAATAATTAGCGAGATAGTTAAAGACCGCAGAACAACAATAGGAGAGGGCTGACGCAAAGGTTGGTACTAATCCAAAGACTTCTACAAAAAGCCCCAGGAATAAAAACTGAAGGAGCGTTGCCGCTCCTCCAATTATTACGAATTTGATAAATCTAACCATCCTATGCCCAGCCGACAGCTGCCCTTGCTCGTTCAATGTAAAGGTATTCAACCCTTTGTGTCAGCGGATGGCAAGCGTGGCGAAAATGATGGTGATCTATTGTTGAACCCATGTATTCCCAACATTGCCCTTCAAAGACACACAGATGATCGCCAGCATTCATTTTATAGGCGGCGAGTTCATCCCACATTTTGGACCATTCGGGGTTGTTGATATCAAGGTATTCCATAGAACTGCTCTGGTAATTAATCTTGTTCACTTATTGTGGTTTATTAAATAAGTTTGTCAAGAAGGTGATGCATATAAATGATTTTAAAGGATTTTTACTGATTAAAACCACATATTTTGTGATTAATGTCTCAAGCTGATGTCGCTTAAAGTTACATATTGTATCCTGTTTATAGTTTTTTTGGGATTTAAATACACAAAGTTACAAAAAACTTATGCTTGACCTTACAGTTACAGAAAGGTTTATGATGGTTCATTAACATTGATGTGAATTCTTGTGAGGAGAGACAATGAACATAAGTCAGGCAGCTGTTCAGAGTGGATTACCGGCTAAAACCTTGCGCTATTACGAGGAAATAGGGCTTGTGCAGCCAGCGCGTGCAGCGGGTAATGACTATCGGGATTATTCATTGGTAGATGTTGAGCATTTGCGCTTTTTGCAGCGAGCGCGCGCCGTAGGTTTTAGCCTGGAGGTGTGCAGGGAGTTACTTGATCTTTACCGCGATGAAAACCGTCGCTGCTCACAGGTTAAAAAATTAGTGCTTGAGAAGATCGAGCAGGTGGAGGCCCAGCTTCGGGAGCTTCATGCCCTTAAATCTGTTCTTGCTGATATGGCTAATGGATGTGCAGGCGACGATTCTGCCGAATGCACCATTATCGAAACGCTCGCGCAACCTAAATCTTCCTTAATGCCATTCATGTTAGTGGAGTCATCATCATGAGTGATTCTTGTTCCCATGAGCCCTCCAGTCAGGCCAAAGAAGCCAAGCCTTGCTGCGCAACTCAATCACATGATCATCACCATCCGGCACAATCAAAATCCTATTCAAATTTGGGGGAAAGCCCAGTTGTTGCAGCTACGGCCTCCTGTTGCAGTCCTGCAGTAGATCAGCATGAGCATGCCCAAAATATGGGTTGTTGTGAAAGCGACCACGGGCACGAGCACGGTGGTAAGAACGACTATTTATTATGGGGTTCGCTAAGTATTTGTTTGGTTTTTTATGTTTCCCATTTATTGGCGCCAACACTTTTACCAAATTTCTTGCAGCATTTTGCGCATAGTATTTTTGAAATGCTTAATAGCATGTGGTGGGGCGTGTTACTTGGTTTGGTTTTTGTCGGCGTATTAGCAAATGTTCCGCAAAATTTAGTGCTCTCAGTGTTGGGCAAGGGCGGCACCGTCAATGGACTTTTGCGCGCTACTGCGGCTGGCGTGTTGCTGGATTTATGTAGCCACGGAATTTTAATGGTTGGCACCAAGCTATATCAAAAAGGTGCAAGCTTGGGGCAAGTGATGGCATTTCTAATTGCCAGCCCTTGGAACTCGTTTTCGTTAACCCTAATTATGTTTGCGTTGATTGGTGTCAAGTGGACCTTGGCATTCATAGCATTTTCAATGTTAATTGCAATTATCAGCGGATGGATATTTGATCTTTGTGTTCAGCGAAAGATATTGCCCTCCAATCCGAACGCATTTGAGTTACAGGAAAATTTTCAGTTCTGGCCAGAAGCGCGCAAACAATGGTCAGCAGTTAGCTGGTCATTTGATACGGTTAAAACTGTGGTGCGCGAAGGTGTCAACGGTTCGAAGATGGTTTTACGTTGGCTATTATTTGGTGTGGTGTTAGCTGCGCTGATTCGCACTTTTGTAAGCGCTGAATTTTTTCAGCAATGGTTTGGTCCCAGCTTGATTGGAATTATCTTTACTTTAATTGCTGCAACGGTAATTGAAGTGTGTTCTGAAGGTTCAACACCAATTGCTGCGGATCTTTTAACGAGAGCCCACGCACCCGGCAATGCATTTACTTTTATGATGGCTGGCGTATCGACTGACTACACAGAAATTTTAGTGTTAAAGGATGCAACTAAATCCTGGAAAATATCTTTGTTCTTGCCGCTAATCACTTTACCGCAGATTTTGGTGGTGGGGTATTTGATGAATCGTTGGTAAGAATTATATGAAAAGTCGTTTTTTGCGTTCTACTATTCGTATTGTGTTTGTGTTGGCGGTAAGCATATTGTTGTTGTGGTTGGTTATAGCGCGGCCTTTGTTGATCACTAATAAAAATGAGAGCCATCGGTCTCTTATTAATCAAAATGATTTAAAAGAAACTGTAATATTTTTAAGTGAAAAAGTTTTGCCGAGAGATAGCCAGCATCCTGAAAATTTGGATATTGCTGCGGAATTCATTAAACAAAAGCTCAGCATGAGTTCTGCTTCTGCAATCTTTCAATCATATGCTGTGAATGGCAATAACTATAAAAATGTCATCGCGAGTTTTGGTCCAGATACAAAAGAAGTGATTGTTATTGGTGCGCATTACGATGCTTTTTCTACACATGCAGCGGCTGATGATAACGCCAGTGGTGTGGCGGGGCTCATTGAACTCGGAAAATTGCTAGGCAAAGTTCAATTAAAGCATCGTATTTTATTAGTGGCTTATACCTTGGAAGAGCCGCCTTATTATGCGACGGAGCATATGGGGAGCTTTATTCATGCAGCAAGCTTGAAAGATAACAAAGTACGATTGATGATTTCTTTGGAAATGATTGGTTTTTTCACTGATTCGCCAGGATCTCAGTCTTTCCCCATGCCGCTGTTGAGTTTATTTTATCCGGATAGCGGCGATTTTATCGCTGTTGTTGATTCGTTTTTGTCAAATGAGGCAGCACCTTTAAAGGCTAGTATTAATAAATATACTGATGTGCAAGCCTATTCTATTAATGCGCCTCGTTGGGTGCTGGGTATAGATTATTCAGATCATCGGAGTTATTGGTCGCATGGTTATCCCGCCATTATGGTGACTGATACTTCTTTTTATAGAAATCATCAGTATCACCAAGAGCAGGATACTTATGAGAGGCTGAATTATAAAAAGATGGCCGAGGTTGTTTACGGTGTCTTTCAATATATTCAAGTGTTGGATGCAAAAGAGTAAAGGTTATAAAAAATACAGGCGTTCTCTTTATTTGATTACGCTTGCTTCAAATTGTTGGCCGTTAACTCCAACCGATTCATCACTCATCAAATACAAATAATCACGCATTAAATCCTGCGGTGTTTTAATGGTTGTTGGATCTTCCCCCGGGTAAGCACCTGCACGCATTTTAGTTCTGGTGGCGCCGGGGTTGATGCTATTGGCGCGAATGCGTGTGGTTTCTTCCAGCTCATCTGCGAGTGTTTGCATCAAATTTTCAGCAGCAGCCTTTGATGCGGCGTAAGCACCCCAATAAGCGCGGCCTTTGTAGCCCACACTAGAGCCCGTAAATAAAATAGACGCATTCTTTGCTCGCTCCAGCAGGGGCATTACAGCTTGCGTCAGCATAAAGGGCGCGTTCACATTTACTTGCATTAAGCGCATCCAAACATCGGGTGCGTAGTTGGCAACAGGTGTGCGTTGACCTAAGTCTGCAGCGTTATGCAGTATGCCGTCGAGGTGATTAAATTCCTCGTTGATGGCATTGCACATATCAATAAAAGACTGTTCGTTGGCAACTTGAAAATCAATTGGGTAAATAGCCGCCTGCGGGTGACCCGCTGCTTCAATTTCGTCGTAAACCATTTCCAGTTTTTGTAGCGTGCGGCCAACAAGGATTACGGCTGCGCCGTGCGCTGCAAAAGTTTTTGCTGCGACGCGGCCAATGCCATCGCCTGCGCCAGTGACGATGATAATTTTATCGGCAAGGCAGTTTTGTGTTGGAATAAAATTTTCTGGAGTTTTCATGGTCAATAATCAAATAATTTAATTTAGATCTACAGTACGAGCTCTTTCGTCATACCTGCACCCAGTGCTTTTTTTCTTGCCAGGGTTTAAAGTCGCTGGATCCTCTGTGGGGATGACGATAGGGCGGTTTACAAATATTTTTCTACAATCGGCCAAATTTCTTCCGCATGTTCAACTCGGTAATCTGCTTGCCAGCTATCAATGTCTTCATTCCCAACGTAACCAAAAGCGGCAGCAATTGTTAGGCTGCCTGCACGTTTGCCACATTGGATATCACGTTCATGGTCGCCGACATAAATAATTTCTTCTGGCGTGCAGCCTAATTCTCGCGCTGCTAAAAATAATGATTCAGGGTGCGGCTTGCTGTCTTGTACGTGATCCGGGCAAATGACAATCGCGGGTGCGGGTTGCATATTTAATTGTTCCATCAAGGGAACTGTGTAAGCGGCAGGCTTATTGGTTGCGATACCCCAAGGAATATTGTGTTTTGCCAGATTGTTCAATAAATCCTGAACGCCTGGAAAGGGTTTGGTAAATACGGCTATGTGTTGTGTGTAAAGTTCAAGCAAGCGTGCACGCAATGGTTGAAAGGTTTCGTGTGCTTCTTCAATGGCGAATGCCATCATTACTAAAGCTTTTGAACCGTTTGATACGCAGGCGCGAATCATTTCGTGCGGTAATTCATCGCGCCCGTTTTCTTGTAGTAGTTTATTAACCACAGCGACGAAGTCAGGGGCTGTATCGAGCAGGGTGCCGTCAAGGTCAAACATAACGGCGCGGATTTTTTTTTGATTTTGCATAAATTGAGTAACACTTGAATTTACTTTGTCGGGAAGTCGTCATCCTCGCGTAACGGGGATGACGACTCCCTATTTAATTAATGTGAATTAGGAAATATTTATTGGGGTATCTTTTTGGCGTGCAATAAGTAATTCACACTCACATCATTTGCATCCAGCTTGTAATGCTTGGTGATGGGGTTGTAAGTCATACCACTAATGTCTTGCAGTTCCAAACCTGCTGCTCGTAACCACTGTGCTAATTCTGATGGGCGAATAAATTTGTCGTAATCGTGCGTGCCTTTTGGCAGCATCTTTAAAATATATTCTGCGCCCAGGATGGCGAATGCGTAAGCTTTGGGGTTGCGGTTAATGGTGGAAAAATACACATCGCCATTTGGCTTAACCAAATCCGCACAAGCTTTTACTACCGATGATGGATCTGGAACATGTTCCAGCATTTCCATGCAAGTTACTATGTCAAACTCACCTGCACATGCTTGTGCTTTTTCTTCGGCGGTAATGCGTTCGTAACTCATGGTTACGCCAACTTCCAAGGCGTGTAAGCGGGCTACTGATAAAGGTGCTTCGCCCATATCAATACCTGTTACATCTGCACCGCGTTGTGCGAGAGATTCTGCAAGAATACCGCCGCCACAACCTACATCAATCACTTTGCGGTGCGCGACCGGTGAGCGTTGGTCAATATAATTTGCACGCAAAGGGTTGATATCGTGTAGTGGCTTGAACTCGCTGTTCTTGTCCCACCAGCGGCTGGCGAGAGCTTCAAATTTTGCAATTTCAGCGGTGTTGACGTTTGCCATAATTAATTTCTCAGTTCTGAATTTTTTCTTGCCATTGGCGAACTTTGCTTTTCAATTCGCGTTCATTAAGGGTTAGCAATTCACGGTCTTGCATTAAGCATTTACCATTTACCCAAACGTGGGATACGCGATGCCCAACGTTGGTGTACACAAGCTGTGATGCTGGATTGTAAATTGGTTGTAAATCCAAATCGCCAATATGGATGGCAGTAATATCTGCTTGTTTACCCATTTCCAGGCTGCCAACTTTGTCGTCAATTCCCAAGGCTTTTGCCCCGTTTAACGTTGCCATACGTAAAGCGGTATGCGCATCAATTGCTGCGGCATTTTCACTGACGGCTTTTGCAAGAAGCGCAGCCGTTTTTAATTCGCTAAATAAATCCAAATCGTTATTGCTTGCAGCGCCGTCTGTTCCGAGTGCTACATTGACGCCAGCTTTTAATAATTTATCGACGGGACAAAATCCGCTGGCGAGTTTTAAATTGGATTCGGGGCAGTGAATTACGTGGGCACCGCTTTGTTGCAAAATCGCTATATCGATGTCATTTATTTGGGTCATGTGCACGCACTGCGTAAGCGGTGAAAGCAAGCCCAAGTCCATTAAGCGCTGACTGGGGCGCACGCCATATTGTTTGATGGATTCAGCAACTTCTTGTACGGTTTCATGTAAATGTATGTGAATCGGTGTGTCCATTTCCTGTGCGAGTACGGCGACTTTTTTCAATGTTTCGTCGCCAACGGTGTAAGGCGCGTGTGGGCCGAAACCAATGTTTATTAAATCGTTATCGCGAAATGTGTCGTGCAGAGCCAGGCCTTTGGAAAAATAATCTTCCGGCCCTGAGCCCCACGCGCAGGGGAAATCAAAAATCGTGAAATAAATTTGGCAGCGAATGTGCGCATCTAATGCAGCTTGCGCTGTTTGCTCCGGGAAGAAATACATATCTGCAAAACAAGTCGTTCCGCTTTTAATCATTTCAGCAATTGCAAGCTCAGTACCATCGCGTACAAATTGTTCATCTACCCATTTTTTTTCCGCGGGCCATATGTGATTGTTGAGCCAATCATTGAGCGCCTGATCATCAGCATAGCCACGCAATAAAGTCATTGCCGCGTGGCCGTGGGCATTAATTAAACCGGGTGTAATAATGTGTTCGAGTAAATTTTCTGTGCGCGCTGGGTTGTAGCGTTTAGCAGCTTCTTCTTGCGGAAGTAATGCAAGAATTCGCCCTTCATGAACAGCAATGGCACAATCTTTAAGAATGCGATTTTCTGGCACTACTGGAATTATCCAGCGAGCATTAATCAATAAATCTATCGGCGTCATGGTAGAGGCTTACAAGAATTGGAGGCGCGCAGTATATCGCAGATACGCCTGCCTAAAAGCAAAAAGCTCTGCACAGATTTTCCGTGCAGAGCTTTTTTGTTATCGCCATCCTAGAAATGAGCAATCAAAGCGGCGTAGGGGCCTTTTAACGTCATGTCAGCTTCCAGATCATTATCAGAAATCTTGATAGACATTTTGCGGTAACCGACTTCTACACCTACATCTACAACCGTATCGAACAAATAAGTGAGTTTGGCGGAGTAATCGCTCAGGGAGTTGTCTTGGTAGCTTGTGTAATTGCCTTCAACTCCGGCAGATAAGCCTGTGAAGGGCAAATCAAATTGCGCTTTTGCGTAAAGTAGGGGTGCGGTTAAATCTATTTTGAGGTTTTCGTTTGAGCTGGCGCTTTCGGTTCGTACATATCCGTCGAATTGACGGGCAGTGACACCGAGGTCCAGGTTAATCCAGTTGTCTAATAATTGGTAATAAAGAGTTGCATCGCGGTGGCTCAAATCAAAGCTGCTTTTTACCGATTCATTGGCCGCATATGTGGTATCACCAATGGTGAAGCTTTGGGTAACCGTACCCGTTTGTGAGCTTTTAAGGTTGGTTTGGGTCAAGCGAATGTTGGGAATAAACGGAATAGGGTGTTCAATCGCGACATAAAAATAGTTGTTGTAGTCTTCTTTTACTCCCAAGTCATTCAGGGTTACCGAGGGGTTACCCGCTTTACCGTCATAGTCAGAAAGCCATGAACCTGCACCTGCGTAAAGGCCAAGCACGCGGTCTGCGTGGGCAAATGGAGCCAGGAAGCTAAGGGTAATAATAAGGGGAAGTTTCTTCATGGGATGATCCTTTAAATCAATGAGACGGCCGTTAGTTTAGCGGTTAACGAGTGCTTTAGTGATTGTTTTGTAAGGAATTTGTGAGTTAGCTGACGAGATTGGAGGCAATTGGCGCTTTAAGTTGCTCAAGGAACGCACGAGCGGCGTTATTCAGGCTGCGTTGATTGTGATAGATGCAACCGAGCGAGCGGGTAAGAGGGGGGTGACTTACATCTAATACTTTAAGTTGGTCGTCGATAATACTGCTGGGAAGCACACCCCAACCAAGACCGATACTTAGCATCATTTTGATGGTGTCCAAATGGTTGGTCACCATGGTGATATCAAGCGGTTGGTTCTCGCGGTCAAACAAATCCTTAATTAAACGCGTGGTATAAGTGTTGATATCCGGCATTATCGCCTGATGCGGACTTAGATCGGCCAGGCGAAGATTCGCCAGCGTTGCAAGTGCATGGGTGGGCGACGCGACGAACTGGAGTTGGTCTTGCCAGAGTTCATTGCTGTTGATGCGCGGGTCTTGCTCGAGCGCAAGCGTAATAATGGCGATATCGAATCGGCCGAGGAGTACTTCGTGGTACGCATGTTCTGAATCCAAAAAATGTAAGTCTAATTTTACGTCTGGGTAACGCTGTGAAAATTCCCGCAAATAGGGTGGCAGGTAATGTAAGCCTAGATGATGGCTCGTTGCCACGCTGAGTTTTCCTGTGATGTCGCCCCGCAAATCTGCAATCTCGCGTTGGGCGGCTGTCACCTCTTTCAATATATTTGTCGCCTTATTCAGCAATAAGTTCCCTGCCTGGGTTAAAACCACTTGCCGACCGACTCGATCAAAGAGTTTGGCTTTGATCTGCTCCTCCAAAAGGGCGATGCGTTTACTGATGGCCGGTTGCGTCAGATGTAGGCGTTCACCGGCTCCCGAAAACGAGCCACTTTCTGCAATAGCAACAAACGCTTGAAGGTGCTGTGTATCCATCTTTCTGCTAAAGGCCACCGATTAGGCACCAATCCGTTCAGGTGGAGCCGACTAAATTACAACTTTTCAGCTGAACACAAGGTGAGCGGATTCGTCGTCATGTATTATTTTTATACTATTCCTTTTTGGAATGCAAACTATAAAAAAGATAAATTTGTTTTATGGTGCCTGCAGGCATAAACTCGCTTCACTTTAAAAGCTCTCTCTCAAGCCAAGCAGGAGTTGTTTTATGGCTAGCAAGAAAACCTTATACGACAAGTTGTGGGATGCCCATTTGGTCAAAGAAAGCGACGATGGTTCGTCGTTGATTTACATTGATCGCCACATCATTCACGAAGTGACTTCGCCGCAAGCCTTTGATGGCCTGCGTTTGGCTGGCCGTAAGCCTTGGCGCGTTGACTCGATTTTGGCGACGCCAGATCACAACGTACCAACTACCCAAAAAGAGCGCGCCCACGGTATTAGCGGTATTGAAGACCCGGTGTCATTGATTCAGGTACAAACCCTTGATGACAACTGCGATGAGTTTGGAATCGTTGAATACAAAATCAATGATCATCGCCAAGGTATTGTTCACGTAGTTGGCCCGGAAACCGGCGCTTGCTTGCCCGGCATGACCGTTGTTTGCGGCGATTCGCACACGGCAACCAACGGCGCTTTGGGTTCATTGGCCCACGGCATCGGCACCAGCGAAGTTGAGCATGTAATGGCGACCCAGTGTTTGGTTGCCAAAAAAATGAAGAACATGCTGATTAAAGTTGAAGGCAAACTCGGTTTGGGCGTAACGCCAAAAGACGTGGTGTTAGCGATCATCGCTAAAATCGGCACTGCCGGTGGTACAGGTTACGCGATGGAATTCGGCGGTCAGGTATTCCGCGATATGAGCATGGAAGGTCGTATGACCGTGTGCAATATGGCGATTGAAGCAGGTGCTCGTGCGGGTATGGTCGCTGTGGATCAAACCACTATCGATTATGTAAAAGGAAGAACCTACGCACCAAAAGGTGAAATGTGGGAGCGCGCAGTTGCCGATTGGCGTAATTATGTGAGTGATGAAGGCGCGCATTTTGATTCGGTTGTTGAAATCAATGGCGCTGACATAAAGCCGCAAGTGAGCTGGGGAACCTCGCCAGAAATGGTGGTTTCCATTGAAGATAAAGTGCCGGACCCAGCGCAAGAAACTGATCCAGTAAAGCGCGAAGGTATGATTCGCGCATTGCAATATATGGGCTTGCAAGCTAACCAACCGATTGAATCAATTTATGTGGATCGCGTGTTTATCGGCTCCTGCACCAACTCGCGTATTGAAGATATTCGTGCGGCAGCAGAAGTTGTAAAAGGTCGAACTAAAGCTGCATCGGTAAAAGAAGCCATTGTGGTTCCCGGCTCTGGCGCTGTTAAAGCGCAAGCGGAAGCAGAAGGTTTGCACGAAATTTTTATTGCTGCCGGTTTGGAATGGCGTGAGCCAGGCTGCTCAATGTGTTTGGCAATGAATGCGGATAAATTAGGTAATGGCGAGCACTGCGCCTCAACATCCAACCGTAATTTTGAAGGTCGCCAAGGTTACGGTGGTCGCACGCATTTGGTGAGCCCGGCTATGGCCGCAGCTGCTGCAATTGCTGGGCACTTTGTTGACGTTCGCACTTTCAATTAATAGGAATAGAGCCATGAAAAGTTTTACCGTTTTGCAAGGCTTGGCCGCTCCTATGGATCGCGCCAATGTCGATACCGATATGATTATTCCCAAACAATTTTTGAAGTCGATCAAGCGTACTGGCTTTGGCAAAAATTTGTTTGATGAGTTGCGCTATTTAGATGAAGGCAAGCCAGACCAAAGTTGTGAAGGTCGCCCGATCAATAATGAGTTCCCCTTAAATTTTCCACGTTACCAAGGCGCAACAATTTTATTGTCGCGCGAAAACTTTGGTTGCGGTTCAAGCCGCGAACATGCGCCATGGGCACTGGATGATTATGGCTTTCGCAGCGTAATCGCGCCAAGCTTTGCCGATATTTTCTTTAATAACTGTTTTAAGAATGGTTTGTTGCCGATTATTTTGAGTGACGAAATCGTTGATAAATTGTTTAAAGAAATGTACGCAACAGAAGGCTATCAATTAACAATTGATTTGGCTGCGCAAGTTGTTAAAACACCAAGTGGTGAAACCTTTGCGTTTGAAGTTGATGAATTCCGCAAGCATTGTTTGTTGAATGGTTTGGATGACATTGGTTTAACACTCGAACACGCCGATGCTATTCGCGCTTACGAAGCTAAAAAGCGTGTTGAGAGTCCGTGGTTATTTGACGTGGTGAAAAACTAAATCTTAAAGCTTGTTCGAAGGAGCAGCATGTCGCAACCTGGGTTGTGAGCGTTGGTTCCGCCGTTAGAAAAGTGAAAAAAGTTAATGCTGATTTCACTTTTCTCAAAAGCGTAACCAAAACCTATTCGATCGGCAAACTGCAAATTTGAACCCATGTCGTGATATGCCGCCCAGTCAGTGTCTGAAAGGTAAGCTATACCGGCGCTAATTTCAAAAAATGCTTTTTGATCGAACTTTTTAAATTGGTAGTGAAAAACAGGTGCAGCGGTTATGTCATAGACATCGCCCAAGCTGGTTTGGTTGAGGCCAATGCTTGATTCCAAACGAATGCTGCTTTGGTCACTGAGATAATCGTTGAGCAACTCGGTATCCCACGATAACCCAGCGCGATAGCTACTAATGGTATCTACGTGGTAAGACGGGCGCGAAAGGCTTCCAACGGAGATATGGATTCGATCAACAGCGTGGGCCACGCTAGCGCTAAGAGAAAGAAAACAAACGAACGCAATAACAATCTGACGCATAAAACAGGTTCCGAACTTGCCACATATTTAATGGCTCTAGTGATAAGGTGTGTTGTTTTATTGTGTTGCCAGATTAATTTTGCGCGCGCATTCGGTGAAGTGAGAATTGTCATGCATTATTTGTGAGAAATGCATGCATCTAATATTTTTGAAACAGGAGAGACTTGTGGGTAAACATATTTTAATTCTGGAAGGCGATGGTATTGGTCCAGAAATCGTGCGCGAAGCGCGCAAAGTGTTGGATGTTATTAACGCCAAATTTGATTTGGGTATGACCTTTGAAAATGAATTAATGGGCGGTTGCGCAATTGATGTGCACGGTGTTCCGCTTGCGGATTCTACGCTTGAGCGCGCGCGTTTAGCGGATGCTATTTTGCTTGGTGCTGTAGGCGGCCCCAAGTGGGATAAATTGGATCGTTCAATTCGCCCTGAAAAAGGCTTGTTAAAAATTCGTTCGCAATTAGGTTTGTACGCCAATTTGCGTCCTGCGTTGTTGTACCCGCAATTGGTGGATGCATCCTCATTAAAGCCTGAAGTGGTTTCCGGTTTGGATATTCTTATCGTTCGCGAATTGGCGGGCGGTATTTATTTCGGTGAGCCACGCGGTATTCGTGTATTGGAAAATGGCGAGCGTGAAGGTTACAACACCTACAAATATTCCGAGAGCGAAATTATCCGTATCGGCCGCACTGCATTTGAAATGGCGCGCAAGCGCAATCGCAAAGTGTGTTCAGTCGATAAGGCGAATGTGCTTGAAGCCACTATGTTGTGGCGCGAAGTCATGGATACACTTCATAAAGAATATCCAGACGTAGAGCTTTCTCACATGTACGTCGACAATGCTGCAATGCAATTGGTCCGTGCTCCAAAGCAATTTGACGTGTTGGTAACGGGCAATATGTTCGGCGATATTTTGTCTGATGCTGCAGCTATGTTGACGGGTTCGATTGGTATGTTGCCGTCGGCTTCTTTAGATAAAGATGGTCGCGGTATGTATGAGCCATGCCATGGTTCTGCACCAGACATCGCTGGCTTGGGTATCGCTAACCCGCTTGCAACGATTCTATCTGTGTCCATGATGTTACGTTACTCTTTGGGTTATCCGGCTGTAGCAGATGCTATCGAAGTGGCAGTCGGCAAAGTGTTGGATCAGGGTTTCCGTACAGCGGATATTTACACTGAAGGCACCAAAAAAGTATCTACATCGGAAATGGGCGACGCAGTTGTTGCAGCATTGCAATAAACCGGGCAATTTTTGCTAAGTCTTCATGCAATCTATGGAGGAAAGCTTTATTATTTCTCCATTGAGGCCAAATGTTTAAATATCGGCTAATTGTGCAATGGTTTGTTTGTGTTGAATCTAAAAGCAGATGATTTTTCAAGTAAGCAGTTTTTAAGAGAGAATTGAAATGAAAGTAGGTTTTGTAGGTTGGCGCGGTATGGTGGGTTCCGTTCTTATGGAACGTATGCAAGCAGAGAATGATTTTGCGAATATTGAACCTGTATTTTTCACCACCTCTAACGTAGGCGGCGCAGCCCCAGCGATAGCAAGTGGCCTACCAGCATTGAAAGATGCTTATTCAGTTGATGATTTGAAACAACTGGATGCCATTATTACCTGCCAGGGTGGTGACTACACCAACGAGATCTTCCCAAAACTGCGTGCTTCTGGCTGGAACGGCTACTGGATTGATGCTGCATCAAGCCTGCGTATGGCGAAAGATGCGATTATCGTGCTTGATCCGGTAAACCTCGACGTGATCAAAGATGGTATTGCCAAGGGCGTTAAAAATTACATCGGCGGTAACTGTACCGTTAGCTTGATGTTGATGGGCTTGGGCGGCTTGTTCCATGCTGGTTTGGTGGAGTGGGTTTCTTCCATGACTTATCAGGCAGCATCTGGTGCCGGTGCTCAGAACATGCGTGAGCTGATTTCGCAAATGGGTACTTTGCATGCGTCTGTTGCGGACAAATTGGCTGATCCAAAATCTGCGATTCTGGAAATCGACCGCATTATTGCTGAAACCATGCGTGGCGATGATTTACCCAAAGCCAACTTCGGCCATCCATTAGCAGGTAGTTTGTTGCCTTACATCGATAAACAATGGGAAACCGGTCAATCCAAAGAAGAATGGAAAGGTCAGGCCGAGACAAACAAGATTCTCGGTCGCGATGGCAACCCCATCCCAGTTGACGGTTTGTGTGTGCGCATCGGTGCCATGCGCTGTCACTCACAGGCATTGACTATCAAGCTCAATAAAGACGTACCCATCACAGATATCGAAGCTTTAATTGCGAATGCCAATCCATGGGCTAAAGTTGTACCAAATGATCGCGAAAGCAGTATGCGTGATCTGACCCCAACGGCGGTCACTGGCACTTTGAGCATTCCTGTTGGTCGTCTGCGTAAGATGAACATGGGCCCGCAATATTTGTCAGCGTTTACCGTAGGCGATCAATTATTGTGGGGAGCCGCTGAGCCTTTGCGTCGTATGCTTCGCGTACTCAAAGAAGCTTAATCCTCAAACTTAAAGAATTGCTTTAAGTGCCCTCAATAATCGCCCGATTATTGAGGGTTTTTTATTTTTGGCTGGTATTTTTTGTGCTGTCGTCTGAATTAGTCGTGCCAAATTTTACTTTTT
This sequence comes from Cellvibrio zantedeschiae, assembly GCF_014652535.1. Classification (NCBI taxonomy): domain Bacteria; kingdom Pseudomonadati; phylum Pseudomonadota; class Gammaproteobacteria; order Cellvibrionales; family Cellvibrionaceae; genus Cellvibrio; species Cellvibrio zantedeschiae. Next base: position 2,019,667 of record NZ_BMYZ01000001.1, on the reverse strand, counting down.
TACCCAAAAGCAATGAAAAATGTGCAAAAAGTCCGTTCTGGCAAGCTTCCAGATAGGGCTAAGTGTTGATAAAAACCTATTTATAATGAATACTTACGACAGATAGTGAATATTTATTCGAGGTTTTGCAGTACCCGCATACAACATCCGGTTTGGGACTTAACCCTTAGTTCTGGCTACTCACTGCCGGAATCTCGTTGAGTCTTACTTCTGGGAGATAATAAAGGATCACCCTATGCATCTTCGTAAATTGGTATTAGCCTGTGGATTCGCTTCGTTCGCCCTGTCAAATTATGCCAGTGCATTGGGGTTGGGTGAGGTTAAGTTAAAATCCACACTCAATCAGCCGCTTAGCGCTGAAGTCCAGTTATTGGATACCAAAGGCCTATCTCCCGAGCAGATTATCGTTTCGCTTGCGTCCTCCACTGAGTTCGAGCGCAATGGACTGGATTTTGTTCACTTCTATACCGAATTTAAGTTTGAAGTCGCATTAGATAACCCCAGCGGCCCCGTGGTGCGTATTACGTCACGCAACCCGGTTCGCGAACCCTATTTGAATTTCCTTGTTGAAGCTAAATGGACCTCTGGTCGTTTGTTGCGCGAATACACCTTGTTGATGGATTTGCCGACTTACGATGATGCAGCTCCGCAGGCCGTGCAAGCGGCCAAAACCGCGCCGGCCAAACCGGCGGTAACTCCGCCTCCCGCAACGAAAACCGAAGTGACGGCACCTGTAACCCAGGCTCCTGCTGAGGCTGTAGATACTCCTGAAGAAAAGCCGGACATTATTGCCGAGCAAGATCAGCCCGCAAAAAAGTCTAAAGTTGCGTCTGGCACCTACGGGCCTGTAGGTGATAAAGACACTCTGTGGGAAATCGCACTTGCTGTTCGCCCAGATTCCAGTGCCAGCGTTCACCAAACCATGTTGGCGTTGCAGCGTCTGAATCCTGATGCATTCATTCGCGGCAATATTAATTTATTGAAAAAAGGTCAGGTGCTGCGTGTGCCTGATTCCAGCGAAATTTCCAGCGTTTCCCAGTCGGAAGCCGTAAGACAGTTTAATGCGCAGTCTGCGGAATGGTCCGGTAACTCTGTCAGCCCAAGCGATTCAGGTTTGGGTGCACAATTGGATGCGTCACGCCGTACTAACACCGAGCGCGCCAAATCAGAAGCGGTTACCGGTCGCGTAAGGTTGGAAGCACCAACTGCAAAAGAAAAAGCTGCTGGCGGCCAAGGCAGTGGAGCTAACAAAGGTTCTGGCAAGGCTCTGGAATCCGAACTGGCTTCAACTCTGGAAGAGCTGGAGCGCGCTAAATCTGAAAAAACCGAATTATCGTCACGCGTGCATGATCTGGAAGAGCAGGTCAAAACCATGCAGCGTTTGGTTGATGTCAGTAATGAAAAATTGCGTGCGCTGCAATTAAATTCCGGCAAACAACCAGACAAATCAGCGACGGCAGATAAAAAAGCAGCGGATGCTAAACCTGCTGAAACTACACCTGCAGATACCAAAACTTCAGCAGCTGCAGCGAATACTTCTGCCGCTGCTACCGCTGCCGTATCCAGTGCAGCTGCATCAGTAGCGCCGAAAAAACCAGTTGTTAAGCCTACACCGGCGCCAGAACCTGAAAAAACAATTGTCGATCAAATTTTTGACAACATTTTATGGGTGGGCTTGGGTGCTGCGGTATTGTTAGGCGCTGGCGGTGTGGCATTGGCGCGTCGTCGTAAAGCGGAAGCGGAACAAAATAATTCTGCGACTGATGATTTTTCTTCAGACGAACCTAATTTCGATTCATTCAATCAAACGCATGAAGAAGAGTCGGCTTTGGAGCCAACCGCTGATGAAATGGCTTTGTTTGATGAAGAAGGGACAACCGCTGTCGCCGAAACTGGCGACGTAGTAGGCGAAGCAGATATTTACATCGCATACGGCAAATTTGATCAGGCAGAAGAAATGCTTGTGAACGGTTTGGCGAAAGATCCTGCGTCTACTGATATTCGTTTGAAACTTCTGGAAGTTTATTCCCATACTCAAAATGCAACGGCGTTCGATAAACACTACGCAGCACTCTTGCCGCTCGCAAGTGGTTTTGCGTTAAGCCGCGCTAAAGAATTGCGTGCGAGCATTCCAGATATCGGTGAGTTTAATCCTGATACTGCGCAGGCATCGCAACCGGAAGAAAAGTTCGATTTTAATGAAGACTTCAATCTGGATGACTTTGATGTTGAGCCAGAAACTCCGGCTCCTGCGGTCTCAACTAGCGTCGCTACCGATTCCACCAGCGATGACTTCGACTTTGATTTAGAGCTCGATGATACCAATGAATTTGCTAGCGATTTCAGTGCTGAGGCCAAAAAGCCCGCAGATCTGGATGACGATTTCACATTGGATTTCGATTTGGATGATGCTCCTGCCAAGCACGGTGAAGCAGAAGATCTTTCCGAAATTTCTTTAGCGCTCGACAGTCTTGATGACGACGGTTTGCCAGAAGACGTTGAAGTTTCCAAGCGTGAAGAAGATGAGTTCAGCTTCGACTTCAATGAGTTGGATAACGAGCCAAGCTCACTCGCGCAAGAAGCCAATAGCATTAAATCTGCGGAATTTAATGAAGAAGCAGTCGGCGATGATTTTAATCTGGAAATGGATGTTAACGATGTTGCTTTGGCAGCGCTCGACGATGAAATGGCGAGTCTCGATGCTGAATTAGATTTGTTGGATGATGAAGATTCTACTGCGCCGTCAACCAAAAATGAATTTGCCAGCTTGGATGAAGATGAATTTAAGCTTGATGATGTAGATAGCGAATTAGCAGATTTGGATTCAAGTTTGGATCTTGAAGATTTTGATGCGGGCGACGAGTTCGATGAAATCGAAGCAGAGCTCAACCTTGATGACAAAAAACCAGAATCGCAAAACTTCGTAGCAGAGAATTCTACTGAGCAAGATGAATTACTCGATACTGAATTGGATGAAAGCGAATTTTCGTGGGAAGAAGATGAAGTTGAGCTTGAAGCTGGACTTGAAGAGTCTGCCGAATCTGAATTGCTGTCTGAAGAAGATTTAAGTGTAGACGATGATGACGATTTCGATATTGATGGTTCAGTTGAGCTTGCCGATGACGTCAGCCTAGAAGATTTGGATGAAGCACTTGCAGAAGAATCAGCTGATGAAATTGCTGATCTCGACGAAAATGCATTTGCCGAACTCGATGACGAATTGCTTGATGAAGAGTTAGATGTAGAAGCAGCTGATGTTGGTGAGTTAGATTTGTCAGATGCTGAAACTGAATTAGCCGCAGAAGATTTGGATTTGGAAGAAAGTCTTTTTGCAGAAGAAGAGGTTCCAGTTGAGCAAGAAGACTTAGCACAGCTCGATAATATTGATGAAGAAGCGATTCAAGAAGTTGCCGAAGCTAACAATGCTATTGAAGACGATATCTCTGATGATGATGTTTTTGAACAAGCGCTTTCTGATTTCTCAGCCGAAAGTTTAGCGATGGATGACGCTGCCGATATGTCAGAAGATGACATGGATGCAGAGTTGGATTTCATGGCAGATGCTGACGAAGCTGCAACTAAATTAGACTTGGCGCGCGCTTATATGGATATGGGTGACAACGAAGGTGCTCGCGATATTCTTGCAGAAGTTGCGCATGAAGGTAACGATCAACAGCGTCAGGAAGCGGCAGATTTGTTGAGTCGTATCGACGCTTAATATAGGCTAGGCACTGAAAGCCTTGCATGGGCCCTTGTAAGATAGGCGCTATGCAAGGCTTTGTTGTTTCTGTTGGACAGGTTTTTTATGAGTGATAATTTTATTCCCAAAAGCAAGGTCTATACACGCAATGGTGAGATCGTGGAGGACACAGTGTGGCCGGAAGCCATGCAACGTGTGGCTTTGGCGATTGAATACAAGGGGTCAGATTTTCACGGTTTCCAAACCCAGCCTAATGGGGTGAAAACTGTGCAGCAGGCGCTGGAAAAAGCCCTGTCAAAAGTGGCCGATGAGCCTATCACCCTGGTCTGTGCAGGCCGTACTGATGCAGGTGTGCATGCAACCAACCAGGTGATTCATTTTGATACTTTGGCAAAACGCCCACCCAAAGCCTGGGTTATGGGTACACGCCCGCATTTGCCAGACGAGGTTAGTGTTAAATGGGCGCAAGATGTAAGCCCCCAATTTCACGCGCGCTTCAGCGCATTGAACCGTACATATCGCTATTTAATATCCGATGCAAAAACATCGTCGGCGCTGCTGCATGATCAAATTACCTGGTCGTCGCGTTCGCTTGATGTCAATAAAATGCGCGAGGGAGCTGCCTGTTTGGTGGGGCGTCATGACTTTACTTCATTCCGTGCAACCCAATGTCAGGCTAAGAGTCCAATCCGACAAATTCATTATCTACACATAATCCGCCGCGGCGACTTGATCGTAATAGAGGTGCAAGCTAATGCCTTCCTCCATCACATGGTGCGCAACATGGTTGGTGTGCTTATGGCGGTGGGGGCAGGGGATAAGCCTGCGACTTGGGTGCGCGAAGTCTTGGCTGCTAAAAACCGGAGCGCTGGCGGTGTGACGGCCAGACCTTTTGGTCTCTATTTGGTCTCGGTAGATTTCCCAGCAGAATTTAGTTTACCTGTGTCTCCTCCGGGGCCATTGTTTCTGCCCGAGCCGATTGGCGGTTTTGCTACTGAACATGGCGTTTAAATTATCTGGTTTGGGTGTCAGCATTTTGCATCCCAAGTCTGCCATTTGCGGTTTTTCACGGTGAATTCTGGTACTATCGCCGCCTTATTTAAGGTCAATAGGGCTTATTTAAGATCAATGAGGCTTCGCCCTTGCTAGAGTCGATCCGTTAGTGAAGAGAATTCGCGTCAAAATCTGTGGAATAACCTCGGTTGCAGATGCCCTAGTCGCTGTAAATGCGGGGGCGGACGCAATTGGCTTGGTATTTTATGCGCCGAGCCCCAGGGCGGTATCCATTGAGCAGGCCAGAGCAATTGCGGCATCAGTAGGGCCTTTTGTGACAGTTGTCGGTTTATTTGTTAATGCTGACGAGTCTTATGTGCGGCAAGTTCTGGCTAATGTTGACCTACATGTGTTGCAGTTTCATGGAGATGAGTCACGCGAGTTTTGCGAACAATTCCAGCGTCCCTACATGAAAGCAATTCGTATGCGTCCAGACTTGGATGTTGTACGGGAGATTAGCGAGCATCCACGCGCTGCGGCAATTTTGCTGGATGCTTACAGGCCTGGTGTACCGGGTGGTACGGGTGAAACCTTTGATTGGGACCGTGTTCCAAACCAGTCGCCTCGGCCAATCGTATTAGCCGGCGGTTTAACCGCTGAAAATGTCGCTTCGGCAATCCGGTCTACCCACGTTTATGGGGTAGATGTCAGCGGTGGGGTTGAGTCCTCGCCCGGTAAAAAAGACGCACATAAAGTCGAACAATTTATTTACAACGCCCGGAATGCCTGAGCGGAGTAACGAGCGAATTGCTCTTTTATTAGATTTACTACTTGAATAAGGTGATAAAGCAGTGAGCGATATTGATTACAGTAGTTTTCCCAATGCCGAAGGCCATTTTGGTCCCTATGGCGGCCGGTTTGTTTCAGAAACCCTCATTCACGCACTCGACGAGCTTGAATCAATCTACTTCAGTTTGAAAGATGACCCAGCGTTTCAAGCCGAGTTTGACAAAGATATGGCTCACTATGTTGGCCGTCCATCTCCCCTTTATTTTGCCGAGCGCTGGACCCGCGAATTGGGCGGCGCTCAGATTTTCCTTAAGCGCGAAGACTTAAACCACACGGGCGCGCACAAAGTAAATAACACTATCGGCCAGGCTTTGTTGGCAAAATTTACCGGCAAGAGCAGAGTGATTGCTGAAACCGGCGCTGGTCAGCACGGTGTTGCGACTGCAACTGTTGCTGCGCGTTTGGGCTTAAAATGCCGCGTTTATATGGGCTTGGACGATATCAAGCGTCAAACCCTGAACGTTTACCGCATGAAGTTGCTGGGTGCAGAAGTTTTTCCGGTGACATCAGGTTCACGCACTTTGAAAGATGCCATGAACGAAGCCATGCGCGATTGGGCAACCAATGTGGATGATACTTTCTACATCATCGGTACGGCTGCGGGTCCGCATCCTTATCCTCAATTAGTGCGCGATTTTCAATCCATTATTGGTCGTGAAGCACGTCGCCAATGTTTGGAGCAAGCGGGTCGCTTACCTGATGCTCTCGTTGCCTGCGTAGGCGGAGGCTCAAACGCAATCGGTCTATTCCATCCGTTCCTGACCGATACTTCCGTAAAAATGTACGGTGTGGAAGCGGGTGGTTTGGGGATTGAAACAGGCAAGCACGCCGCTCCCCTGAGTGTGGGTATCCCCGGTGTTTTGCACGGCAATCGTACTTACTTAATGGAAGATGAGAACGGCCAAATTATTGAAACCCATTCGGTATCAGCTGGTTTGGATTACCCAGGCGTAGGCCCTGAGCATTCATGGCTAAAAGACATTGGCCGCGTCAATTACGTAGCTATCAATGACGACGAAGCTCTTGCTGCTTTCCGTAAGCTAACGCTGACTGAAGGCATTATGCCGGCATTAGAATCCAGCCACGCAATTGCTTACGCTGAAAAACTGGCACCAACCATGAGCAAAGACCAAATCATCATCGTCAACCTTTCTGGTCGTGGCGATAAAGATATTCACACTGTTGCTGCCTTGGACGGTATTACCGTTTAACAATAGGCGGTATCACCGTCTAAAGCCATACGCAGAAAACAGAACAGGAAAATAAGTGATGAGTCGTATTCAACAACGTGTAGCCGATGCAAAAGCGGCCGATAAAAAACTTTTAGTCGCCTACATTGTCAATGGTGATCCACAGCCAGAAGTAACATTGCCAACCATGCATGAAATGGTTGGCAAAGGTGTGGATGTAATTGAGCTTGGCGTACCTTTTTCTGATCCAATGGCGGAAGGGCCAGTGATTCAAAAAGGCCACGAGCGCGCTTTGGTACACAAGACGAGTCTTACAGGCTCATTGGATTTGGTGAGAGAGTTTCGCAAAACCAATAGCACAACACCTATCGTATTGATGGGTTATGCAAACCCTGTTGAGCGTTTTGGTTACGAAGCTTTTGCAAAAGCCGCCGCTGAGGCCGGTGTCGATGGTTTGCTTACCGTAGATTTACCGCCAGAAGAAGTTGTGGTTTTAAAAGGTGCTCTAGATGCGGTTGGTTTGGATAATATTTTCCTGCTCGCCCCAACAACGACTGTTGAGCGCGCACGCAGAATCGCAGAGCACGCGAGCGGATTTTTGTATTACGTTTCACTAAAAGGCGTAACCGGTGCGGGCCATTTGGATGTTGATGATGTTAAATCCAAACTTGCATCTTTCGGTGAGCTAACCGATTTGCCGGTATGTGTTGGTTTTGGAATTAAAGATCCAGCCACAGCAAAATCAGTTGCGCAATTGGCAGACGGCGTTGTTATTGGCAGCGTATTGGTCGAAAAAATGGGTTCGCTTGAAGGTCAATCACCCGCGGTGATTGCAGGCGCAGTTGGCGAAATTATTGGCGGTATTCGCACCGCGATTGATTCGCTCTAATCCCGAAGAAATTATGTGAATCGGTAGTTAGAGCTTGCGGAGCTCTAACCGCCGAGAGTAAAAACTACAACCAAAAGAGATTTCACGATGAGTTGGTTAGAAAAAATTATTCCCGGTGTTGCAGCGCGTTCAGAAGCCAAACGCTCTAACAAAGTTCCCGAAGGTTTGTGGGAAAAATGTGTTAAGTGCGATGCGGTTTTGTACAAGCCTGAACTTGAGAAAAATTTTGATGTGTGTCCAAAATGCGACCATCACATGCGTATTCGCGCTCGCGCACGGTTGGATATTTTTCTTGATCCGCAAAATCGTAAAGAATTGGCCGTAGAAGTTGAACCAATTGACCGTTTGAAATTTAAAGATATCAAAAAATACAAAGACCGTTTAACTGCAGCACAAAAAGAAACTGGCGAGAAAGATGCTCTGGTCGCGTTTCGCGGTGAACTAAAAGGTATGCCGATAGTTGCAGTTGCTTTTGAATTTGCGTTTCACGGCGGTTCGATGGGCTATGTAGTCGGTGAGAAATTCACGCGCGCTGCAACTATAGCCTTGAAAGAAAATATTCCATTAGTCTGCTTTTCTGCCACTGGTGGTGCCCGCATGCAAGAAGCGCTTATTTCGCTTATGCAAATGGCAAAAACATCGGCAGTGATTGAACGTTTGAAAATGCAAGGTACGCCTTATATTTCGGTAATGACTGACCCCGTTTACGGTGGTGTTTCTGCGAGTTTGGCGTTGCTTGGTGATTTAAACGTAGCAGAACCAGGTGCTCGTGCAGGTTTTGCTGGTCCTGGCATTATTGAACAAACCATTCGTCAAAAATTACCGAAAGGTTTTCAGCGTGCAGAATTTTTGTTGGACCACGGTTCTATCGATTTAATTATTCACCGCCGCGATATGCGCGATAAACTCGCTTCTCTCCTCGCTAAATTTACTCGTCAGCCCGTGTTGAATTAATTCTCTCTATGAGATTCACGTCATTAGCAGATTGGTTGGGGTGGCTTGAACAAAGCCATCCTAAAGAAATTGATCTTGGTTTAGATCGCATTCGCCAAGTTGCTGCGCGATTAGATTTACTTAAACCCCATGCAAAAGTTGTTACTGTTGCAGGAACTAATGGTAAGGGTTCTTGCGTTACGGCAACGGCGGCTTTGTTGCACGCTGCCAATTTCAATGTGGGAGTTTATACCTCGCCACATTTACTGCATTACAATGAACGAATCCAAATAAACGGCAAGCCAGTTGCCGATGAATTTATTTGCGCAGCCTTCGAAAAAATTGCGGATGCTTGTGGCTCCTCAACTCATGCGAACGAAATTAGCCTTACCTATTTTGAATATGGCACTTTGGCCGCACTCGAAATTTTCAAGCAACACAATGTTGATTGCATGGTGTTAGAGATTGGCCTTGGTGGGCGGCTCGATGCAGTCAATATTATTGATGCAGATGTCGCGGTCATTACATCGATTGCTATTGATCATCAAGATTGGTTAGGTGACAACCGCGAAGTTATAGGGCGAGAAAAAGCAGGGATTTTGCGCGATCAACAATTGTTTGTTTGCGCTGATGAACATCCTCCACAAACAATCCTGGATCTTGCAAAACAATTAAATACACATGCCCATTTCATTGGAAAAGAATTTTCATTCAGTGAGCATGGGCAGTCCTGGCTTTGGCAAGGTAAAACGGCGTTAGGTGATGATGTACATTTACCAGCCATGCGCGCTCCCCATTTACCTTTGCCAAGCATGGCTGCTGCCTTGCAAGCAATAAAATTATTAAATGTTGAATTAGCGCCTGAATACATTGAAAAAACATTATTGAATTTAAATTTGCCAGGCCGCTTTCAAAAAATTGTTTATCAAAATCGCGAATTTATTTTGGATGTTGCTCATAATCCTGCCGCAACAGAATATTTTTCCAAGCGTTTGACTGCCGAGCCTGTAGCCGGAAATACTTTCGCTATAGCCGCTATGATGAGCGACAAAGATCGCATTGCCAGTTTGGCGAATTTGGTTGCTGTGGTGGATGAATGGTTTTTACTGGATTTATCGAATATTCCGCGTGCCGCCAGCACTCAAGCTTTATCTGAAAATTTATTATCATTGAATGCCAAGGTTAAACAATCTGGCGATATAAACCAGCTGATGGGCAGCGTTTTGGCGCAGGCCCAACCACAAGATCGCGTAGTGGTATTTGGTTCTTTCTTCACCGTTGCCGCTGCGTTGGATTTTTTATTGTCGGCGGATACACAAGCTTCTCGAGGTCCACTGTGAGATACACATTAAAGCATCGGTTAATCGGCGCGGCAGTATTGGCCGCCGTAGCAGTGTTGCTGCTGCCCAGCTTCTTTAAGGAGAAGAAAGATTACCAGGTCAACACCAAATCCCAGATTCCTGCCCGCCCGAATTTGGTAGCAGAAGAATTCAAATCGCCACAACCCGTTCCCAATATAGAACCGGCGCCTGCACCTGAAACTATGTTTGCACCCACGGAAGCTGCGCCCGAGCAATCCCCGGCAGTTGCCGCTTCGTCTGCCAGCACAAGTTCTACGGCTTCGTCCGTCAAAGCAACAGTTGCACATGCTTCTTCAGTGCCTGCAATGCCTTTAAATCAGCAAGGTTTGCCAGATGCCTGGGTGGTTCAAGTCGGTAGTTTTACGACTAAAGAGGCTGCCAATAAATTGCGTGATGATTTGCAGGCCGATGGGCAAAAGGCCTACGTGCGTACAACGACTAGTGGCAACAGTTCGATTAGCCGCGTTTATATAGGCCCCAAGTTGGATAGGGCACAAGCCCAGGCACTTAAAGAGCAAATGGATAAGCGCCTTAAGGTGAAATCCATGGTTATGCGCTTCCAGCCGTAAGTGATCAGGTGTCGAACAATCGCGAATGTCACTAGTAAACTTGTGGTTAAAGAGCTGTTTGATATGGGACGGCTCTGTTAAAATGCGCCTCCTTAGTGAAGCGGGGAATTCCGGCGCATGAATTGGGCAGATTGGGCCATAGTGATTGTTTTGACGCTATCCAGTGTTATCAGCCTCGCGCGCGGTTTTATCAAAGAAGCCTTGTCGCTTGTCATCTGGGTTGTAGCCTTGGTTGTTGCCAATGTGTTCAGCCACCGTCTTGAAGTTTTTCTTGTTAACACAATATCTACACCTTCATTGCGGGCTATGGCGGCCTTTTTGTTGGTCTTTATTGGGGTATTGCTAATCGGCGCCCTCCTAAATTTTTTGATTGGCCTTATTGTAAAAGCGACAGGTTTATCAGGTACAGATCGCCTGCTGGGCACGGTGTTTGGATTTGTACGCGGGCTACTCGTGATAATGATCTTTTTGATTTACGTACCTAATTACGTAGCGATTACTAAAGACCCCTGGTATCAGCAATCTCAACTAATCCCTTATTTTTCACCTTACCAGGCAGCGGTGCAAAACGGGATTAATGGCATTACTGCCTGGGTTGTCGGTTTATTAAAAAAACCTGAAACAACAGCTGTGTAAACAACAGCGTGTAGAATAGTTAGCAAAGCTTTTTAACCAGAATTTTAACCACGTTTTCGATTTATTAAAGGTGAGCAAGTATGTGCGGCATTGTAGGTATTGTGGGTAAGCGCGATGTCAACGTTCAGTTGTATGATGCACTAACCATACTCCAACATCGCGGTCAGGACGCTGCTGGTATAGTGACCTGTCAGGATGGCCGCATGGCGCAACAAAAAGCCAATGGTCTGGTGCAAGATGTATTTAGAACGCGCCATATGCAGCGTTTAGTTGGAAATATGGGGATTGGTCACGTTCGCTATCCAACTGCAGGTAGCTCTGGTCCTGCCATGGCTCAACCTTTCTACGTGAATTCGCCTTACGGTATAGCGCTGGCACACAACGGTAACCTCACCAACACCGAAAAGCTCAGCGAAGACTTATTTAAAACGGATCTGCGTCACGTAAATACAGATTCGGATTCAGAAGTACTGCTCAATGTGTTCGCCCACGAACTACAATTACAAGGCAAATTAAAACCAACACCGGATGATATTTTTGCGGCGGTAAGCGGCGTACACAACCGTATTAGCGGTGGTTATGCGGTTGTCACCCTGATTGCCGGCTATGGCTTAATTGCCTTCCGCGATCCGAATGGTATTCGCCCTCTGGTTTACGGCTCGCGCGAAGGCGAAGCGGGTGTTGAATATATGGTTGCCTCTGAAAGCGTTGCGCTGGATGTTTTAGGCTTTCATTTGATCGACGACGTTGCACCTGGCGAAGCAATTTATATCACTGAAGACGGGCAACTGCATCGCCGTCAGTGCGCCAAGCATTCGCGTTTGGCTCCTTGTATTTTTGAGCACGTATATTTTGCGCGCCCTGATTCCATTATGGATGGTATTTCGGTTTACAAAGCGCGCTTACGTCAAGGCGAAAAATTAGCGGATAAAATTCTGCGTGAAAGACCCGATCACGATATTGATGTAGTGATCCCAATTCCGGATTCAAGCCGTGTAGCAGGGCAAGCGCTTGCACAAAAACTCGGCGTGAAGTTTCGTGAAGGTTTGGTAAAAAATCGTTACATCGGCCGCACATTTATTATGCCCGGTCAGCAACAACGTAAAAAATCTGTACGCCAAAAATTGAATCCTATCGAATTGGAATTCAAAGGCAAGAATGTGTTGTTAGTGGATGATTCAATTGTGCGCGGGACTACCTGCCAACAAATTATCCAGATGGCCCGCGATGCAGGTGCGCGCAAAGTGTATTTCGCGTCTGCAGCACCGGCGGTGAAATATCCGAATGTGTATGGCATTGATATGCCAACCACATCTGAATTAATTGCACACGGTCGTACTGACGAAGAGGTGTGTAAAGAAATCGGCGCTGATTGGTTAATTTATCAAGATCTAACGGATTTGATTGCAGCATCTACCGAAGGTAACAGCAAAGTGACCGAATTCGATTGTGCCGTATTTACTGGCGAATATATTGGTGGCGATGTAACCCAGGAATATTTGGATAGGGTAGCCGCGGCGCGTAATGACTCCGCTAAATCCAATAAAAAAACCGGTAAGCCTACTGATGCGCCTATGGGGCTTCACAACGGCGCATCTATGAGTTGATCTATTTATTGTGTTTAATTTTTTAATGATCAAGGAACCCAAATGGTAGATCACTCAGGTTTAAAAAAATTATCGCCGGCTGCAAGACAATTGGTTTTGCAGTTAAATGATTTGTTCGCTGAATTTGTAGGGCCTATTGGTCAGGATATATCGCAAGATGTATTTGACCAGTGGCTTGCTAGCGGAAAATTTGGCCCGGCAGCCATTCGTCATTATGCCTTGGCACTGGGCGAACAATTAGATGCCAATTCTGAACGCCAGGTGTTTTTACAAAAAGCAGAAAAATTGTTGCTTCAATAATAATACAAACTAATAAGACTAAACCTCGTTGTAAGGATGTATGGAATGAAAAAGAATAAGATATCTATCTCCGCAAAATTCGTCGCTTTATTTTTGCTAATAGTGAGCCTAAACACCTTGGCTTATTATTTTATGCTGCAAAATATTTATCAGCAGGAACTTAAATCCCAAGCTAAAACGGTGGTTTCTAACGTTGAGTCATTTGGTGCGTGGGTCGCACAAAATGGCAGGGTTTGGGTAAAGGAGGGCAGTAAAGAAAGTTTTCTGAGCCAGGAATTGTACAAAGCTTCATGTGAAAATATTGATGAAGAAGGATTTGTGCATTTCTATTCCAAGAACCCGGCTTTGGCACAACGTGAATTTTCAGAAGTGGTTGCAAAATCTTCTTCGCCGGCCAAATTCCATATGACATCACAAAATGTGATGAATCCAGTTAATGCTCCGGACGACTTTGAAAAAACGGCCTTGGCAATCGTAACCAAAACCGGTGCAGCTGAGTACTCCGAATTTGTCGATGGACAATACCGTTTTGCGCAAACGATTTATCACAAGGCATCTTGTATTTCTTGTCATGGTGATCCAGCAAAAGCGCCGGAAGATGTTATCAAGCGTTATGGATCTGAACACGGTTTTGGATTTAAAGAAGGTGACGTTGCTGGTGTGATTAGCGTAAGCATCCCTGCTAATCCGCTGTATATGAAGGCCTTGAATTTTGTTGGTATAAAAGAAATTGTTTTGATTCTTGTGCCTTTTATCATCGCACTCTGGTTTGTTCGCGCTGCAATTATATCGCCTATTAAAAAGCTAACTGAAGTTGCCCATGAGGTATCAACCGGCAAAGACACACCAGTGGATACTGCTGGTATTGATCTCAATACTCATAACGAAATCCATCAATTAACCTTGGCTTTAAGCCGTATGCGTAACAGCACGCAGCTTGCATTGAAGAAAATGCGTGAAGCTCGCGCCGAGGCAGAAAAGCATCGCAAGTCCTAAGCTGGAGTAAATATAAAGATGGGCACTAAAGTGGTGTTTGGTTTTTGGTTAATTTAGTCGTACATTATTAGTGACCATATTTGATACAGGCTTAAGCTAATGGAACATTTTGAACAAGAACTTTTGCAATACGAACTTGATACCCTGGCCGTGCGTGCGGGTCAGGTGCGCACTCATGAGGGTGAGCACAGCGAAGCTTTATTCCTGACATCAAGCTACGTATTCGGCAGCGCGCAAGAAGCTGCTGAGCGTTTTTCTGGCGCGCAAGCCGGCAATGTTTATTCGCGTTATACCAACCCAACGGTGCGTGCATTTGAAGAACGCATTGCTGCGCTTGAAGGTGCAGAATCTGCCGTTGGTACTTCATCAGGCATGGCTGCCATTCTAAGCACTTGCATTGCATTGCTAAAAACAGGTGATCACATTGTTTGCTCACGCAGTGTGTTTGGTACCACCACCGTTTTGTTCACCAAATTTATGCAGAAGTTTGGCGTCACAACAACATTTGTTGCGCCAACTGATTACGCCGCGTGGGAAGCTGCTTTTACACCCGCGACAAAAATTGTGTTTGTTGAAACGCCATCAAATCCCTTATGTGATGTGATAGATATAGAACGCTTGGCAAATATCACTCACAAGCACACTGCCTTGTTGGTGGTGGACAATTGTTTCTGCACACCCGCTTTGCAGCGTCCGTTGGAGCTAGGTGCAGATTTAATTGTGCATTCCGCAACCAAATATATTGATGGCCAAGGCCGTTGTTTAGGTGGCGTAGTGGCTGGACCAAAAGTATTGGTAGACGAAGTGCTTGGATTTATTCGCAGCGCTGGCCCAAGCTTGAGTCCATTTAATGCGTGGATTTTTTTAAAAGGTCTGGAAACCTTGCGTTTGCGTATGGAAGCTCATTCCAGTAACGCACTTGCACTTGCGCAATGGTTGCATGCGCACCCTAAAGTAGAAAAAGTGTTTTACGCAGGTTTGCCTTCACATGTGGGGCATGAACTTGCTGCAAAACAACAATCTGCTTTTGGTGGTGTTTTATCGTTTCGCGTAAAGGGTGAACGCGAAGCTGCATGGAAAGTTATTGATGCAACAAAAATTATGTCGCTTACTGCCAATCTTGGCGATACTAAAACCACTATAGTTCACCCTGCGACAACAACTCATGGCCGCTTGACGCCTGAGCAAAAAATCGAAGCAGGTATAACTGAAAATTTGATTCGTATTTCAGTGGGTCTGGAGTCTGTAAAAGATTTAATTGCAGATCTAGAGCGCGGATTAAATTCCATTTAATCAAAAAGTCACTTTCGCAATAGGCGAGGGTGACAACCCTTTTCTCAATACTCCTGATTCAAACCAGAAGGATTCGCTGTGAGAAAATTCATTGAAACACTTGTAAATGAAATTGGCAGAGTTCTTCTTGGTAAAGATGAGAAGATAAAACTCGCCTTGGCTTGCCTCTTGGCAGATGGCCATCTCTTGATTGAAGATTTACCCGGTATGGGTAAAACCACGCTTTCCCACGCGCTCGCAAAAGTGTTGGGTTTAACTTATAACCGTGTGCAATTCACCAGCGATATGTTGCCAGCGGATATCTTGGGTTTATCTATTTTTGATCCGCAGCAGCAGAAATTTACGTTTCATAAAGGCGCTATATTTACGCAAGTTTTATTGGCCGATGAAATCAATCGAACCACACCAAAGACCCAAAGTGCTTTGCTGGAATCCATGGAAGAGCGACAAGTCACTAATGAAGGGACGACCTACGAGTTGCCGCAGCCTTTTTTTGTGATTGCTACGCAAAATCCTATGTCACAAATGGGCACCTATCCTTTGCCTGAATCGCAACTGGATCGTTTCCTGATGCGCATTAGTTTAGGTTATCCAGATGCTGAAACTGAAAAGCTTTTATTCAAAGGTGGTGATCCACGTGATCAATTGGCGCAACTGCGCGTGTGCTTAACTCCCGACAAAATTCCAGAAATAAAACGTGCAATCAGCGCGGTAAAAGTTTCAGATAGCCTGGTAGATTATGTTCAACGTCTAGTGCATTACACTCGCACGTCAGACGATATAGTTGTGGGGCTTTCTCCCCGCGGTGCCATGGCACTCATCAAAGCGACAAAAACCTGGGCGTTCATGCATGAGCGAGCCTATGTGGTCCCCGAGGACGTACAATATTTATTTTCAGCAGTTGTGTCTCACCGCATTATTGCTAAAGGCAATGCTGCACATCAAATAGGACAGGATTTACTGGTAAAAAAAATATTATCTTCTGTGCCAGTGGTGAACAACTAGCGGTTCAATAGCTGTTTAATTTTTGCAGAGGATTTACCTCTTGTCCCAGATCGATCAATATTTTCAGCGTTGGATTAGCAAAAGATCGCCGCGGGCAAACCAGGTTGTGCTGCAGCATCGTACGATTTATGTGTTTCCCAGTAAGCAAGGCGCCGCTTTTTTAGTATTGATTCTGCTTATCTGGATTTTGGGCACCAATTACCAAAATAATTTAATTTTAGGTTTATCCTTTTTTTTAACCAGCGTGATGTTGGTATCTGTTATTCACGCTTTTAAAAATCTCCTCGGTTTAATTTTCATACCCGATGCTATTCAACACGCTGCGGTTGGTGATGTGGCTTCCTTTGATATTGAAATTAGTTCTTCATATCTGAATGATCATCACGGTCTTTTATTGCGAGTTAATGCTGACTTTGATCCGATTCGAGCTGATGTCATTGCAGGGAAAGTCACACAGGTTCGTCTGAATTTACCGGCGCGGCATCGCGGATGGTTAAAGTTGCCGCGCATAGTTTTAAAAAGTTATTTTCCATTCGGTTTAATTCGTGCGTGGGCATACATAGATCTTCATCATCGCGCTTTGATTTTTCCAAAACCTATCGCCTGCGATCAACCACCTTTAGGGCCGGGACAGGGCGATGAAGGCATTTACGTGTCAATGCAGCGCGGTGACGAGTTTCAGGGCTTTCAAAATTACCAACCGGGTTCACCTTTGTCACAAATCGCGTGGAAACAATATGCGCGTGGTGCTGGTCTGCATCTTAAAGACTATCGCGCTTTACAAAGCGAACATTATTGGTTGGATTGGCAGGCGCTGAATACTCACGATACTGAATTGGCATTATCAAATTTAACTTATTGGGTAAATTATTTTGCGGATAGCAATATTGAATTTGGTTTGCGTTTACCGAACCAAACCATCGAGCGTGGTACGGGTGATGTGCATCGGCTAAATGCCTTAACAGCTTTGGCTCTATTCGGTTGGGTGCAGGAGGATTAATGATATTTAAAAAGTCCCCTGCACAAGAACAACCTATATCCCGCACAGGTTTGGCATGGTTGCTTTGCGTGCAAGTTTTTATTTTGGCTCCCCATTTTGTAACTGTACCCGCCTGGATTGCCTTGGTTTGGATAATGGTCGCGTTTTGGCGCTGGAGAATTTTTCAAGGCGCGTGGAATTATCCGGGGAAACTGAAAAAAACGATTTTGGTTTTTGTTTGCTGTGCGGGTTTATTTTTTAGTTTGGGATCGGGTTTTAAATTTGAATCTATGGTGAGCCTTCTCATCATTGGATTCACGTTAAAGTTGTTAGAGTTAAAAAATAAAAAAGATTTTGTGCTGCTCATCTTTATTGCGTTTTTTATTTTGGCCGCGCAGTTTATAGCCTTTAATCACTTTCTTGCTGCCTTTTATGGTTTTGGTTGTCTATCGCTTTTATGCGCAACTCTTATGCAGCTCTACAGGCAATCTGAACACGATTCCATTTGGCGAAATATTCGCCCAAGCATTGCAATTTTACTGCAAGCAATTCCATTTATGATTTTGCTGTTTGTAGTGGTTCCTCGTCTTGGCTCTTTTTGGGCGGTGCCAACACCTTTGCAAGCGAAGACGGGTATGAGCGATTCAATGTCTCCCGGTGATTTTACCGAATTAATGGAATCTAATGAGTTGGCGTTTCGCGTTAGTTTTGCAACTGAAATACCTGCGCGAGAAAAGCTTTACTGGCGTAGCTTGGTGTTCTCGCTTTTTGATGGAAAAAAATGGTCGCAAAGCCGCGAGCAGAAATCTGGAAACTATTTCAATCAGGCTAGCGATAATTTGCGCTCACACCTTGAGTATAAAGCTGACCGGGTTGAGTACGATGTGATTGCAGAGGCAAGTATGCAATCCTGGCTCTATGCTTTGCCTGCGCCGGAATCCTGGTCGCGCAATCTTGCTTTTGCACGCGATATGCGTTTGCGAGCCTTTGATCCTGTTATAGAGCGCATGGGTTATCACGTGGTTTCATCCTTGACTTACCAGCTCAACGAAATAGATGCAGAGGAGCTTGAGCAAAATAAACAGCTACCTAAGAACGGTAACCTTAAAACGCGCGAGCGCGCGCAGGAGTGGTTGGCGGAAACTGGCAGTACAGAAAAACTCATTGCCAAACTCTTTGAATATTATCGCCAGAGTTTCTTTTACACACTTAAGCCGCCGCCTCTAGGTGTCGATACGGTCGACGATTTTTTATGGAACACGCGTCAGGGATTTTGCGAACATTTTTCCAGCAGCTTTGTATTTTTTATGCGCGCAGCGGGAGTTCCTGCACGGGTCGTCGTCGGTTATCAGGGGGGCGATATCAATTCAGTCGATAACTCGCTCGCGGTTCGCCAACGCGATGCCCATGCCTGGGCGGAGGTGTGGTTGGATGGGCGCGGTTGGGTTATGTTTGATCCTACCGCCGCCGTTGCGCCTGAGCGTGTGCAAAAAGGAATCGAGCAATCATTATCGGCAACAGATCAACAATTTTTGGCCAAGCCTTTTGGTTCTTCTTTTAAATTGTTGTCACTTGTGCGCGAGCAGTGGGATGCGGTAAACCTGACGTGGATACAGTGGGTTATGAATTACGATTCAAGCTCGCAGGCGTCGCTTCTAGAAAAGTTGTTGGGAGATGTCTCGCCCATGCGCATTGCTGTCTTGATGGTGCTGACGGGCGGCGGCTTTGGGGTTTTGCTATTTGTGTTACTGATTTTTCGCTCTAGCAAACAGGAGTTGCCGGAAACTGCGCGAGTGTATCTACAATTGTGTAAAAAACTTAAAGGCGCTGGTTTTGCCCCCCAATCCACTGAAACACCACGCGCTTTTATTGATCGCGTTATTTTGTCCAAGCCCAATTGGGCGATTCCGCTACAGGGATTCATCGAGCTTTACGAGCAATGGGCTTACGCAGAAGATTTGGAGGCTGAAGCTAAAGTGAAAGCCGCTGTGCGTAAATTTAGAATCTGAAGATAAAATGTTTCAATTTTGTGCCTGTGATATTTTGAGTGATTTAAAATGGTGCAAAAAAGAATGTTGGCCGATTTTGTTGTGATAATAACTTATTGAAAAATATAATAAAAAATATGTGGTATGGTTTGTGCTCACGCCTCATGCCTGCGAAATAATTTATCTTTCTTGCCCAAAAATGGGGTTTTAAAGGTTAATTAACCAGCAATTTCAATCCCGATCTCGAAAATTCTGGCTAAAAATAATAGTCGTTGAATCAAATTGGGGCAGTTTTATCACTCTATAAAGTTCGCACGCTCAGTAGCGGACAAAAAACATAAGGTGTGATTATGAAGAAGACCATTTGTTTATCCCTGGCTGCGGCAGTTATGTCGGTGAGCCAACTGGCTACAGCAGAAACGGCACCTGTTGTACTCAATAATGCCAATACAGCCTGGATGCTGACCGCGAGTGCTTTGGTATTGTTTATGACTTTGCCAGGCTTGTCGTTGTTTTATGCGGGTTTGGTGCGCGTTAAAAACGTGCTGTCGGTGTTGATGCAATGCTTTGCTATAGCCGCTATTGCCTCCTTATTGTGGGTTATTGTTGGCTACAGCCTGGCGTTTGGGCCAGGCAATGAATACATCGGCGATTTCAGCAAGGTTTTCCTTGCGTCCATCAAAAAGGATGATTTGTGGGGCGATATCCCCGAAACCCTGTTTGCTATGTACCAAATGACTTTCGCGGTGATTACACCTGCGTTGATCGTAGGTGCTTATGCTGAGCGCTTGAAGTTCTCTTCCATGTTGATTTTCTCGGCTCTGTGGTTGCTGCTATGTTACGTACCGGTTTGCCACTGGGTGTGGAGCAGCTCTGGCTGGTTGTACAAAATGGGCTTGCTCGATTTTGCGGGTGGTACCGTCGTACATATCACCGCTGGTGTTGGCTCTTTGGTTGCTGCTCTGGTGATTGGCAAGCGTAATGGTTTCCCGACTGTTGCCATGCCACCACACAACATGACTATGGTGGTGACCGGCGCGGGTATTCTCTGGGTGGGTTGGTTTGGCTTTAACGCAGGCAGTGCATTGGCAGCGAACGGTAACGCCGCAATGGCGATGTTGGTTACACATCTATCTGCAGCGGCAGGTGCGCTGGCGTGGATGAGTATTGAATGGATGAAGTTCAGAAAGCCAAGCGTGCTGGGTATTGTGACAGGTATGGTTGCAGGTCTCGGCACTATCACTCCTGCATCAGGTTATGTTGGTCCTGGCGGCGCGATTGTGATTGGCTTGGTAGCTGGTGTTATCTGTTTCTTCATGACGCAATTGGTTAAGCGTGTGTGGAAAATCGATGACTCGCTCGACGTATTCCCTGTTCACGGTGTGGGCGGGATTATCGGAACTTTTATGGCCGGTATTTTTGCATCTACGCAATTAGGCGCGTTTAGCGGTTTGGGCTTTGCTGCTGGAATCGAAAGCATTGGCCAACAATTGCAAGTGCAAGTTATCGGTATTGTGGCAACCTTGGTCTTCAGTGTTGCGGTAACTTATTTGCTGTTGAAGGTGACGAGCTTGCTGACTAATGGCTTGCGTGTTACCAAAGATGAAGAGTCTGTTGGTTTAGACATCAGTCTGCATGAAGAAGACGGCTACAAGTTGTAATGCTTGTCTGGCCAGAGGTTGCAGGCCTTATGCAACCTCTGGTTTATTTGTGGTTAGCAGGGATTATTGATTAGGCTGTCACAAAAGGAATTAATGATTTGTAAACCTCCATGATTTTTGTTTTTTTCCGTACTAGATTTTTTTGAAAATAAAAAACGGAAAAGAATATGAACACATTCCTGACTCGATTTGGTTTGCTAATTGCCCTATCTATTTTTCTGTCTGCTTGTGGAGGCGGTGGCGGAGGAGGTGGTAGTTTTGGTGGCGGTAATACGCCTGAATCCCCAAAGAATTCAACTTCAGCAAGTTCTGTTTCTACGAGCTCTATAAAATCCAGTAGTTCGAAGTCTGTTTCTAGTTCGAGTTCTTCCAGTCTGGTTGCAACCAGTTCGTCCAGCGAATCCAGCAGTTCGTCCAGCTTGGTTAATTCCACTAGCTCTTCGGTAAGTAGTTCTGCGTCTTCTCAGTCCAGTAGTGCTTTATCATCTTCATTGAATTCTACCTTGTCATCAACAAGTAGTTCGCGTTCGTCTTCCTTGTCATCATCTTCCAAAAGTAGTGTTTCTTCTTCCTCCAGTTCAGCAAATCATTTTGTTGTAGCTGATATAACAGCTGCTTTTGATGTGGCAACAGGTACAGCGACACAACCCAAACTCACCATTAAAAATTTAGATGTGGGTGATGAGTTGCGCATTTATAAAGAGACTGAATGTGAAGGGGCAGATATAGCAAGATCAATTAGCGTGAGCGATAAGTTGCAATTGCAGTTTGGTACTCCGCTTGAGCTTGGCCATCATCATTTTTCAGTGGCGGTCAAAAAAAGTGGCCAAAATAATTTTGTGTGTACCAGTGTTTATCCTGAATATTCAGTTGTCCCTGTTACATCCCAATTTGTTAATGTGAAAGATTTTGGAGCCAGAGGTGATGGCGTAACTGATGATACTGCAGCTATTAATGCAGCTTTAGCATCTGCAAAAACGCAAGCCAAACATTTATACATACCTGCAGGAACCTATATCTGCAATCAGGCGACCAATGTAAATAACAGCGATCGATTGCTCACTGCCAGTATTGGTGGTTGGAACAATGCAGTTATTTTTGGTGATGGTGCTAGCAGTAAATTGGTCACCAGCCTGAATACGAAATCTACACTTATGTATCTTTATGCTTATAGCAAAGTCACGAATTTCAAAATTTATAATGTGAGCTTTGTAAGCAATCACGCACCCGCGCAAACCGAATATCAATACGGTTTATTTTTGCAGGGCACTGGTGTACAAAATATGGTGGGTGCAGATGTTTCAGACAATCAATTTATCGGTTTTGGTGGCGCTTTACAGGGGCAAGGACTCAATGGGTTGAATATAGCGCACAACGAATTCTTAGCGCCGCGGGGCCACGATGAGTCAAAGTTTGGTACCACTCCTGCAGTGTTTGTGTGGCTGTTCGATAACGCCAATGGCTTGTGTAATGATGTGAAAGTACATCACAACTTTGCAGATGGTTTTAGTGGTGATAAGAATTTGGCTAACACAGTTTCTAAAAGAGCTATGGATGGATTTTTTCTCGGCAATGTTTATGGTTTAGAGGTTTATCGCAACAAAACACAAAACTTTATTGAGGAGCACTATATCTTTTTGCCGCCTTCAACAGCGCCCGATACTGCGGCGACTATTTATGCTCACGACAATTATTTGGATGCGAGCATAATTCCCGGTTCGCAATTAGATAACGGTCAGCCTAAAAAAGATAATTATGGTTTCCGCTCGGACGCAAGCCATGTGCGCATTGAAAATAATGACATCATCAATTTCACCTTGGGGATTCTTGTTCGCACTTTCGATAATTTACAGCTGCAAGCCAAGGATATTGTAATTACCAAAAATCGATTCAGTTCGGGTGATGATTCGGGTGCCTACACAGTAAGGTCGGCAATTTACGTGATTGGAAATACTAACTTTGCTTTGGATAATGTTGAAATATCGCAAAACCACATAGAGCTTAAATCGGCTGCGCCAACAAAAAGTTACGATGCGTTGACTATCGCTTACGTAAAAAATACGGTGGTGAAAGAAAATGAAATACTGCAGCTTTATTCAGGTGTGAGTGCTTTTAGTGTCATTGCGCGAAATTACATGAACGTTAGTTCGGTTGAGGATTTTGCTAACACTGTGCAGGGAAGTAATCTGATTCCTTACAAAAAAAATGCAAACGATCAAATCAATTTTCACTAAAAGGATTTAAACCGAGAAAGCGATGAGCGCAGCTGTCACTGCAACGTTTAAGGATTCAACGCCATTGTTCATAGGAATGCGAATGCTGGCGTTACAAAGCTGAGCTACCTCTTTGGATACGCCTTCAGTTTCATTGCCGAGAACATAAACGCAGGCTTCTTGAGGATTAAAATCTTTCAGTACAGTATTGGCGTGAGATGAGAGTGCACACACAAGGCTGTTCTCAGCTTTAAAATCCTTGAGCGCCGCCGCTAAATTTTTGCAGCGTAAAATAGGCGCGCGAAATACAGTGCCTGCGCTGGCTTTAATCACTAGCGGGTCAATTTGTGCGCTACCTTGTTGTGGTAGAAGAATTCCATCAATATTGCCAGCGCAAGCTGAGCGAATAATCATGCCCAGGTTTTGCGGATTGCTGACGCCGTCTAATGCAAGTAATCTGAATTTCTTGCCTTTATTATTTGCGAGAAAATCATCGTAGGTTTGAAAACCGCGACAAATTAAATCAGCGGCGACACCTTGGTCTTGGCTGGAGTTCTTGGAGATGCGTGAAAGGGCAGCGCGATTGTGGTAAAGAATCTCTGCGCCTTTGGCTTCGGCGAGTTTGATAATATCATCCAGAATTTCTGCTGATTTATTGCTGTCGGCTAAATGCAGGCGATGAATGTTGGTAGCTTTATCCTGCAAAGCTTCCAGCACAGGCTTGCGCCCGTAAACAGTTAACATTCCGTCAAAGAATTTTTTCTTTTCCAGATAAGCCTGGCTATCGCCACGCTCATTGTTGGTGTCAGTTTTTTTAGTCATTGGATTTATGTATTAAATTAGGCGGTACAAATTTCTTTGTACGCACGTACGGCTTTGTCCAAGCCCATTGCAATGGCATCTACGGTAAGTGCATGACCTATGGATACTTCCAGTAATTGCGGAACCGTACGGAAACGGGCGAGATTATCCAGATTCAAATCATGACCGGCATTTAAGCCTATACCAATTTTTGCCGCGTGTTGTGCAGCAGCGTAATAGCGCTGGAAGAGAGTTTCAAAATTGGCATCCTGGTGCTTAAACGCTTCTGCGTAGGGGCCGGTATAAAGTTCAATGCGGTCTGCGCCCAAGGCTTTGGCTAATTCAATTTGTTCCAAGTCCGGGTCCATAAACAAGCTAACACGTACACCGGCAGTTTTTAATTGATCCAGAATAGGCTTTAAAGTTTCGCCAGATTTTTTTAAATCAAAACCATGGTCAGAAGTCAGTTGATCATTGCTATCGGGCACGAGTGTGCATTGTTCAGGCTTTGTGCCTAAAACCAATTTTATAAAGCCGGGAAAATCGCCGATCTTTTCCGCGAAGGGGTTACCTTCAATATTAAATTCTGCGCTGTGATTATCTTTCAATAATTCGGCGAGGTCGTAAACATCATGTGGGCGAATATGACGTTGGTCCGGGCGCGGATGAACAGTGAGTCCATCTGCGCCAGCGGCTAAACAAATTTTTCCGTGGGCAACTACGTCAGGATAGTTGCCTTCACGGGAATTACGGATAAGAGCAATCTTGTTAAGGTTTACGCTTAATGCTGTGTTCATGCAGGTGTTAATTCCACTCGGAACGGCGCTTACGCTTGCCGAACAATTGCAAGATGAAAGAAAGTATTACGCCAGCTAAAATCAGGCCGCCACCGTAAATGCGTTGCTGATAAGTATCGCTTTTCTGCAATCTGTCGTTTTCTGCGCGCAATAAATCGCGTTCAACCTGCAATGATTGGTTGATACGATTCATGCTTTGGTTTTCTTGTTCCAGATTAATATCTGACGTGGGAGACTTGCGGATTTCTTCCATTTCTTTTGAAAGGCTTTGATAGGTTGCTTTAACGCTATCCAATTCATTTTTTAACGCAATATTTTGTTTTTGCAATTCAACCATATCGGTTGGGCCAGACGTTAATGCCGCCAGCTTCATTGCCGCTGTTGGTTCTGCAATCAAGTTTTGGCTGCGCACCCAACCTTCAATACCTTCACTGGTAATTACTTGCGCCCATTTGTTTTTGTTCGCATCTTCTTCTTCGCGAATCAGTTTCAAGCGCGTGCCGGTTGCTAAACCATTTTTTATGATGGTGGCCTGGTTATCTTTATCTGAGCGCAATGGAATATAAATCACATCGGTTACGTATCTGTCTTCAGCAAAGCTGGCAGATGAAAAACCTGCGCATAATGCAGTAACGCTAATCAAGCTTGCGAGAGCTAATTTTTTCATGCGGAATCCTTGTAAATTAAGGCAACACTTTTTTGAAAGGTTTGACAGTGACTTTGGCATAAACGCCAGCAGCCACGTAGGGATCAACAGCGGCCCATGCCTCTGCGTCTGCCAATGAATTAAATTCTGCAACAACCAAGCTACCGCTAAAGCCGGCGTCGCCCGGGTTATCATTATCAATTTTGGGGTGAGGCCCCGCTAATATTAAGCGCCCCTCATCTTTAAGTAATTGCAAACGCGCTAAATGATCGGGGCGCGCGAGTTTGCGCTTTTCCAAACTATCAACAACATCTTCACTAATAATGGCGTACAGCATAAATCGATCTCTAATTATTTATTTACTTGTTTCGTGCAAAACTTCTTCAAAAGTCAGTCCGGTTAACAAGCGAATACTGCGAAAAATATACATAAGCGTTGCAATCATAATAATCATGGACGGCAGCGCTATAACAGGGAAGCTTAAGGCATTCATTTTGCCAACTTCGATATTGAAAGCTTCTGTGCCTGCAGGGCTCTTAACAATCATTTCCGCAAGAATGTAATTCAATGTTGATGACAGAAAAAATGAGCCTGCTAACAAATAAGAACCAAGGCGCAAGGTTTTTTCAAAAGCGTCTTCCTTGCGGTGCTCTTTTAAGGCTGCTGCAATTTTTTCTACATTGAGAATGGTGTCATTGTAGATAAACGTTTTAACCAGCGGATAACGCGTTCTGGTGGATATCAATACCATCAAGCCAATTAAGCCCGGGATGGCGGCTTCTTTAATTGCGTAATATTCTGTCGGTAATTTAAGTATACCAATCCCGCCAGTGAGCAAAACGCTCACAATTCCCAAAGCTGAGAAAAAGTTTATTTTTTTGTTGGCAATAAAATCTTTTAAACCGTAGCCAATTGGGAAGGCGAGTGCAGTGACCAATCCCCATACCGGGCCTAAATAGTTGGGGCCACTCAATTTGGTTAATATCAACGTGGGGATGATGATATTCATCAGGATATTAATCAGCATATTTTCTTTTTTTGGAGCTGCTTTTGGCGTCAGAGGCGATTTGCTTTCCTGAGCGGTTGCTGGTTCTTTATTAGAATTATCAGCAGAAAAATTATCGGTCATCGTCAGTCTCGGTCATAATGGGCAAATTAGCCCGGTTCAGTAGTAATTCTTTAGGCCATTTGAGATGACCCTGTGAAATTTGATCTGCATTGTCATAGCCATTTTTCGGATGGCATTTTAAGCCCTGAAATGCTGGTTGCGCGAGCGAAAGAACGCGAAGTCGACGTATTGGCTTTAACCGACCACGATACCATAGCAGGGCTTTATTTGGCACAAAAAGCCGCTGATGAATGTGGTATTACCTTTATAAATGGCATCGAATTTTCCAGCCAATGGGGTAAGGGTGGCGTGCATATTGTCGGCTTGGGTATTAAGACCGATTCCGCGGAATTAAATTCAGCAATTGAAGCTCAAAATAATGCGCGCTCTGGTCGTGCAGAACAAATTGCAGCGCGTCTTGCCAAAGCTGGTATTGCGGGAAGCCTCGAAGGTGCCCAGGCTTTAGCGGGAAATGCGTATGTCGGCCGCCCACATTTTGCACAATATTTAGTCAATGTAGGCGCAGTTGCCAATATTAATGCGGCCTTTAAAAAATATTTGGGCACCGGCAAATCGGCAGATGTGAAATACCAGTGGCCTGCAATGGCGACCATCATTGGCTGGATTCACGCTGCAGGGGGTGTTGCAGTTCTGGCGCACCCCTGTAAATACGATTTAACCCGAACCAAAATGTGTGCGCTGATTAAAGATTTCGCCGCAGCCGGTGGCGATGCTTTGGAGGTTGTCAGTGGTATGCAAGCGCACCCGGTGACGGAAGATTTAGCAAAAATAGCAGCGGCAAATAATCTTGCTGCCTCTTGCGGTAGTGATTTTCACTTACCCGGCCAAGCCTGGCAGGAGTTGGGATCTTTTCCCAGTCTGCCGGAAACTTGTCGCCCGGTATGGGAATTACTCGGTTTTGCTGCATAACGCAGTGCTTGAATGACTTATTAACGTGGACGAATACCTAATGGCTCAGTTTTTCCAGATTCACCCTGAAAACCCGCAGCATCGTTTAATTGTGCAGGCGGCAGATATTATTCGTAAGGGCGGTATAGTGGTTTATCCCACGGATTCCGCTTACGCCCTAGGGTGTCACATTGGCGATAAGGACGCACTTGATCGCATTCGCACCATGCGTAAGCTCGATAAAGACCACAACTTTACGCTCATGTGCCGCGATCTATCCGAATTGGCAACCTATGCCCGCGTCGATAACGCGGTTTACCGCCTTATTAAAAATCATACTCCCGGTGCATACACGTTTATTCTGGAAGCGACGGCGGAAGTGCCGCGCCGCTTGATGCATCCCAAGCGTAAAACCGTTGGCCTGCGGGTTCCAGATAATTTAATTGCCTTGGCTCTGCTGGAAGAGTTGGGTGAGCCCATTATGACTAGTAGCTTGTTAATGCCGGGCGAGGAATACCCCATGACTGATCCTTACGATATGCGGGATGTGTTAGAGCATCAGGTCGATTTGATAATTGACGGCGGCTTCTGCGGAATGGATCCAACCACAGTGATTGATTTAACGGGAGATAACCCTGAGTTAATCCGGCAGGGCAAGGGGGATTTCGCACCCTTTGCGTGATGTTGAACCTAAACAAAAAACCAGCTTAAAGCTGGTTTTTGTTTTTGGCGCAATCGCTATGAATCGCTATGAGAAGTAGCTATACCTTTTTCACAAACTCCGACTTGAGCTTCATCGCGCCAAAACCGTCGATTTTACAATCAATGTCGTGGTCGCCATCGACCAAGCGGATATTTTTAACCTTGGTGCCGACTTTCACGGAGGAAGAGGTCCCTTTCACTTTCAAATCTTTAATAACAGTAACTGTATCGCCGTCTTGCAGGATGTTGCCGTTAGCATCCTTAAAGATTTTAGTGGTTTCACTTGAGTTTGTTTCACCGACAGACCATTCGTGGGCGCATTCGGGGCAAATTAAAAGGCCGCCATCTTCATATGTATATTCAGACTGGCATTTGGGGCAGGGTGGCAAAGCGCTCATGAAGGTTCCTATAAGGTAATTGAAAGCTGGATTTTGATATCCAGATAAAAAGTAGGGATATTCTACGCTAAAGCCTTATGGTTTTGCTGCCTCTTTCTCTCAATCGAGCTCAACGCGATTGTTAATGGCTCTACCCAGCGCTTATGGCTATAATGCCCGACTCATTTGCGGGCACAGCCCGTTAGAATTTAAGAATCGGGTTGTGTAGTGAATTCATCGAACGAAGAAAACAACGAGTTTGCCTTGGTCGCAGAGCCCATAGAGCCTGTTGCCGACGATGCAGCGCCCAGCGAGCCAGCATCTGAAGCAGATGCAGCTCCCCAGGCTGAAGCCCATTCACGGCCTACTCAGGGCGAAATGCCTTTCGCCATAGTTCACGGCAAGGCATACACTCAATTACCGCAAGATTTGTATATTCCGCCGGATGCGTTGGAAGTCTTTTTGGAGGCTTTTGAAGGCCCATTGGACTTGTTGCTTTACCTGATTCGCCGCCAAAATATTGATATTTTGGATATCAACGTTTCAGAAATTACCTCGCAATACATGGCCTATGTGGAGCTGATGGATGCGAGCCAGTTTGAACTGGCCGCTGAATATTTGGTGATGGCGGCTATGCTGGCGGAAATTAAATCGCGCATGCTCTTGCCGCGTTCCAGCGAAGAGGCAGAGGAAGAAGATGATCCGCGTGCTTCCTTGATTCGTCGCTTGCAAGAGTACGAACGCTTCAAGCAAGCAGCAGAAGATTTAAATGGCATTCCGCGTGTCGGGCGCGAGATTTTCCAGGCATCAGCGCAAGCACCAGATCGCAGCTTGACGCGGCTAGATCCCGATGTGGAATTGCAGGAATTATTATTGGCATTGTCAGAAGTTTTACGTCGTGCCGATATGTTTGAAAGTCACCACGTATCAAAAGAAAAACTTTCCACCCGTGAGCGTATGGCTCAAGTGTTGGACAAGTTGGCGCACCAACATTTTGTTCCTTTTGTAAGCTTGTTTAAAGTTGAAGAAGGACGTTTAGGTGTGGTAGTTACTTTCCTGGCAGTAATGGAATTAATTAAAGAATCGCTAGTGGAAATTGTGCAAAGCGAATCCTTTGGCCCTATTCACGTAAAAGCAAGAATGCAATGACAGACGAAAATAATATCTTAGAAGAAAATTTAGAGTCCGAAGAAGTCGGTTCTGAAGAAGCTGTAAGTTCTGATGACCGCGAAGAGGCGGCTGAAGAATCGGCAACTGTTGCTGTAACACAACAGCCGGTTGATGCTGCCATGTTGCGCAAAATTGTTGAGGGCGCAATTTTAGCAGCGGCTCAACCCATGACGATTGCGCGTATTCTCGAATTATTTGATGAAGAAGTCGCGCCAGCAAAAGATGAAGTGCTGGCAGCCTTGCAAGATATCCAGGCAGACAATGCGGATCGTGGTTTTGAATTAAAAGAAGTTGCTTCAGGCTGGCGTTTTCAAGTGCGTGAAGAAACCGCACCTTGGGTGAATCGCTTGTGGGATGAAAAACCACAAAAATATTCGCGTGCACTCTTGGAAACTTTGGCGTTGATTGCCTATCGCCAACCCATCACGCGCGGTGACATCGAAGAAATTCGCGGTGTGGCGGTTAGCTCGCACATTATGAAGACTTTGATGGAACGTGATTGGGTCAAAGTTGTTGGTCACCGCGATGTTCCCGGTCGTCCATCGCTCTACGCAACTACGCGCCAATTTTTGGATTACTTCAATTTAAAAAATCTGGAAGATTTGCCATCGCTGAGTGAAATTCGCGATTTGGATGAGTTGAACAATGTTCTGAATTTGGGTGACGAAGAAGGCATTGGTGAAAAAGATGATGAAGTCATCACTGATGCGCCCGCTGAAATTATTTCAGACGAAGCCGCAGGCGAGCCAGAAGAATTTGTGGATGGTGAAGAAGCTTTTGTCGATGCTGACGAAGAAGCTGAGCCATTAGTGAATGAAAAATCAGATGCAGCCAGTTTAAATGATGTAAATACTGCAGATGATCAAGATGAAAATACAGATGAGGAAATTAACAACGCTTAAGCGATATGCTTAATGTTGTAACACTTTATGGTGAAGAAAACTGACAACACCACTTTTGATGGCTCATCAAAAGGTAAGGATTCGAACAAGGGCAAAGCCCCGTCGAATCGTGATACGTCCGCCAAGGCTGTGAAGCCAGCGATTGCCGAATATTTCGCGGCAGCTACTGAAAAAGCCTCACGTAAAAAAGCAGCCGATAGTTTGTCGGCTGAATTTAAAGCCAAGCATTCGTCCAAAAGAAAACCGGAATTGAAAGAGCGCGACCCGCGTGCAGAAAAATTTGGTGATAAGAAAGCTGCCAAATTGAACCACGCTGTTTCTGCAGATAACCAAGATGCGGTCGATGTTGGCGATGAAAAATTGCAAAAAGTGCTCGCTCGCGCAGGCATAGGTTCGCGCCGTGAAATGGAGCGCGCGATTGAAGCTGGCCAAATTAAAGTTAATGATCGCGTTGCCAAACTTGGTGACCGCGTAACGCCAGACGATAAGATTTTTGTGGATGGCAAACGTGTTGTGCTGCGTACTGAAGCAACTCGTCGCCGCGTGATTTTGTATAACAAGCCAGAAGGAGAAATCTGTTCACGTTCTGATCCAGAAGGCCGCCGCACGGTATACGATGGTTTGCCGCATTTAAAAGGCGAGCGTTGGATTTCTATCGGTCGTTTGGATTTTAATACCAGCGGTTTGCTGTTGTTCACTAACGATGGTGAGTTGGCAAATAAGCTCATGCATCCATCTTCAGTGATTGATCGTGAATACCTCGTGCGTATTCAGGGCAATGTCGATGATGAGATGAAAAGCGCTTTGCTAGAAGGTGTGTTGTTGGATGACGGCGTCGCACGTTTTACCGATATCGTTGATGGTGCCGGCGAATCTCGTAACCGCTGGTTCTATTGTGTGGTGATGGAAGGTCGCAACCGTGAAGTGCGCCGCTTGTGGGAATCACAAGGCGTAAAAGTGAGCCGTTTGAAGCGTGTGCGTTATGCGAATATTTTTATTCCATCACATGTGCGTGTTGGTCAGTGGACAGAGTTAAGCGAACGTGAAATTGCGGATCTGTGTTTAACGGCTGGTTTTGATAATAACGCACACACCAAGGTGATGCCTCCATCGCGAGATGAAAAAAGCCAGCGTGCACGTCATGAAAACAAATTACGTGCTGCTTCAGCTCCTCCGCGTCGTACAAAACCGGCACCGCGCAAACCTAAACCAGAATAATAATTCCGCCATAAAAAAAGCCGCATATAAAATGCGGCTTTTTTTATGGGTGATGTCGAATGCTTAAGCAGTCACCACATCACTCAAATCCCGTACACAATTTCGGCCCGCTTGCTTGGCGCGGTAAAGTGCTTCGTCTGCGCGCTCAAACAAATCGCTAATATGTTCTTTCTGGCCGGAAGCGCGAGTGCTAATTCCAACACTTACCGTGGGTTCTATGCTTTGACCATTTTTTTCAATGCTAATGGTGCTTATTTCACGGCGTAAGCGCTCACCAATAGTCCGTGCGCCCATCTCGTTGGTTTTTCGTAACAAGACCACGAATTCCTCGCCGCCATAACGGAAGCTTATATCGGTTTCGCGACAAACGGATTCAATAGTGCGGGCAATCTCTTGCAGGACCTGATCGCCAAGGGTATGCCCATATTGATCGTTGATTTTTTTGAAGTGATCAACATCAATCATGAGTAGCGATAATTCGTGATGATGGCGTTCCGCCAGCTGTAGCTCGCGACGCAATGCATTATCCAAAGCCGCGCGATTACCCAAGCGAGTCAATGGATCAAGAAGCGCTAATTGCATTGCCGCCTGGTGGCGCAGGGCGTTGCGCATAGGGTAAACCAGTGCGCCCAGCAGGATTTCCAGCGTGGTAAGTTCGCTTTCAATAAATCGCTTGCTGCGGTTGAAAATGATTTCACCCAGGTAGCCTTCATCGGTCGTCAAGCGGTAGTCGCAGTGATGCAACGCATCGCGGCCCAGCTTGGTAATGTCTTTGTTGTTGGGAAAGCGAAACTGAATGCCGCCCATGGGGATAATAGCTTGCAGATGCTTAAAGAAGATCGCCAGCACATCGTTCGGATCAAGTGACATTTGGAGTGCTTGAATGAGCTTGGCTCTGGCTTCAATTTCTTGTTCAGGCGTGAGCGGTGCACTGTAGCCTAAAGGCCTTGCCTGTGTGCCTGTTAACATAGTCATGTCCCGCATATTCTTTTACCTTTTTTTGATGATTAAGCGCAGCCGCTTGCTTTCCACTACTGACAATCCCAACGAATAACGTGTGCGTCCAAATGCTCTTTAGCGAAATGTGTGCCATATCTCAAAATTAATAGAATATCTATTAAAATCATGTATTTATAAAACTTTTATGGCGCTTTAATTTAGGAAATTAGCCAGAAAAACGGCAAGCTTAAGCAGCCAAACCGGCAAGCATTTGCCGTCAGCCAAAAAATTGGCAGGGTTGGATGACTTGAATCCGCTAGCTAAAGGAGGAAAACAGTTCGACCAACAGATTAAAAAATAAACGCTTCTGTTACTGATTTTAAGGGCGGTTTCAGGCGGTTTAGATGCGTGCTTGAGGGGTGGAGCGGCTTTTACTAAAAAGTGCCTATCTGCGCGCTATTGTGGTAGTATTGCGGCCTTTATTTTGGCGTGGAATCAGGGCCTTAAAACGCTCGGCTTTTAGCCATTTTCATTACTAGCAGTCACCATAACAAAGACTTAATAACCAAAGCCTTATTAAAAGGAAAGCTGTATTCCCATGGTCGAATTCGCAAAAGAAATTTCACCGGTAAGTATTGAAGACGAAATGAAGCAGTCCTACCTCGACTACGCCATGAGCGTAATCGTAGGGCGTGCGTTACCCGATGTGCGCGATGGCTTGAAGCCCGTACATCGCCGCGTTTTGTTCGCTATGAGCGAGCTGAACAATGATTGGAATAAACCCTACAAAAAATCTGCCCGTGTGGTGGGTGACGTAATCGGTAAATATCACCCACACGGTGATACTGCGGTTTACGACACCATCGTACGTATGGCGCAACCGTTTTCTTTGCGTTACATGCTGGTGGATGGCCAGGGTAACTTCGGTTCGGTCGATGGTGACCGCGCAGCAGCAATGCGTTATACCGAAATCCGTATGGCGAAAATCGCCCATGATTTGTTGGCAGATTTAGATAAAGAAACTGTAGATTTCGTGCCTAACTATGACGGCACTGAGCAAATTCCGGCAGTAATGCCAACCCGCATTCCTAACCTGTTGGTGAATGGTTCCTCGGGTATCGCCGTAGGTATGGCGACCAATATTCCGCCGCACAACCTCGGCGAAGTGGTTCGCGGTTGTTTGGCGCTAATCGACAATGCAGATATCACTGTCGATGAGTTGATGGAGTTCATCCCTGGTCCCGATTTCCCAACGGGTGCAATTATTAATGGCCGCGCGGGAATCGTTCAGGCGTATCGCACAGGTCGTGGCAGTATTATTGTGCGCGCCAAAACTGAAATTGAGCGCGATGAAAAAACCGGTCGTGAGACGATTATCGTTCACGAAATTCCTTACCAATTAAACAAAGCGCGCTTGATTGAGCGTATCGCTGAATTGGTAAAAGAAAAGAAAGTTGAAGGCATTAGCGAACTGCGCGATGAGTCTGACAAAGACGGTATGCGCATCGTTATTGAAGTGAAAAAGAGTGAGTCAGCAGAAGTATTGTTGAACAACCTCTTCGCGCAAACACAATTGCAAACTACTTTCGGCGTTAACGTAGTTGCCTTGGATGACGGCCAACCAAAAATTCTTAACTTAAAAGAATTGTTGGAGGCCTTCGTAAAATTCCGTCGTGAAGTTGTTACGCGCCGTACTGTTTACTTGCTGCGTAAAGCGCGCGAGCGCGGTCATATTTTGGAAGGTTTGGCAGTTGCCATTTCCAATATTGATGAAGTGATTACGCTCATCAAAAATTCCGCGTCACCTGCAGATGCAAAAGATGGCTTGATGACTCGTGGCTGGGACGCAGCCGAAATGGCTCCTTACCTTGAGCGCGCTGGTGAAGATGCCTGTCGCCCTGAAGATTTGGGTGCTGAGTTTGGTATGCGCGATGGGCGTTACTATTTATCGGCTGCGCAAGCGCAAGCCATTCTTGAGTTGCGTTTGCATCGTTTAACCGGCATGGAGCACGACAAACTGCTCGCCGAGTACGATGAAAAGTTAGTTCAAATTGCAGAGTTCCTTGAAATCCTTGGCAATGCTGTTCGTTTAATGCAAGTGATCCGCGAAGAAATGGAACAAGTAATTGCTGATTACGGTGATAAACGCCGTACAGAAATTGTTGCGTCGACGTTAGATTTAACAACGGAAGATTTAATTAACGTTGAAGACCGCGTAGTAACCATTTCTCATGGTGGCTATGCGAAGAGCCAGCCGCTTGATGATTACCAGGCGCAGCGTCGCGGCGGTATGGGTAAATCTGCTACCGCGGTTAAAGACGAAGACTATGTACAGCATCTGTTGATCGCCAGCACACACGATACGATTTTGTTGTTCACCAACGCCGGTAAAGTTTATTGGTTGAAGGTGTATATGATTCCGGTTGCGGGTCGTCAATCGCGTGGTCGCCCAGTTGTGAATTTGTTGCCGCTGGAAGAGGGCGAACAAATTACGTCGATCTTGCCAGTGAAGTCTTACGATGAAGATAAATTTATTTTCATGGCGACTGCAAACGGTACCGTGAAGAAAACTGCTCTGACGCAATTTGCTCGTCAGCGCAGTGTAGGTTTGCGTGCAATTGAATTGGATGAAGGCGATACCTTGGTAGGTACAGCAATCACCAATGGCTCATGCGACGTTGTGTTGTTCTCAAGTTCTGGTAAAGCAGCGCGCTTCCGTGAATCGCAAGTGCGTGCAATGGGCAGAACCTCGCGAGGTGTACGCGGTATTCGTTTGGCAGAAGGTCAGCGCGTAGTCGGCATGGTTATTCCAATGGAAAACGGCCAGGTTCTGACTGTGAGTGAAAACGGCTACGGCAAACGTACTGACGTGGGTGATTTCCCAGCGAAAGGCCGTGGCTCGCAAGGTGTGATCGGTATGCAAACCACTGAGCGTAATGGTCAATTGGTGGGTGCAGTACAAGTGTTCGATGGTGAAGAAATTATGTTGATTTCTGATCAAGGCACTATGGTTCGCACTCGTGTAGATGAGGTGTCTGTATTAAGCCGTAACACCCAGGGCGTTCGTTTGATCAAGCTGAAAGAAGGCGAGCGTATGCAAGGCCTTGAGCGTATTGAAGAAAGCGCAGATGCAAACGCCAAACGTGAATTAGCGCATGCCGAAGCACCGGAGGGCGAAGAAGCGCTTGAAGATGGTGTGGTAGATGATGCGGTCGATGATATTGTTGATGACGCCGGCGACGATAGTGTCGACGATGCTGATGAAAGCAACGAGTAATTAAATGTCTTTAGAGTCTGACAACAAAACGCAAACGGAAGCAGAAAAACTGCTCGCATTGCGCAACAAGATTGATGCGATTGATGAAGAAATTGGTCGTTTGATTTCTGCGCGTGCAACCTGCGCGCAGGAAGTAGCTGAAGTTAAAAAAGCAAATTTGCCAGATGATGCGAAAATTTTGTTTTATCGCCCTGAACGCGAAGCACAAGTCTTGCGTAAAGCGATGGAACAAAACAAAGGCCCGCTCAGTAATGAAGAAATGGCGCGTTTGTTTCGTGAAATTATGTCGGCTTGTTTAGCCTTGGAAAACCCGGTAAAAGTTGCTTTTTTTGGTTTGGAAGGTTCATTTACCCATCAGGCAGCTTTAAAACATTTTGGCGGCTCGGCGTCCACAATTTCATTCTCTGCAATAGATGAAGTCTTTCGTGAAGTTGAAGCGGGCGCAGTTAATTACGGGGTTGTTCCAGTAGAAAATTCAACTGAAGGTGTGGTGAGTTTTACGCTTGATAACTTCATGGATTCGAATTTGAAAATTTGCGGTGAAGTTGAATTGCGGGTTCATCATAACTTGTTGGTGTCAGATGTAACGAGCACTAATAATATTTCACGCATATATGCGCATCCCCAAGCTTTGGCGCAATGTCGCAAATGGTTGACGTCGCATTATCCAAAAGCTGAGCGGGTTGCAGTAAGTGATAATGCAACTGCGGCAAAACGATTGAAAGGCGAATGGAATGCTGCAGCAATTGCAGGCAGCATGGCAGCCGAATTATATGGTTTGAAAATCCTGGCTGAAAAAATTGAAGACCAGCCAGATAATTCAACCCGCTTTTTAATTATTGGTTCCCAGGAAGTTCCACCAAGCGGTGTTGATAAAACGTCTATCGTTGTTGCTATGCGCAATGAGCCGGGTGCACTGCATAATTTGCTGGAACCTTTCCATCGCCACAACATTGATTTAACGCGCGTTGAAACACGTCCATCGCGCACTGGTGTTTGGAATTATGTATTTTTTATTGATTTCGCCGGTCATGCAAACGATCCATTGATCAGCGAAGTTCTGCAAGAAGTTGCCACACGCTGCGCAGATTTAAAGCTGCTCGGCTCTTATCCCAAGGCTGTACTTTAACTCAATGTCATCACCAGTGATTAATAAGTTTGTCGTTATCGGCATCGGCTTAATTGGCGGTAGCCTTGCGACAGGTTTAAAAAAACGCGGCGCTTGCCGCGAAGTTATTGGTATTGCGCGCAGTGAACAAACTTGCGTTGATGCGGTTAATCTTGGTGTTGTTGATCGCGCTTATACATCCTTGCAATCCGTTGCTAGTGAGCTTACTGCAGGAGATGTGATTTTTATTTCAGTGCCGACTTTATCGGTTAAAGCTGTTTTGGCTGATATTAAAACCCATGTGTCTGCAGATGTGACAATCACTGACGGCGCAAGTGTGAAAGGCAATGTGCAAACGGCTGCGCAAGAAGTTTATGGTGAAGTTCCCGCTCAGTTTATATTGGGGCATCCAATCGCGGGTTCCGAAAAAAGTGGTGTGACCGCTGCGAATCCAGACTTGTATGAAAACCATCGTTGCATACTAACGCCGCTTGCGACTACCAGTGCAGTACATCTCAATTTGGTTACACGCATATGGCAAGCCGTAGGTGCAGAAGTGCTCACTATGACCGTAGAAGATCATGATGAGGTTTTAGGTGCAACCAGCCATTTACCCCATGTAATTGCTTATTCGCTGGTTGATACCCTTGCACATGATATTGATAACCCCAATATCTTCCGTTACGCCGCCGGTGGCTTTCGCGATTTTACACGCATTGCCTCCAGTGACCCGATTATGTGGCACGACATAATGCGTGCAAACAAAACCGGCGTATTGCATGCGCTGGATTTATTTATTGCTAATCTGACGCGTTTGCGGACCAGTATTGAAATTGAAGATTCGCAATATATGTTAGATGTTTTTACCCGCGCAAAAAATGTGCGCGATGAATTCACTGCAAATTTAGCTAAGCCCCACGTGGTTAGTACCCACGTGATTAGTAAAAGCGAAGCTAAAAAAGATTAACGTTTTCTTTTCACATCGGTAACTTTTGTAATGTCCGACTATAAACTCACGCACCTGAAACAACTCGAAGCAGAAAGTATTCACATTATTCGTGAAGTAGCTGCCGAGTTTGATAATCCCGTTATGCTTTACTCTGTGGGTAAAGATTCTGCGGTGATGATGCATCTCACCATGAAAGCTTTCCACCCTGGCAAGCCACCATTTCCCTTGTTGCACGTTGATACCACCTGGAAATTCAAACAAATGATTGAATTCCGCGATCAGCGTATTAAGGATTTGGGCTGGGACTTGATTGTGCATATCAATCAAGAAGGCGTTGATATGGGTATCAGTCCTTTTGTTCATGGCAGCGCAAAACACACAGACATCATGAAAACCCAAGCGCTCAAGCAAGCGCTGAATAAATATGGTTTTGATGCCGCTTTTGGTGGTGCGCGTCGCGATGAGGAAAAGTCACGCGCGAAAGAGCGTGTGTATTCTTTCCGCGATAAAAACCATCGTTGGGACCCTAAGAATCAGCGCCCTGAGTTGTGGAATATTTATAACGGCCGTGTTGATAAAGGCGAGAGCATTCGTGTATTCCCCTTGTCAAACTGGACTGAGCTGGATATTTGGCAATACATTCATTTGGAAAATATCCCAATTGTTCCTTTGTATTTTGCTGCGCCGCGTCCCGTGGTTGAGCGCGACGGTACTTTGATTATGGTTGACGACGACCGTATGCCAATTGGCCCCGACGATAAAGTCGAAGAAAAAATGGTTCGCTTCCGCACACTTGGTTGCTACCCATTAACGGGCGCTGTTGAATCAACGGCAACCACGCTGCCAGAAATTATTCAAGAAATGTTGCTTACCACAACCTCAGAGCGTCAAGGCCGTGTGATTGATCACGATAGTTCAGGTTCGATGGAGAAGAAAAAGCAAGAGGGTTACTTTTAATGAGTCATCAGTCAGATTTAATCGCCGAAGATATCAACGCTTATCTCGCGCAACATGAACAAAAAGAACTGCTGCGTTTTTTAACCTGCGGCAGTGTGGACGATGGCAAGAGTACCTTGATTGGCCGCTTGCTCTACGATTCAAAAATGATTTACGAAGATCAATTGGCTGCCGTGCAAGCTGACAGCACCAAACACGGTACTACGGGCGAAGCAGTTGATTTGGCGTTGCTTGTTGATGGTTTACAAGCTGAGCGCGAACAGGGCATTACTATCGATGTTGCTTATCGTTATTTCTCTACCACTAAGCGCAAATTTATTATTGCGGATACTCCCGGTCACGAGCAGTACACGCGCAATATGGCGACTGGTGCATCCACTTGCGATCTCGCGATTATTTTGATTGATGCGCGCTATGGCGTAGTTACTCAAACTCGCCGTCATAGTTACATCGCGTCTTTACTTGGCATTAAACATATTGTTGTTGCGGTAAATAAAATGGATTTGCTGGATTTCAGCGAATCTGTATTTGAAAAAATCAAAGCAGATTATCTGGAATTCTCTAAAAAATTGGGCATGGAAAATGTTTTCTTCGTTCCCATTTCTGCATTGAATGGCGACAACGTTGTAAATCGCTCAGCTTCGTCTCCTTGGTATAAGGGCGAAACCTTAATGGAAATTTTGGAAAACGTGCCCATCGCAGGCGATAAAAACTTTTCTGATTTCCGTTTGCCGGTTCAATATGTAAATCGCCCGAATTTAAATTTCCGCGGCTTCTGCGGGAACATCGCTTCTGGTGTTGTAAAAGTTGGTGATGCGATTAAAGCTTTGCCATCTGGCAAAACCAGCACAGTAAAATCTATCGTGACTTACGATGGCGATTTGCAGGAGGCTTTTGCAGGTCAAGCTGTAACGCTCACATTGGATACTGAGATCGACATTAGTCGCGGCGATGTGATTGTGCTTGAGAAAGAAGCTGTGCCTTTATCCAATCACTTGAAAGCTCACGTTGTTTGGATGACTGAAAAAGCGTTGCAACCGGGTTCAGAATATTTGTTCAAGTTTGCAAGTAAAACAGTAAGCGGCCAAGTTGAAGCAATTGATTATCGTATTGATGTAAATACCCAAGAGCACACCCAAGTTGATCAGTTGCAACTAAATGATATTGCAGTGGTTGATGTGCTCTTAACGCAATCTGTTGTTGCCGATACCTATAAAGCCAATCGTGCAACTGGTGCATTTATTGTGATTGATCGTCTCACCAACATTACTGTAGGTGCTGGTATGGTTAATCAGCGTCTTGACGAAAAGGCTGTTAATTCACAAACTAATTTCAGTGAATTTGAAATTGAGTTGAATGCGCTGGTGCGTAAGCATTTCCCACATTGGGGTGCGGTGGATTTGGCTCAGCTGTTGAAAAAGTAAAAATTGTTGGTTGTTTGAAAGGGCCTCTATCTGTGAAGATAGGGGCTTTTTTGTTGGGTGCAATTATGCCGATGGCGTGTAAGATATCTCGCACAATAATCTCCGAATTTTGCCAGTAGCAAGGGAAATTCAATTTCAGTAATCTACACCCACTCGCAGAAGGAAGTCGCGGGCTAATCAAATCTAACTTATATACATGGAGTGTTTTTATGAAAACTATTTTTTCCGCTATCGCTTGTGCTCTCCTCGCTTTGTCATCCGCCTCTTTTGCTGCTGACGCTCCTGCAAAACCTGCCACTGTTACTCCTGCGGCTACCGCTGCAAAACCTGCTGCTGTTGCCCCACAAGAAGCGGTTAATATCAATACTGCTGATGCGCAGGCTTTAACCAAATTAAAAGGCGTGGGCGCAAAAAAGGCGGAAGCCATAGTTGCATTTCGCAAGGCTAATGGCGCATTTAAAACGGTTGATCAGTTGGCTGATGTAAAAGGTATTGGTGCGAAAACTGTTGAGGCTAATCGCAAAAACATTCGCATTTAGTGCATTGGCTAATCCAGAACTCAGATTTTTAGATTAATGGATGTTTTTTAATCTTCAAAATTGGGTTTTGAACCGATTGGCTAATAAAACGAAGACTTACTTTGCTAGACTCGCATCACCACGCATTAAGGAGCTGCGAATTTGTTTGAAGTTTGTTTTAATGGGAGCCTGGATCCATGATCCGGGCTTTTTCATTTCAAGCGAGGCACCTCATGATAGATATTCAAGGCCCACGTATTATTGTGGCGATGGATTTTGATAATGCAGACGATTGTTTTTATATGGCAAAGCGTCTATCCCCGCAATATTGTCGCTTGAAGGTGGGTAAAGAGTTGTTTACTGCCTGTGGCCCGCGCGTTGTGGAATATCTGATGCGCTTAGGATTTGATGTTTTCCTCGATCTGAAATTTCACGATATACCAAATACAGTTGCTAAAGCCGTTAAGGCTGCGGCCCAGCTTGGGGTTTGGATGGTAAACGTCCATGCCTCTGGCGGGCAGCGTATGATGGTGTCTGCGCGGGAAATGCTTGATAAACACGCTCATCACCATAATGGTCATAAACCGCTTCTTATAGGTGTTACTGTGCTGACCAGCCTGGAGGCTCATGACCTGCATGCGGTTGGCATTGCAGAGGAACCGGAAGCTCACGTACTTCGCCTCACCAAATTGGCGCAACATTGTGGTTTGGATGGGGTTGTTTGTTCCGCTCGTGAAGCAGGTCTATTGCGCAGTCAGTTCGGCGAGGATTTTTGTCTGGTGACTCCCGGCATTCGTCTTGACTCAAGCCCGGCAGATGATCAAAAACGCACTTTGACACCGCATGCGGCTGTTGTTGCTGGTAGTAGTTATCTTGTTATAGGCCGTCCCATCACTCAGGCCCATGACCCCGTTGCCACTTGCAAAGCCATTATTCAATCCATTTCCTAAGGTTTTTTTCTTGAATACAGAATCCGTTGTCGTTATTACCATCGACGGGCCGAGCGGTGCGGGTAAAGGCACGCTTAGTCAATTAGTTGCAAAGCGGTTGGGCTATCATTTGTTGGATAGTGGCGCCTTATATCGCCTTGTTGCCTTGTCGGCATATAAATTGAATGTGAATTTACAAGATGAGCAAGCAGTCGCGGATGTGGCTAGCAAGCTTGATGTAAAATTTGATGTTACAGGCGACACGACAAAAATCTTTTTGGCTGGCGAAAATGTAACTGATGCAATTCGTCAGGAAGCAGTGAGTATGAATGCTTCAGTAGTAGCAGCCTATCCAAAAGTTAGGGCTGCGTTATTGCAGCGACAGAAAGATTTTGCTCAGGCACCGGGTTTGGTTGCAGATGGGCGTGACATGGGCACAACAGTATTTCCCCAGGCGCAGGTAAAAGTATTTTTGACGGCTAGCGCAGAGGCGAGGGCAGAGCGTCGATTCAAACAATTGCAACAAAAAGGTGTTGCAGTAAATATGGAAGAGCTTGTTAAGGATATTAAAGCTCGTGATGATCGCGATACTCAGCGCGCTACATCGCCATTAAAACCCGCAGACGATGCAGTGATATTGGATAGTACTTCATTGACTATTGAACAGGTATTAAATGCAATTTTGGCTTATGTACGTTAAATAACGCACGCAGTATTGTCATCCAAATAGTATATAAATAAAAAGCTGGATAACTGTGTGCTCACACTACATATGATGTTTAATTTAGGACGATTTAAATGAATTTAACGTGTTTTAAAGCCTATGATATCCGAGGAAAATTAGGTGATGAGCTTAATGGGGATATTGTTTATCGTATTGGTCGCGCCTACGCCATTTTTTTAAAACCTAAATCGGTTGTTGTTGGTGGCGATGTTCGTTTGACAAGTAACGAATTAAAAACTGCATTTGCAAATGGTTTGCGCGACGAAGGTGTCGATGTTATTGACATAGGCATGTGTGGCACAGAAGAAATTTATTTTGCTACAACCTATTTAAAAACTGACGGCGGTTGTGTGGTTACTGCCAGTCATAATCCAATTGATTACAACGGCCTGAAAATGGTTCGTGCAGGCTCACAACCTATTAGTGGCGACACGGGTTTAAATGAAATCAAACGTTTGGCAGAAGAAAATAATTTTCCTGCCGTAGATTTTTCAAAGCGCGGTTCTTATCGTGAACAAAGTACGCTTGATGCTTATATCCAACATTTATTGACCTACATAGATGTAAATCAATTAACGCCGCTTAAATTAGTTGTTAATGCAGGTAATGGTGCAGCTGGTCATGTCATTGACGCTATCGAAAAATATTTACCATTTGAATTTATTAAAATCCATCACGAGCCAGACGGCACATTTCCAAATGGAATTCCCAACCCGCTATTGCATGAAAACCAACCCGTTACCAGTGAGGCTGTATTGGCTCAGGGTGCAGATATGGGCATTGCATGGGATGGTGATTTCGACCGTTGTTTTTTGTTTGACGAGCAGGGGCAATTCACCGAAGGTTATTACATTGTTGGGCTTTTGGCTGAATCTTTTTTACTTAAGAGTCCGGGCTCAAACATTATCCACGACCCTCGCTTGACCTGGAATACCCAGGATATAGTTAAACAAAGCAAGGGTAATGCTATTCAATCCAAAACAGGCCACGCGTTTATTAAAGAGCGTATGCGTTTGGAAGATGCGATTTATGGTGGCGAAATGAGTGCGCACCATTACTTCCGTGATTTTGCTTATTGTGATAGCGGCATGATCCCATGGTTGTTGGTCGCTGAATTGTTGTGCCGTAAAAAGCAAGCCCTATCCTCAATGCTAGAAGATCGCATTGCGAAATTTCCATCACCAGGTGAAATTAATCGTCATGTTGTCGATGCAAAAGCGGCGATTGAAAATGTATTTAACATATACAGTCCCCAAGCCTTAGTTATCGACAAAACCGATGGCATTAGCCTTGAGTTCGAGCAGTGGCGTTTTAACTTGCGTATGTCAAATACTGAACCGGTTGTACGTTTAAATGTAGAAAGCCGTGGCGACAAAAAATTGGTTAAAGAAAAAACTGAAGAGATTTTAGCCTTATTGAAGTAACTCAACCTCTGCATAATTATTTCGTTGTTAGTTATGTAATTATTAAAACCTTGTTTTTATTCTAGGAAACAAAAATGCAAATTAAAAAAGCTGTTATTCCTGTTGCTGGTTTGGGTACACGTATGTTGCCTGCTACCAAAGCGATTCCTAAAGAAATGCTGCCAGTAGTTGATAAGCCGTTAATTCAATATGTAATCGAAGAAGCTGCTGCTGCGGGCATTAAGGAAATTGTTTTGGTAACACACGCCAGTAAAAATGCTATCGAAAACCATTTCGATACCAGCTTTGAGTTGGAAGCACAATTGGAATCACGCTTGAAGCGTTCTTTGTTGGAAGAAGTGCGTTCAATCACGCCAAGAGGTTTAACGGTAATTTCAGTTCGCCAAGCTGAAGCAAAAGGTTTGGGGCACGCCATTCTTGCTGCAAAACCAGTTGTGGGCGATGAACCTTTTGTTGTGCTTTTACCGGATGTATTGGTTGATAACGTCGAGTGTAATCTCAAGCAAGATAACTTGGCAGGTATGGTAAAACGCTTTCAGGAAACTGGTCACAGCCAAATTCTTGTGGAAGAAGTACCACATGATCAAGTAGACAAATACGGTGTAGTTGATTGCTCAGGTGTCGATATTCCAGAAGGTAAAACAGCACCCATCAAGGCAATGGTTGAGAAACCACCTGTTGATGAGGCTCCTTCAAACATGG
This sequence comes from Cellvibrio zantedeschiae, assembly GCF_014652535.1. NCBI lineage: Bacteria > Pseudomonadati > Pseudomonadota > Gammaproteobacteria > Cellvibrionales > Cellvibrionaceae > Cellvibrio > Cellvibrio zantedeschiae. The sequence goes on along the minus strand of NZ_BMYZ01000001.1, from coordinate 1,974,924 downwards.
CCATCGTTGGTCGTTACGCTTTGTCTAAAAAAGTGTGGGAGTTATTAGCGACTACCCAGCCAGGTGCTGGTGGCGAAATCCAATTAACGGATGCTTTGGATGCGCTTCTTGGTTTGGAAACTATAGAGGCTTATCAGTTAATTGGTCGTAGCCATGACTGCGGTACCAAGTTAGGTTACCTGCAGGCAAATGTAATTTATGGTATTCGTCACTCAAGTGTCGGTGCAGATTTTGAAGCTTTCCTGAAAGATCAATTTGCAAAATAGTTGTGCGTTGACGTCTTCTGCGCGGAAAGGAATTTTCGCGCAGCAAGTTAAATCCCGGAGAAGATTATGATTGTTCCCGTCGTTTTGGCCGGTGGTTCTGGCTCTCGCTTGTGGCCCCTGTCTCGCCAACATTATCCAAAGCAATTGTTGAAATTGTTTGGCGACAAAACCATGTTGCAGCAAACTATTTTGCGCTTAACTGGGTTGCCCGATTTAGGTTCGCCTATAGTAGTGTGCAATGTTGAGCACCGTTTTATGGTGGCAGAACAATTAAATGAAATTGGTTTATCGGACAGTGCCATTATTCTTGAGCCGCTTGCGCGTAATACAGCGCCTGCGCTTGCGCTCGCCGCGTTGCATGCTAAAGAAACGCAACCAGAATCAACCTTATTGGTGTTGTCTGCTGATCACATGATTCGCGATGTGGAAGAGTTTCGCCGGGTCGTTAAGGTTGCTGCTGATGCCGCATCAAAAAATCATTTGGTCACTTTCGGTGTGCATCCAACGCATCCTGAAACAGGGTACGGTTACATAAAAACCGACAAAAGCTCTGGAGATTCAGAAAAAGAATTCAAAGTTGAGCAGTTTGTTGAAAAACCAAATTTAGAAACAGCACAAAGTTATTTGGATGCTGGTTGTTATTATTGGAACAGCGGCATGTTTGTTTTTAAAACAGATGTGTTTCTTAATGAATTGCAAAAGCATAGTCCAGATGTTGTTGCAACAGCAGAACAAGCGAGAGGCAATGCTGTTCGCGATTTGGATTTTATTCGCGTTGATAAAGAGTCGTTTGCAAAAGCACCTAATATTTCTGTTGACTACGCGTTGATGGAAAAAAGCAGCAACGTTGTTTGCGTTCCTCTAAATGCAGGTTGGAGCGATGTAGGCGATTGGAAGTCATTTTGGGATGTGTCGCAAAAAGACTTAACGGGCAATAGTTTTATTGGCGATAGTATTGATGTTGGCTCAACTAACACTTTGGTTTTTTCGCAGCATAAATTAGTGGCGACATTAGGCGTGAATAATTTGATGATCATCAATACGCCGGACGCCGTTCTTGTTGCTGACAAGTCTAAAGCTCAAGAGGTGAAAGCGATTATTTCGCAAATTGAAAATCAGGCGCGCAAAGAGCATCTGCAACATCGCGAAATTTTTCGCCCTTGGGGTTGCTACGACGCAATTGATGATGGTGATCGCTATCAAGTAAATCGAATTCGTGTAAAACCTGGCGCAAGCTTGTCTTTGCAAGTGCATCATCATCGTGCTGAGCACTGGATTGTAGTGAAGGGTACGGCGCTGGTGCAGAAAAATGATGAAGTTATGCTTTTGTCCGAAAATGAATCCACTTACATTCCTGTGGGGACAAAACACAGGCTCAGTAATCCTGGGAAGATACCGTTAGAAATTGTCGAGGTTCAATCAGGTCCTTATCTTGAAGATGATGACGTGATTCGTTACGAGGATAGTTATGGTCGCTCCTAATAATTGGTGCCAACTATCGCATGATTTTATGTTGATATAGGGAGTGAGCAAATGAAAGTAACAGTATTTGGTACTGGTTATGTTGGTCTGGTAACAGGAACTTGTTTGGCGGACGTGGGGCATGATGTTCTTTGTGTCGATGTCGACCAGAAAAAGGTCGATAATTTGAAAAATGGGATTATTCCTATTTTTGAACCAGGTCTTGAGCCTATTGTTAAACAAGCTGTACAAAATGGATTGCTGAATTTTACGACCAATATGGACGAGGCAGTTGATCACGGTGAGCTGCAATTTATAGCCGTAGGTACACCTTCAGGCGAGGATGGTTCCGCAGATTTGCAATATGTTGTCGCGGTGGCCAAAACCATTGGTCAGCGCATGAATGGTTACAAAGCCGTTGTGAATAAGTCTACCGTACCTATTGGCACTGCAGAAAAAGTATCTGAAGCATTGCTTGGGGAACTCAACGCGCGTGGTGTTGATGTCCCTTTTGATGTGGTTTCCAATCCTGAGTTTTTAAAAGAAGGTGCGGCAATCAATGACTTTATGAAGCCTGATCGCATTGTAGTGGGTACAAATAGTGAGCGCGCGGAAAAGCTGTTGCGTGAACTCTATGCTCCATTCAATCGTAGCCATGATCGTATGATTTTTATGGATGTGCGTTCGGCTGAGTTAACCAAATATGCCGCAAACGCCATGCTGGCGACCAAAATTAGCTTCATTAATGAAATGGCAAATCTCGCGGAAAAATTGGGTGCGGATATCGAGCAAGTCCGCAATGGTATAGGGGCGGACCCGAGGATTGGTTACCAATTCATCTATCCTGGTTGTGGTTATGGTGGCTCGTGTTTCCCGAAAGACGTGAAAGCGATAATCAATATCGCTAAAAATGTTGATTACCAAGCGAGCCTTATGGAAGCGGTCGATCGCGTCAATCACATCCAAAAGAGTAAGTTGTATACTTATGTTACCAAGCATTTTGGCGGCAATCTCAAAGGCAAAACTTTCGCCTTATGGGGTTTGGCATTCAAACCCAACACTGACGATATGCGGGAAGCGCCAAGTCGTGTTTTGATCGAGGCTCTATGGGCGGCAGGTGCAAAGGTTCAGGCTTACGACCCTGTTGCTATGGATGAAACGCAGCATATTTACGGGTTGCGGGAAGATTTGAAATTGGTAGGCACCAAAGAGGCTGCCCTTGAAAAAGCAGACGCTTTGATTATTTGCACTGAATGGAAGACCTTCCGCGCACCTAATTTCGAGCTCATCAAAAGCACCCTGTTAAATCCTGTGGTGTTTGATGGCCGTAATTTATATGAGCCTGAGCGTATGTTGGAATATGGTTTTGATTATTACGCAGTGGGCCGTGGTAAAAGTGTTACGCAATACCAGTAGCTAGTTAGAGCGGGCGCTAAGCATAAAGCTTGCGCCCGCTACATATCAAAAATCCCGCCTAAACCTCTGCTAACTTCTTGATCTATAAGGCTGATTCTGTTAGCCTGCCGCACCTGCTGAAAAGTCTATCTGATTTTTGAGTGGTAGAGGGCTAGCATCCTGCCAGAGGAAGCCTTCGCTCCTATTAATTTGACCCGCTTACTGGCTCGCGGGATGGCATAGCTAGTCTATGTCCCTTAGAAGGTATCACCATGAGTATGACTGAAAGTTTTGCTGAGTTATTTGAAGAGAGTTTAAAGACCGTTGATATGGTGCCGGGCACCATCGTAACTGGTGTAGTTATCGATATCGACAAGGACTGGGTGACTGTTCACGCCGGCCTGAAATCAGAGGGTGTAATCCCTGCAGAACAATTCCGTAACGAATTGGGTGAGTTGAATCTCCAAATCGGTGACGAAGTACAAGTAGCGCTGGAAAGCGTAGAAGACGGTTTCGGTGAAACCAAACTGTCTCGTGAAAAAGCCAAGCGTTCAGAAGCCTGGAAAGTGCTTGAAGCTGCACACGTTGCAGAAGAAGTTATTAAAGGTGTTATCAACGGTAAAGTTAAAGGTGGTTTCACCGTTGACGTTGCTAGCATCCGTGCGTTCTTGCCAGGTTCTTTGGTAGACGTTCGTCCAGTGCGCGATACCGCTCACCTGGAAGGTAAAGAGCTTGAGTTTAAAGTTATCAAGTTGGACCAAAAGCGTAACAACGTCGTTGTTTCTCGTCGTGCTGTGTTGGAACAAACCAACTCTGCTGAGCGTGATGAATTGTTGGCTACCTTGCAAGAAGGTCAAGCTGTTAAAGGTATCGTTAAAAACCTTACCGACTACGGCGCATTCGTTGATTTGGGCGGTGTAGATGGCTTGTTGCACATCACCGACATGGCTTGGAAGCGTATCAAGCACCCAGGTGAGATCGTAGAAGTTGGTCAAGAGATCGACGTTAAAGTATTGAAGTTTGATCGCGATCGTAACCGTGTATCTTTGGGCTTGAAACAACTCGGTGAAGATCCATGGATTCAAATCACCAAGCGTTACCCAGAAGGTGCTCGTGTTAAAGCGAAGGTCACCAACTTGACTGACTACGGCTGTTTCGCTGAGTTGGAAGAGGGCGTAGAAGGCTTGATCCACGTTTCTGAAATGGATTGGACCAACAAAAATATTCATCCTTCAAAAGTTGTTCAGTTGGGCGACGAAATTGAAGTTATGGTATTGGATATTGACGAAGAGCGTCGTCGTATCTCTCTCGGCTTGAAACAATGCCAGGAAAATCCATGGGATGCATTTGCTCGCACTTGCGCTAAAGGCGACAAGATCAGCGGTAAAATCAAATCAATCACTGACTTCGGTATCTTCATTGGTCTGGACGGTGGTATTGACGGTTTGGTTCACTTGTCTGATATCTCTTGGCACGAAGCTGGTGAAGAAGCCGTTCGTAAGTACAAGAAAGGCGATGAGTTGGAAACCGTTGTATTGGCAATCGACCCAGAGCGTGAGCGTATTTCTTTAGGTATCAAACAGCTTGAAGCTGATCCATTCTCAGAATATGTTTCTGTAAATGACAAAGGTGCTGTTGTTAAAGGTATCGTTAAGGAAGTAGAAGCTAAAGCTGCAACTATCACTTTGGCTCCAGATGTAGAAGCAGTATTGAAGGCTTCTGAATTGAGCCGTGAGAAGGTTGAAGATGCACGCAACTTGTTGAAAGTGGGCGACGAAGTTGAAGCCAAGATCATTGCAGTAGACCGCAAAAATCGTGGTATCAGCTTGTCTGTGAAGTCTAAAGATGTTGAAGAAGAAAAATCAGCATTGAAAGAGCACAGCACCAAACAAACTGAACAAGCAGCTCCAGCTACAACCTTGGGCGACTTGATCAAAGCGCAAATGCAAAATAAAGAGTAATTTTGCAAACAACGGCTAGACTTGTTCTAGCCGTTGTTGTTTTCACTGCTCAGTTTTTAAACCCGTGTAAACTCTGTACTTATTAAGTTTGAACGTGAAGTTTATTGAATAAAGAGTTTATAGCGTTTTAAACACTGCATCTTGAGTTCTACTGTTTTTCAATTTAATTGGAAAAGGATTGCAGCAAATTTTGCTTGCCACTATCTAGCCCAGAGTATGAGTGTAGGTCATGACAAAATCTGAACTTATTGAATACATTTCCGAAAAACAAAACCAATTGCCTGTAAAAGATGTGGAGCTTGCGGTTAAGCTTCTGCTCGATTATATGTCAGATATTCTGGCGACAGGTGAGCGTATCGAAATACGCGGATTCGGGAGCTTCTCCTTGCATTATCGTGCTCCGCGTACTGGACGCAATCCCAAGACCGGAGAGTCGGTGACTCTTGAGGGTAAATACGTCCCTCATTTTAAACCCGGTAAAGAAATGCGTGATCGGGTTAATGAAAGTATCCAGGCAAATTAATTTTAGGCGGTTGTTTGACGGTAAACTCAGTTTTATCGACCTTGCCTGAAACTAATCAGCTATCCTTTTAAAAAAATAAAATAAGACCTGAGAAACAATTTAATATGTTTCCAACCCTTTGTTGCTGCTTTTCCCCCAAGGTGAGTGATCTGCATGGATGGCAGAAAAACTTTCTTCGCAATTCTTCTCGATAAATCGAAGTCTTCAAAATAGAGAAAATATTCAGGTGAAAATCCACCTATTTTTTTCAATGTTTCAGTTCTGCATAGCATAAAACAACCGCTGGCAAGCTCTATAGACAAAGGTTTGTCCGCAGGTAGCTTATCTTTATAAGTATACCAATCCAGGCTTCGCTTAAAAATTCGGTTCAGCAGCTTATTATTTATCCCGCGAAGGAAGATAACTAAGGGGCTAGGCATACGTTTGCAAAGGTACTCTGGCACACCATTTTCATTTAATGCGTTAGGCGCGACTAAACCCACGTCTTCGTTATTCTTTAAAAAATTGAGTCCTTCATGAATTGCTAAAGAATCTAATTTGACATCAGGGTTTAAAATTAAATGAAAGTTGGAATCGGTCTTATGAATGGTTAAATTATTGGCTCTGCCGTATCCAATATTTCCATGGCCACTAATAATCTCGACATCTTTTAATTTGAGTTTTGCGAGTTCAACTGCGTGCTTGAAAAAATCCGGTATAAAAGATTGATTGTTGATAAGGGAGAATTTGTAATCTTTCAGGCTACCGTATTGCTTGGCAATTTCTAATGCGATATTTAAAGATTCAATTGTAGTCGCAAGAATATCGTAATCAGTATCGTAAACAACGCAACTAATACTTAAAGTGCTGGGTTCAGTTGGCTTAGTGTTTACCATTACTTGTGATGCTTATTGGTTTTAAGTTGAACGACATTGTTAGTGCGAACGTAATGCAATAAATCTTCCGTATTATCCGCAGCATTAAATTCAACAAAGGGTTGTTTTAGCGCATTGAATAATGCGTTATGGTTAAATTTTTCAATATGACTTTGTAAAACACCTAAGTAAGTTTCCAGTTCAGGTAGTGGGATTGATTTTTCATTGGCACGTAGAATTCGTGCGTGTTCTGTTCCTTCGCAGTTTTCACCCACTAATAATTCTTCATAAAGCTTTTCTCCGGGTCTTAATCCGGTAAATTTAATTTCTATATCGCCGTCGGGATTGGCTTCGGACTTAATACTATATCCCGATAAGAATGCCATTTCGGTTGCGAGGTTAACAATCTTAACCGGTTCTCCCATTTCCAATACAAATACATCGCCGCCTTGTGCCATAGCGCCAGCTTGGATAACGAGTTGTGCCGCCTCACTCATGGTCATAAAGTAGCGAGTAATTTCAGGATGCGTCACCGTGATAGGGCCGCCGCGTTTAATTTGCTCGCGGAATTTTGGTACTACGCTGCCGGAAGAGTCGAGCACATTGCCAAAGCGCACCATGCTAAATATGGTTGAATGATTTTGGGTTGCAAGTGCTTGCAATACCAATTCTGCAAGACGTTTAGTTGCACCCATTACATTAGTGGGGCGCACCGCTTTATCCGAAGATATCAATACAAAGTGTTCTACTTTCGCAGCTATAGCAGCCTTTGCTGTTTTAAGAGTGCCAAATAAATTGTTGTTGGTGCCTTCCAGGATATTGTATTCAACCAAAGGCACGTGCTTATAAGCTGCTGCGTGATAAAGTGTTTCTACGTGAAAGGACTTCATTATATTTTCAAGCAGGGCTTCATTATTAATCGACCCTAATATTGGATAGATTTTTATTGAGTTGTCAGCACCTAAAGATAGAAGCTCATCGTTAATTTGGTAAAGATTAAATTCACATCGCTCAAATAAAACAATCGCTGCGGGCTTGAGGGCGATTACCTGCCGACAAATTTCGGAACCAATGGAGCCGCCAGCACCAGTAACCATAACAACTTTATTAGTGATATTAACTTCCAATAATGAAGCTGCCGGTGCTACAGGTTCGCGCCCCAGCAACTCTTCAATTTGAATTGAGCGGAATTCTTCAATATGTGCTGTGCCGTTAATGAGATCGTTTAAGGGCGGGATTGCCTGAATTTGTACCGGCAGTTTTTCCAAGGCTCTGACAATATTTATGGTTTGCTGTTGGTTCGCAGTATCCAAGGCGAGAAGTATTTTCTTTGCGTTAAATTTTTTAACCAAATGAGGAAGTTCAGTGGGACTATAAACTTTAATGCCACGTAAATTACTTTGATGTAGTTTTTCGTTGTCGTCTACAAAAGCAACCGGTTTATATTGCACGCTTTTATTAAGTTGTGATGCCAGGTAATGACCAGATTCGCCTGCACCGTAAATAATGACATTTGCATTACCCTTTGGGGTGAAAAATTGCAAAAGGCTACGAAACATTAGGCGCGGCAAACCAATTAGAAACAGTGCGATAAAAGAATATATAACAGGAACAGAGCGCGGTAAAAACGCGTGCAAATAGAAACCGGTAGCGATCATGGCGAAGCTGGACGCGACTATGCCAATTAATATTGTCACAATGGCTTGTGGAGGAATGTAGCGCAATATGGCGCGGTAGAGTCCCATGCGAACAAAAAGCGCAATAGAAATTACAATAGTAGCTACAAGGCAGAGTAGTTCCTGTAAGCTAAAATGAAATTCCAATTGGCTGAGACGTAACACATAGGCCAAATAAAAGGCGACCGAAATCGCTACAACATCGTAAGCGACACTTATCGCGCGTTTTATCGGGCGCGGTGCATTCAGGAATTTGGCGAGTAAGCTATTCATGAGGGCTTTTTCTCGTGGCCTGTTGTGAGTTCGGTGGGCAACTCAATTTTGTTCGGATTTACCTGCGCCGATTATAAAGCACCGCCATATCAAAGGTAACAGGGAAATTGTAGTAATGAGTAATGCGTATTCCTTATAGTGGAACGCGGTTAGTGCTAATGGAAGTAACCAGACCAGATTTACCAAAGAATAACGCAAGCTCACCTTTTGATGAGAACCAAGTTTGCGTGACAGGATTTGATAATGGTGACTGCGATGCGCCAAATACCACTTTTGCCCGCTTAATATACGATAAGCCAAAGTCCAGCTGGCATCGACGATGAAACATCCCAGTAAAATAATTACTGAACAAATACTTATGAGCTTTGTGTTGATGGCATAGAGACATAAGCAGCCAATTAAGCATCCTAAAAAAGTGCTGCCAATATCGCCCATAAAAATTTTTGCAGGCTGCCAATTAAGTGCGAGGAAACCTATCACAGGTGCTGTGCATAAGAGCAGGAAATAGCTCAGGTTAATTTCACCTCCCTGATAGGAAAAGAAGGCGAGGGCAGCAAGGACAAAAATGCTTTCGCTGGCGGCAATTCCATCTATGCCGTCCATAAAATTAAATAAGTTGATCAGCCAGGATAGGCTTAAGCTCAACAATAGGCCTTCGAGCACAATGAGCCAGGAAGCTTGAGAAAAGAACGATTGTAAATTGCCCAGCGCAACTACCGAGCAGAAAAAATATATTATGAATCGCGCAGCTTGACTAAGACCTTTAAGGTCATCCACTAAGCCGGTTAAAGCGACCAATACGATTGGTAGAAGAATAAAAAGTAAAATATTTGTGCTTATTTTATTATTCAACAATGCATAAGTAAAAACTAACAAACTTATGAGAACAACAAAGCTCAAACCACCGATTCGCGGTGTAGCTTGTGTATGGGAGCTGCGATGATTGGCTACATCAAGCAACTGCTTTTTATGAGCGTATGAGATTAATGCCCTGGTTATAAAATACCCTGCAATGCATAGAATAAAAAATAAAGCGATAATTAAGCCCATTAGTTGCGCGGGCTCCATCCCAAAAGTGATTTGGTTTTAGCGATGTTCACTTGCAAATTTCCTGTTAATCGCTCGATTGCTTGAGGTGAAAATTTTTTTATAAGTGTAAAAACCCAATCTGGAACATTAAAAAAATATGGTGATTGATGTTTACGGTCAGCAAGTAACTGAATAATTTCTTTTGTGCTACGCGCAACTCCATCGCTGACCAAAAAAATCTCATGGATAGCTTGTGGGTGTGTTGCACAAAGCGCAATCAATTCGCATAAATTTTCGATAGATACTAAATCACGCTGGTTGTGGATCTTGTCAAAGGGCAACGGGAAGCGTTTATCTATTAATGTTTCAAGCGAATGTAAGTTGCCTTTATTCTTGTCGCCATACACTAGCGGCGGTCGAATAATTACCCAATATGTTTGCGAGTTTATGAGGCGCTCTTTTACCGCTATTTCGCTGGCAAGCTTGGATTGGCCGTAAATATCTTCCGGTTGCGGAGTTTCATCTGCTGAAAAAGGTGGCCGCCCGTTGGTGGAGTTACCGTTCACTTTTATACTGCTGAGATAAATCAAACGGGGAATTTTTGCTGCAACACATAAGTCAGCAACGCGATTGGTCAAGGCAAGATTATCGCGCTCAAAATCATCAGGAGTTGAATTGCGAGTGTGCGCACGAGCCGCCAAATGAATCAGGCAATCCACGCCCTCAAGGCCTGCAATTAACTCTTCGTCAGTTGCAGAAAGCGCCAGCTGTTTATTGGCAGATGTGGAGGGGTTGCGCGTCAGGCTGACAAGGTCGGCTTGCAAGCGATTTTGTAAGAAAGGGCAAAGGGCTTGTCCAACAAAACCATTAGCGCCTGTAACGGCAATTCTCATGCGGCCCAATATCCTCATCCAGGGTGATTCTTATGAAATTGATTATCCCTGCTTGATTGGCATAGATGCAACTGGTAAAGTGCGCGCCGCACGTATAGGACTATAGCTCAGTTGGTTAGAGCACCACCTTGACATGGTGGGGGTCAGCAGTTCGAGTCTGCTTAGTCCTACCACTATTTAACGTGACAGTTTTTCAAAAGCCCGCTTATTGCGGGCTTTTTTGTTATTGCCATGGCTAAAGTTTGAGCTAAACGCATATTTTTATGCCGTTCCCCTTGATTTCGCTTCGTTTCGCCCCATTTTGTGTTCATAGGTTTTTGGCTGGCTAGCCAAAGGCCGTTTATCGTTATTTTGCATTTTATTAGGGGTTCCACCATGACTGTAGATGCTCGTAAAGAAACGCGCGGCTTTCAAACAGAAGCCAAACAATTATTGCATTTGATGATTCACTCGCTGTATTCCAACCGCGAAATATTTTTGCGGGAGTTGGTATCAAATGCGTCGGATGCAGCAGATAAATTGCGTTTTGAGGCTGTGTCTAACGGTGATTTGTACGAAGGTGATACCGAGTTAAAAATCCGTGTGAGTTTTGATAAAGATGCCAAGACAATCACTATCAGCGATAACGGCATTGGTATGTCTCGCGATGAAGTGATTGAAAACCTGGGCACCATTGCCAAGTCAGGTACTGCTAACTTTATGCAAAAGTTGAGTGGCGATCAGAAGAAAGATGCCCAACTGATTGGTCAATTTGGTGTAGGTTTTTATTCTGCCTTTATTGTTGCCGATAAAGTCGTTGTAACTACTCGTCGCGCGGGTGCCCCGGTTAACGAAGCTGTGCGTTGGGAATGTTCAGGTGATGCGGAATTCAGTGTAGAAACAGTTGAAAAAACGCAACGTGGTATGACTGTTGAATTGCATCTGAAAGAAGATGCTTTGGAGTTTGCCGATAATTGGCGTTTGCGCACCATCATCAAAAAATATTCAGATCATATTGCCATTCCTGTTGTGATGCAAAAACCTGTCGCTGTTGATGGCGATGCAACTGAAGCTTCTGAAGATGAAGTTATCAATACTGCAACAGCACTCTGGACTCGCTCACGCAGTGATGTAACAGACGAAGAGTACAAAGAATTCTATAAGCACGTAAGTCATGACTATGCTGAACCATTAACCTGGAGCCATAACCGCGTTGAAGGTAATTTGGATTACACCAGTTTGCTTTATGTTCCTGCTCGCGCTCCATTCGATTTGTACAACCGCGATGCATCCCGTGGTGTGAAGTTATATGTACAACGCACTTTCATTATGGACGATGCTGAACAATTCCTGCCGCTCTATTTGCGCTTTATTAAAGGCGTGGTGGATTCAAACGATTTGTCGTTGAACGTATCGCGTGAAATTTTGCAGAAAGATCCCAATATCGACACTATGCGTGGTGCTTTGACCAAGCGAGTGTTGGATATGTTGTCGAAAATGGCCAGTGGTGAACCAGAAAATTACACCAAATTTTGGAAAGAATTTGGTCAGGTGTTGAAAGAAGGCCCAGCAGAAGATTTTGCTAATCGTGAAAAAATTGCCAAGCTATTACGCTTCGCAACGACTCATACTGGTGACGCTGAACAAAGCCAATCACTGGAAGACTATGTTGCGCGAATGAAAGAAGGGCAGGAAAAGATTTACTACATTGCGGCTGAAAATTTCAACACTGCAAAAAACAGCCCTCACTTGGAAGTGTTCCGTAAAAAAGGCATTGAAGTATTGTTGTTAACCGATCGTGTAGATGAGTGGTTAATGAGCCATTTGTCTGAGTTTGACGGCAAGTCTTTGCAAGACGTAGGTAAGGGTGAGTTGGATTTAGGTAAGCTTGATACTGAAGAAGAGAAGCAAGCTAAAGAAAAAGTCGCTGAGCAATTAAAACCTCTGTTAGAGCGTGTAAAAGCGGCTTTGACTGAAGAAGTTGCAGAAGTGCGCATTACTGATCGTCTAACAGATTCACCTGCATGCGTGGTAGTGGCTGAACATGATATGGGCGCACAAATGCGTCGTATTCTTGAGCAAGCTGGACAGAAGTTGCCAGATTCAAAACCAATCTTTGAATTGAATCCTGAGCATCCATTGGTTAAAAAATTGGAGCAGGAAGGCAACGAAACACGATTTGGTGATTTGGCGCACATCCTTTTTGATCAGGCAAATCTTGCTGAAGGTGCACAGCTACAAGACCCTGCGGCTTATGTGCAACGTTTAAACAAGTTGTTGCTGGAACTAAGCAACTAAGCTTAAACCTGTCAATAATCAAAGGCCTTGGCTATACTCTAGCCAAGGCCTTTTTTGTTTTTGCATTTTACCTTTGGTGATGACAATGGAATTTAAACAAGTAACGCTTGGTGCAAAAAAAAATATTGCGCTCATTGCACACGATAATAAAAAGCAAGATATGGTTGCCTGGTGTAAAGAGCATAAAGCCGAATTGCTAAATCATAATCTTTATGCGACTGGCACTACCGGCATGATTATTGAGCAAGACACCGGCTTACCCATAAAAAAATTAATTAGCGGCCCTTTGGGTGGCGACCAACAAGTTGGTGCGTTAATTACCCAAGGTGAAGTGGATGTTCTCATTTTCTTTTGGGATCCATTTGAACCTATGCCCCATGATCCTGATGTTAAGGCACTGTTACGCATTGCCGCAGTATGGAACATTCCTATTGCGTGTAATCATATTTCGGCAGATTTTTTAATCGCGTCGCCATTATTTAATTCGCCGTCACCAAGAACTGTGCCTGACTATGCGGCATATTTGGCCAAGCGCGCAGTGAGTCTCTAATGAAATTTTTTAGCAGTCTTGAGCAAGTAAATGAAAACGCGAAATGCTTGTTTAATTTGCAGGAAGTCGAACAAGCATTAGATGTTGTTGTCCAGCAATTAACGAATGATTTCGCTAATGAAAGTCCGGTAGTGCTTGGTGTTATGCGCGGTGCGCTACCCATGATGGGTTATGTGGTGCCGCGACTTTCTTTTTATCTTGAAGTTGATTATGTACACGCGACTCGTTACCAGGAAAATCTCGGCACCCGTGAGCTGATGTGGTTGCACGAACCTCATGTGGGATTAAAAGATCGCAGGGTGTTATTGATTGATGATATTTTGGATCGCGGTATCACGCTCAAAGCAATTGCAGATAAATGTTACGAGCTAGGAGCTAAAGACGTTAAAATTGCCGTGCTTTGCCAAAAGCAAATCGCAAATTTTTCTCCTGCTATTTCGGCTGATTACGTAGCTCTATTGGTGCCAGATGCTTATGTATTTGGTTATGGAATGGATTACGAAGGGGGTTGGCGCAATGCGCCGGGGATTTACGAGTTAACAAATACAAGCGAATAAATTCGCTTGTTAATCATCGTCTTCTTCAGCGAGTGCAGGAATTTCTACCGTAATTTTTAATCCACCCTCCGGTTTATTTTCCGCCCAAATTTTTCCATAGTGAAGCGTAACGCTTCTATGGGCAATTGCCAGCCCTAAGCCGTGACCACCACTTTCCCTGTCGCGCGCGGAATCAGTGCGAAAGAACGGTTGGAAGATATCATTTAGCAATTCCTCAGGAACACCTGTGCCTGAGTCTGCAATTTCAATAGAAAAAATATTCTCATCCGTTTTATGCAATAAACCAACGTTTATGTTTCCTGCGATTGGTGTGTAGTGAATTGCATTACGCAAAATGTTTTCGAACACTCCAACCAGCATGTTTCCGTAAGTTGCCACCAACGCTTCATCACAATGGCTATTGAAATGGATGCTGATAGATTTCTCATCCGCCATTTGCTCATAGTCGCTGATAATACTTTGCAAAAGTGAAACTAAATCCAGGGTGTCATCCAATTGCCAGCCTTGTTGGTCGTGCACAGGCAGAGAGAGAATCTCGGTAATAATATTTCCCAAGTAGTCAGCTGCCTGCTTAATGCGTTCAAGTTCGTTATCCACAATTCCCTGGCTGCGCTGTTGTGCAAGTGCAAGCGCGAATTGCAAGCGAGCGAGTGGGGTACGCAATTCGTGCGACACATCTTTAATTAAACGTTTTTGTTCAAGCATGGCCTTTTCCAGGCGCGCAGTCATGTGGTCAAAGTCTCGGCCGAGAGCGGCAATTTCGTCTTTTCTTCCGCTGAAATGTTTACTTACGCGTGCGCTCAAGTCGCCATGAGACACTTTTTGAATGGTCTCCTGTAAGCTTTTAATGCTTGAGGTGAAATGACGTGCAAGCAGAAAACACGCGCTACCGCTTACGAGAATTGAAACGAGTAATAGCGGCCAAATATTATTAATGAAAAGTTCCCAAATAATATCGCGATCAGGGCCTTCATCAAGCCCGTCAGAAATGGTAACCAATTTAATAACATCGCCATCATTCAAAGTGATGTAGCGGCCAAAAAGTTTGCGGTTCCTGTCCTGAATTTTTTCGTAAGGATGCTTGGCATTAAGTTGCTCAGCCATCATGAGTACGCCGGGTGGGAGCAGGCGATTTAAAACGTCTTGATTGTTATTGTCGAGTGCGAAAATAAATGGCGAAGACCAGGCGGGCAGGGCGCGTATGTCTTTACGAATATCTGCAGCGTTGCGATTGATAATGCTGCCGGCCATTTGGAATAACAAACGTTTGGCGGGCTCTTCATCATGATTTAAGTGGGCGTTTTGCAAATTGCCATCGGGAGTCATATCAAACCAATGCACTACCACATTGGTACCCACGATGATGGTGGCGGTTATCAGCCAAAATGTTAAAAATATTTTGAGGTATAACCGCGTCATAGAAAATTATTTATCTTCGTGCAAAGTAAGCATGTAGCCTGCGCCGCGTACGTTAATAATTAATTCTTTGTTTGCACCTGCAGCCGTTAATTTTTTACGTATGTTGCTGACATGAACGTCGATACTACGATCATAAGGTGTGAGCTTGCGGTTAAGTGCTTGTTCTGTCATATCATCTTTGCTTATGACTTGGCCGGCTTGGCGCACCAAAATTTCCAACACACTAAATTCCGTACCGGTGAGTACAATTTCACTGTTATTCCAGGTCACGTGGCGGCTACCCAAATGCAATACGAGTGGCCCAGAACTGATTTTTTCAAGTTTTGTCGGGCTTGGTTCATTGCTATGTGAACGGCGCAAAATCGCGCGTATGCGCGCTACCAATTCGCGTGGATCACAGGGTTTAGGTAGGTAATCATCTGCGCCTATTTCAAGGCCAATAACTCGATCAACCGTATCGCCTTTTGCGGTTAACATAAGCACTGGTGTTTGATGGGTTTTACGCAAAATTTTTAATACTTCAAAACCATTGTGAATCGGTAACATGACGTCCAATACAATAGCGGCATACTGGTCTTGAGTTGCAAGTTGGACGCCTGCTTCACCATCATAAGCGGCGATTACTTCGAAGCCTTCAGTGGTGAGGTATTCGCTGAGTAGTTGACTAAGTTCTTTGTCGTCATCGATGAGTAAGAGTTTATTCATGGATTATCATCACTATTAGAAGAAGTTATGCCGCAAGTGTGCAGTAGCCACTTTAGAGTGTCATTGAAATTGTAGCTGTTTAACGCTTCTTAACAAATTAAAGAATGAAATTTATTTAAGCAAAATATTTAAGAAATTTTATGTCCCTTATGGGGTGGCGCATGTATACACAAGATTGCTTGCGTATAAAAGCCATTGTTGGGAAAATTGCGTTTCTTATCAATTCAACTTGAGGTGCGTGTGGCTAGCCTGGGGCTTTTTTTTGGCAGTGATGAAGGTAATAGCGAACGCATCGCCTATCGAATTCAAAAACGTTTTGGTAAAGATGTTGTCGATGTACATGATATAGCAGACGCAACGCAGCTGGACTTTACCCATTACGACAAGATCATTCTGGGGATACCCACGTGGGATTTTGGCCAGATCCAATCCGATTGGGAAGATTTTTGGATTGATGTCAGCGAAATAGATTTCTCCGGTAAAACAGTGGCCTTTTTTGGTTTGGGTGATCAATTCGGCTACAGCGACTACTTTCTGGATGCTATGGGTATGCTGCACGATGTGGTCATTCAATCCGCCCCTAATATTGTTGGGCATTGGTCTATAGAGGGTTACGAGTTTTCGGCCTCCAAGGCAGAGATTCCAGGCGCGGGAAAATTCGTTGGCTTGGCGCTTGATGAAGATCATCAGGAACATCTGACTGCTGCTCGTTTAAATCGCTGGTGCGCACAACTTCACACTGAATTTGGTCTTGAGACTCCTCTTCACGAAGTTGATGATTAGCTCTGGTATTTATTTAATATCACACTGCATGTCTTTTGAGCTCACGCCATGACTCCTCAAGCCTTACATCGTCACATTGGATTATTTGCGCTGGTTATCTACGGTGTGGGCGATATTCTTGGTGCCGGTATATATGCGCTTATAGGTAAAGCTGCCGGTGAAATGGGGAACGGCATTTGGATGGCATTCCTCGCCAGTATGGTGGCGGCTGGCTTGACCGGGCTTTCCTATGCATCCCTTGGTTCACGCTATCCGCGCGCAGGTGGTGCATCTTTTTTTACTCATCACGCGTTTAAAAGCAATTTTTTGGCTTATGTCATAGGTCTTGCCGCGCTTTCATCGGGCGTAACCTCAATGGCTGCGGGTAGCCGCGCCTTTGCTGGATATTTTACGACGCTGGTATCTGCAGTACCTGTGGACTTGGTAGTGGTTACCTTTTGTTTGGTTTTGGCGGGAGTGGTGATTCGTGGCATTCGCGAATCTATGTGGATGAATATGTTGTGTACCGGCATAGAGCTTGGCGGGCTTTTGCTAGTCATCTCCGTGGGTGCAAAATTTATTGGTTCGGTCGATTACACCAGCACAGTAACCGTGGCGAATCCTGCGGGTGATCTGAGTTTTTCGTTGATTCTGTCGGGGGCGGTGCTCACGTTTTATTCGTTTGTCGGATTTGAAGATATTATCAACGTCAGCGAAGAAGTTAAAAATCCCGAATCAACCATGCCCAAGGGGATTTTGCTGGCGGTGCTTATTGCGTCGACTATTTATGTAACCATTTCGCTTGTTGCGGTTTCAGTGATTCCGGCAGCTGAACTTGCAACGTCCTCAGCCCCCTTGGTAGATGTGGTCAAACGGGCTGCACCCTGGTTTCCTCCTATTGCTTTTGCTTTCATTGCGATGTTTGCGGTAGCTAATACTGCGCTGCTCAATTTCATTATGGGTTCGCGGCTTATCTATGGGATGGCGAATCAGGGGTTGATGCCTAAGGTGCTTGGCAAGGTAAGCCGCCGCCGCACGCCTTATGTTTCGTCGCTCGCAGTGCTTGGTTTTATGTTAGTGCTTGCGCTGACCGGTAATATTGCGTCGCTGGCGCGCGCTACCAGTGTGCTGCTATTGATATGTTTCATGATGGTTAATTTGGCACTAGTGGTACTGAAGTATCGCAAGGGGGAGCCTAAAGGTCGATTTGAAATTCCAGCGGTAGTCCCTGTGCTTGGTACCGTCGTCTGTGCCTTGATGTTGTCTTACGCCAAGATCGAGGAAATCAAAGTTGCAGGCGCTATTCTGGTGGTAATCGTGATTCTCTATTTTGTAATCAGACCAGCGTCGATCTCCAGCAACCCCGCCAATGCTGATTAATTTTCGTTAAAAAAACTTGTTGCACTGTATAAAATACTGTATATAATCCCAATTACTGTATAAACAAACAGATCAACAGGGGTGGTTATGTACAATCTCACGGCGCGTCAGGAACAGGTTTTACAGCTCATCAAGGATTATGCCGAAGAAACCGGCTATCCGCCCACCCGTGCAGAAATCGCACGTATTCTTGGTTATAAATCCCCTAATGCTGCCGAAGAGCATATCAAAGCCCTCGCTAAAAAAGGCGCTATTGAAATCGTTCCAGGTGCATCACGCGGTATTCGCCTGCCAGAGACGGTTGATGAAGGCGTTCCTATTGTAGGCCGTGTTGCTGCGGGTAATCCCATTCTTGCGCAAGAACATATTGAAGATTACTGCAACATTCCCCCCAACTTCTTTTCACCTTCTGCGGATTATCTTCTGCGCGTTAATGGCATGAGTATGAAGGACGCTGGCATCCTGGATGGAGATTTGTTGGCAGTTCATCGTACCGACCAGGTTCGTAGCGGCCAAATTGTGGTAGCGCGTATAGGCGAAGAAGTGACTGTGAAACGCTACAAGCGAATTGGCAACCGTTCCCAAGTGGAGCTGTGGCCAGAAAATCCAGATTTTGATGTTATCCAGGTGGATTTGACTGATCAGGAATTTACTATCGAAGGTTTAAGTGTAGGAGTGATTCGTCGTGAATAATATTCGTCAAGCTAGTCAGCCTGCAGCAACCAGCTGCGGTATTACTGAACTGATTATTGCCAACGCATCACCTGAACAAGCTGCGTTACTGATGCCCATGATTGCGTTTTTAACGCAGAGTTGTGTTGATCGTTGGGTCACTTGGATTGCGCCGCAACATTTATCGCGGGAGTTTCTGGAATCTTTCGGTGTTGATACGCGTTTTGTGCGTTTAATTCACTGTAGTGATGAAGCGAGTCGGTTGTGGATTACGTGGGAAGCCCTGGCGGCTGGTAATAGCCACACGGTAATCGCAAGCCCTGGAAAGCTGACAGACAAAGAGTTAAAGCAACTTGAAAATGCAGCTTACCAAGGCCAATGCCAAGGCTTGTTGTTAAGAGTTAGGTAGTCGATTTAAGCTTCTGCTACAAAAACGGCACGAATAGGCGCCGGATGTCCTTCAGCAGTTAGCGAAGGGTTTTGAGGATCTAGAAATTCAGGGAGTGAATGAAATTTCATCCAATGAGTTGAGCGTTGTTCTTCAACTGACGTTGTGCAAACGTCGACAACTCTCGCGTTATTAAAACCCATTTTGCGTAACCAGCTCAGCATGGTTTCGCAGCTCGGTAAAAACCATACGTTATTCATCTTCGCATAACGCCCTTCGGGTACCAGAACATCGCCCAAGCCGCCTTCAATTACCAAGGTTTCCAGCACCAGCTGCCCGCCGGGGCGCAGTGCTTCCTTAAGTTCGCGCAAATGATCCATAGGTGATTTGCGATGATAGAAAACACCCATGGAAAAAACCGTATCAAACGCTTGCAGTTTAGGCGGTAGATCTTCTATTCCTACCGGCAAAACATCAATTGGATAATCCTTGTCTGCAAGTTGTTTAATCATATGGAATTGGACTACAAAGCGTGGCGATGGATCTATTCCAATTACGCGGTGCGCTCCTTCACCCAGCATGCGCCAGCAGTGGTAGCCGTTGCCGCACCCAACATCCAAAATTAATCTATTTTTGAGTGGGGCCAAATGGGGAGTGACGCGATCCCATTTCCAATCTGAGCGCCACTCTGTGTCGAGATGAATACCGTGCAACCAATAGGGGCCTTTGCGCCAGGGAATAAGTGCTTCCAACGTTTGTTGTAATTCTGCGCGGGTTGCCGCATCGCAATCTGTGGGCGCGCCTATCTCAACTTTATCGCTAAAATTATTTTGGCTGCTGGTAATTTTGGGTAGGCGTGCAAGTGCTTGTTTCCAATCCGGCAAATCGCCGTAACGTTTTTCACACAGGCCATCAGCAATTTGCTGTGGTAAATCAGCGGACCAAGGTGCGAGAGGGCTTTCAGGCAAGTATGCGAGTAAGGTGGAGTATTCAATCATTTGATGGCGATTATCGAGGCAAAATTAAAACATTGAAACCAAACATCTACGCTGGCAAAACCTGCATCTTTAAGGCGCTGACGGTGAGTGGCGAGGGTTTCTGGAATAAGAACATTTTCAATAGCGCTGCGCTTTTGCGCAATTTCTAAATCACTGTAACCGTTAGCGCGCTTGAAGTTGTGGTGCAGTTCAATCATGAGAGCTTGATGCTGTTCATCGTCAAAGGCGAGCTTTTCCGACAGGATTAAAACACCATTAGGTTTTAATCCCTCGTAGATTTTGCGCAAAATCGCGGCGCGTTTTTCCAAGGCAATAAACTGCAAAGTAAAGTTCAATACGGTAACTGACGCATTGTTAATCGGGAATTCGCACAAATCTGCGCAATGCAATTCCACATCTATTTCCGCGCTATCGGCTGCAATAACTTGTTCACAACGCGATATCATCGCAGCAGAATTATCTACACCAATTATGCTGCAATTCGCGGCTTGAATTCGATGGCGCATGGCCAAGGTGGCTGCACCCAGTGAGCATCCCAAGTCATAACAAAAGCTGTCGGCTTGAGCATAACGCTCTGCCAGATTACCAATCATATTAATGATAGTGGCATAGCCCGGGACTGAGCGTTTGATCATGTCGGGAAATACATTGACCACACCTTCATCAAACGCGAAGGCGTTAACCTGCGGTAGAGGATTGGCGTAGAGGTTATCGTGGTTGGGCATGTTCAAATAATCATAAAAGTGGTTGCGTATTGTACCTGCAGCGCAGAAGTGTCACAAATTTAGCGAAAAGGGTGGGCATTTTAGCGGCTTGTCATAGCATTGTCATAATTGCGGCCGACTATAGCCGACATGAAAAGTCTCCCCCTTAGCATCTCTCAAACGGCAAGTGTTTACTCGGAGTCACAAATGCAAGCGGAATTGCAGCGAATTATAGAGCTCCGTTTGTTAATCCCCGTATTTCAGCCAATCATTGCGCTGGATAGCCGCCGTATTCTTGGCTATGAAGCCCTGATTCGCGGCCCCGAAAATAGCCCATTGCACACACCTGATCAGCTTTTTTCTGTTGCGCGCCGAACCAAACAGTTGGCGTCTTTGGAGTTCGCATGTCGCGCTGCTTCCTGTGAAAAATTTGTAGCCTTAAATTTAAGTGGAAAATTGTTTTTGAACATGACTCCATTAAGTTTTACCGATAGCCAATATCGCGATGGGGTTACTCGAGAAATTTTGCAGCGTGTTGGCTTAAGTCCCGAGCGAGTTGTATTTGAGTTAACGGAAAGCCAACCGCTCGACCAGTTTGATTTATTGCGTGCAGCTTCTGAACATTTTCAGCGGCAGGGATTTGCAATTGCGCTTGACGATTTGGGCGCGGGTTACGCAGGGCTGCGTGTGTGGAGCGAGCTTTGTCCCGACTACGTAAAAATTGATCGGCATTTTATCAGCGGCATTGATAAAGATCCGGTTAAAAGGGAATTTGTTCGCGCTATGCTCGATATTGCTAATCGCATGGGCAACAAAGTTATTGCAGAAGGCATCGAAACCGAAGCAGAGCTAAATACCTTAATTGCCATGGGCATTGAAAATGTCCAGGGCTTTTTTCTTGCGCGACCTGCGCCTGTGCCTATAGATGAATTTCCGGCTCATATTAATCTAGCTTCGCGTCAACAACATTTTCCCCATCAGGATTTTTTCCGCCATACCGTTGATAAAATAATGGTAAAGGTAGACGTGATATCGCCCAGCCTGAATGCAGAAGTTGTCGTTCGAATGTTTCGTGCAGATGTCCGATTGTCGTGTATTCCCGTTGTTGATGGCGAGAAGCCGCTGGGAATGGTGAGCCGTGCGGAACTGCTGAATATTTTTTCCCAACCTTTTGCACACGATCTCTATTCAAAAAAATCTATCGCTGAATTTATCAGTCCTATGTCATTAATTGTTGATTCCAGCTGCGAACTCAAAAAGGTAGGGCAATTAATTACAGAAGATCCGCATCAAAATTTAAGTGTAGATTTTATCGTGAGTACCGCAGGCAAGTACGCGGGTGTGGGAAAAATTCGCCACTTGTTGCGCTGTATTACGGAAGAAAAATTGCGCGCGGCAAAACACAGTAATCCACTCACTCAATTACCGGGTAACGTGCCTTTATATGAATGGATAGATCATTTGCTGCACAAGCGTGAATCTTTTGTAGTGGCATATGTGGATATCAATCATTTCAAACCATTTAACGACGCTTTTGGCTACAGCTTTGGTGACGAAATTATTTTACGACTGAGTAAAATATTATGTGGATATATTGAGCCTGATAGGGATTTTATCGGTCATGTTGGCGGAGATGATTTTATCGTGATTTTTCGTAGTCAGGATTGGCGAAAAAAATGTGAAGCTGTGTTCGCCGATTTTACGCTCGCTTATCAAACTCTTTTACCACAAGCGCACAAAGATTACTGGAGCCATGATCGCGATGGCAACCGTCAGCGTTTTGGTGCCCTGACGCTTGCGATTGGCTGCGTATTCCCCGATCCGACCTCATGTACCACCCATCATCATGTTGCGCTCTTACTAGCCGACGCCAAACACAATGCCAAGAAATTGGGCGGCAACGCGATTTTTGAATCCCGTCGCAGGCTGGCGTTAGCACCTGACCTGGCGTCTGCCTCTTCCGTATAAGTGACTTTTCAGTGAGCGTTCCCAGTCGCGAAATAATCGCACATAGCTGAACTTGGGCTATTCTCTAGCTGTTATTCTTATTTTTGCCTCAGGCGGGTGTCCTCATGGAATTTTCAGGTGCAGCAGCGTTGGTGTGGAGGAGTAGGGCGCATGTCTGATAATCCGTACGCCAAGATGCAGGCGCTTATCGTAGATGACTTTGAAAGTTTCCGTATTACCTTGTCGAAGATGCTGCAAGAATTCGGTGTAGGTTCGGTGGACTCAGTGCCTTCAAGCAACGAAGCTTTGCGTTACTGCAACTCTAAAGTTTACGACATCATATTGTGCGACCAGAATCTGGGGAAGGGGAAAACCGGCCAGCAGGTGCTGGAGGTTTTGCGTCATAAACCCAATCTTAATAGCGATAGTTTGTTTCTGCTGGTATCCGCCGAATCCAACAAAAGCATCATCATGGCGGCCTATGATTACGAGCCCGATGCTTATCTCACCAAGCCTATTACGGGTCAAACCTTAGGGCAGCGTCTGGAGCGTTTGTTCAAGCAACGCATAGCACTGGCGCCTATCTATAAAGCTCTAAAAGAACGTCAGCTTGATGTGGCAGTTGAGCTTTGTGAGGCCGAACTTAAATCAGCCACACGTTATGCGGGGTCTTGCCAAAAAATATTGGGGCGCGTTTTGCTGGATCTCGGTGAATACGAAAAGGCTGAAAATCTTTATAGAAATATTCTGGATGCCCGCCAACTCGATTGGGCCATGCTGGGTATGGCACAAGCCAAAAAATTGCAGGGCGATACCCTGAGCGCACAACAATGGTTGGAAGAAATTATCCAATTTAATCCCCTATGTTTGAAAGCCTATGATCTGCTTGCCGATATTTTAGCGGAGCGTGCTGATTATCAAGGGCAACAAAAAATCTTGCAGCAAGCAGTCGATATTTCACCACTTTCTATTTTGCGTCAGCAGGTATTAGGTGATGTTGGATTTAAAAACAATGATTTGTTGACCGCAGCAAATGCCTATCGTAAGGCGGTCAAGTTGGGTGAAAATTCTTGTCACGATGATGTTAAATTCCACGAAAGCTTTGCCCATGCCGGAATTCAACTTGCAAAGCTCGACAAAAATTTAGCCTCACCTTTTGTGCGCGATGCATTAAAAGTTGTGTCGGAAATTCCGCTTCGCTTTGGCAAAAATAATAGCAGTAAGGTCAGTTCTTATTTGCTGGAGTCGCAATTGTTTTCCGCGTCCGGCGAGGAAAGGCGGGCAGCAGATTCACTGATAAGTGCGCAAAAAATTATTAACTCTGAGGAGTCAGTAAGCTTGGAGCTGCGCATTGAATTGGTCAGGGCCCTGCGTGAGTTAGGTAAAAAAGAAGAAAGCGAAAAAATTATTGCTGCGCTTTTGGAAGAATACGCTGATGATGAAGATCAGCTTCAAAAAATAGATTGTTTGTTGGATGAGCCATGCAGTGCAAAAAACAAAGCACTCGTAGCGCAGATTAATAAAAATGGCATTTCCTATTATGAAGCAAAAGATTTTTCGCGTGCTGTGGACTGCTTTACCAGCGCGCTGCAAGATTTTCCACAGCATATAGGTCTGCGTTTGAACTTGGTACAAGCCCTCATGGGCCAAGTGAAGCAAGAGCCTGGAAATAACCAATTATTGACCAACATGCAACAAACCATGGATTACATTCGTAAAATTATTCCCGATAAACATGCGCAATATCGACGCTTCCGTCAGTTGGAAGACATGCTGCGCGCAATTGCTTCTGCTAAACCAGCAGATTAATTGTAGTCATAAAATATTAGGCGCTTGTTATTAAGGTAAAAGATTATGGGCCGAGAGGATCCGGAATTAGATTTTTCATTTGTATTAGCTTCCAGTGTGCACGACATGAAGAATTCGTTGGGCATGCTGCTAAATACTTTGGCCGACGTGATGCATGAATACCCTCCACAAAACGATGCGCATGCGAAATCTTACGCTGTGTTGGAGTACGAGGCAGCACGTATTAATAGCGAGCTTATTCAGTTGCTTTCACTCTATCGCTTGGATCACGATAAGGTCCGCGCTCATATTGATGAATGCATAGTGGCTGATGTATTGAGTGAACAGGTCGCACGAAATTATGCGTTATTGCAAACGCGTGCAATTGATTTAGTGTTGGAATGTGATGAGGCTTTAACGGGCTATTTTGATTGTGATTTAGTGGGTGGTGTTATTAATAATATTTTAGTGAATTGTGCGCGCTACTCCAAAAGCAAGTTAAAACTTTCTGCAGAAAAAACACCGGAAGGAGTTTGTATTACAATTGAAGACGACGGGCCCGGTTACCCGGAGCATATGTTGAACGCCTCAACATTTTCAGAAACGAAAGGCAGTTTCGCTGGTGGTCGGCCACACTTGGGGCTTATGTTTGCAAATAGGGTCGCGCTTATGCACAAAAGCAAATCCCAACAAGGTTTTATTCGTCTGAACAATGAAAGTTCATTGGGTGGAGGCTGCTTTAAGCTGTTTTTGCCGTAAAACTGCCTCGATATAAGTACAAATGACGGAAAAAGTTATAAAACTGCGGTGAAAAGAGTGTTTCTACTCAATGCTTCAATAAAAACCCTGAAGTAGGTGCTTGAAAAGGGGAAACGCCTATAGCATTATCCAGCCTACAAATTTTGTTTTAGGTTGTTCTGACTATGCTAAAAATTCGTTACAAAAATAATAAGTATAATTCGGTATGGTTAGTGGAACCCATGATCACTATAGGGCGTTCAGCCACCAATGATTTAGTTGTGGATGATCCTTACGTCGCAGACAAGCATTTTGAAGTTCATGTAACCCATGAAACCCTGACCCTGAAAAACTTGCAGCCGCTTAAACCAGTTCGCGTCAATACTGTTGACGTTATTGGCGCTTGTACCTTGAAAGTTGATGATGAAATAACCTTGGGAACCATTGAGTTGATCGTAATAGATCCCAAGCGTGAGTCCAAAGTAAGTGCTGCTGAGACATCTAACGCCACTCAAATGCGTTCAGTTCATACCACTGGTTGGGCGCTTAAGGCCAACCATACTGCGTTGGCAAATCGTGTTTTCCCGTTGAAAGACACCACTGTGATTGGTCGTTCTGCGGATTGCGATATCAGTTTGGCGGCGGCTCACTTGTCTCGTCGTCACGCCCAGTTGCAGATTATTGATGGCGCCTTATTTGTCAAAGACCTGGGCTCTGCGAACGGTACTTTTTTGAATGGCAAACAAGTCATGGAAGCCCGCGTGAAGCGTGGCGATGAACTGCGTTTTGATGCTTTGACCTTTGGTGTTATGGGGCCTGCGGATGAAATGGCCAAAACCACGGTTCGTTCTATTCCTATTCCCGCGACACCGGCTGCACGTCCTGCCCCAGCCAAGTCCAATCCCCAGAATGACAAATTCGCCAAACAACATAGTTTTGCCAAAAAAGAGCAACCTGCTGAGTCGAGCGGTGTTGGTGGCAAAGCGGGGTTAATTGTGTTGGCAATCTTGGCTGCGGTGGTTATAGCGGCATTTATTTTTAAACGCTAATGGCCGCAGTAAACGTTTATTTGTATTCCACTGTGGGCTGCCATCTGTGCGAACAAGCAAAAACAATTCTTTGGCCTGTGCTTCAGCAGTATCAGTTTCGTTTAAGTGAGATTGATATTGCTGAAGATGACAAACTTATCGAACAATATGGAACGCGAATTCCTGTGTTGCGAGTAGCTAATTATTCGAATGAATTGAACTGGCCTTTTACAGCCGAACAGGTTGATGCGTTTTTTGCAGGGCTTGTTGCAGTTTAAATCTTTGTGTTATTTTTTCTCGCCAATTCCCAAATCGTTAATTGTTTTATCTACCCACTCTAAAGTATCCACATAAATTTGTGCGAGTTGCTCAGCGTTAATATTGTGGCCCTCTAAATAACCCCAATCAATTTTTTCCCACTCACCTTTTTCGTAATAGGTAGTAATTTCCAAGACTTTGCCTTCGCTGCCGAGCTGATTGAGAATAGCATCGTTAATATGCGCGCTAAGTGAAATGCTGTCGAGCAGGGTGGTCATGGGTGCATCCATAAATGCATCAAGGGTAGATAATAGTCCAACAGTAAAATAACCGTCAGTTTTGGTTTTTGCGCTAAATTGATTGGCAATTAACTCGCACATACGCGCACGCGTTAAAGCAGAAACACTGAGCTCGTGGGGTTTATCGCCAAGGTTCGACATGGCGAGAATGTTGACCCAGTTTTTAATTTTGTTCAGGCCAAGCAACATAATGGCTTGTTTAAGTGAATCTACTTTTCGCGCTAAACCAAATGCTGCGGAATTCACCAGGCGCAATAACTTAAAGCTCAGTACCGTATCGCGCGCTAACATTTTTTCTATTTTTTCGACAGGTACATCGGGGTCTTGCAACGCAGATAGCAACTGCAACACTGATTGTTTGTTGTCGGACATTTTGCGTCCGGAAATAATTTGCGGGCGTGCTAGAAAATATCCCTGGAACAAATCGAAACCTGCAGATTTGCAGAATTCGAGCATTTCATAAGTTTCTACTTTTTCTGCAAGCAATTTAATACCAAAAGGTTTTAGACGTTTGGTATGCGACACTACATCTTGTGCAGATAATTGGAGGACGTCCAACTTGATAATGTCTGCGTAGGGAATCAGGTGTTCGGTTTCCGGCGTAAGAATAAAATCATCAAGCGCAATGGTGTAATTGTGTTCGCGCAGGACTTTAAGTGCGTGCAACATGGCAGCATCTACTTTCTGGCCTTCAAGTACTTCGACGACAAGTTGTTTGCGGTCGAAGGGCGGTGGTGTTTGCAGCAAGTTGCGTGTGAAATTAATAAAAGCGAGATGTTTCCCTACCACATTGGTAATGGATAACTCGGTAAATGCATTGAGCAAAACTTGTGAGCTGGCTGCATCGCCATTACTAAAATTGGCTTGGTTGACGTGGCTGGAACGGCACAAAAGTTCGTAAGCAACCACTTTCATTTGAGTATTGAAAATCGGTTGGCGCGCTAGTAATGGGAGAGAATCTGACATGGCGAGCGGGAATGGCTCCAATAAGGTATAAGCCAAGTGTAGCTGGATATGTTTGCTATACAAATTAATACGACATTGTCCTCACCTTTTACCCGTTAAATTTTTAGCGGCTGTGGTTAATCGTGCCTATACTCAGGAAGGATTGGGTGGAATTACCCTGAAATTTGTTCACTTGTTAACCTGTGGCCATTGAATGTCTAAGTTATTGGATTCCATTGATCAGCGAACCAGGCTTGTGGGCGAAAATCGCCTCGAGTTGTTGATGTTTCGTTTGCGGGGGCGGCAGCTGTTCGCCATCAATGTTTTTAAGGTGCAAGAAGTCGTTAAATTGCCCATGCTGCGCGCCGTTCCACACAGTCACCCACATGTGAAAGGCGTAGCCCATTTACGTGGCCAAACCGTACCCGTAATTGATCTCAGCGCCGCGATTGGTAGTGGGCCGCTCACCGACACCGAGAATGCCAACCTGATTGTTGCGGAATATAACCGCTCGGTGCAGGCATTTTTAATCGGCGCTGTTGATCGGATTATCAATTTGAATTGGGAGTTAATTCTTCCTCCACCCAAAGGCACCGGCCGTAGCCATTTTTTGACCGCGATTACCCGTTTAGATGATCAGCTTGTTGAAATCCTGGATGTGGAACGCGTGCTCGCCGATATAATTCCCTACAACACGCAAGTTTCTGAGCAGGTACTGGATGCAGATTTAGCGACGGAAGCGAGAAAGCGTAAGCTCAAAGTGTTAATGGCAGATGATTCTCCTACTGCCGTTAAACAAGTTCAGGCAACTTTGCAAAACTTAGGAATCGAAGTCCTCTATGTTCAGGATGGTCTGCAAGCTCTTCAACAACTTCAGCAATGGGTACGTGAAGGCCGTAAAATTGAAGATGAAATTTTCATGTTGATAACGGACGCTGAAATGCCGGAGATGGATGGTTATCGTTTGACGGCTGAAGTGAGGAAAGATCCCGTTCTCAAAAATTTATACATAGTCTTACATACTTCTTTGAGTGGTAGCTTTAACAAGGCGATGGTAGAAAAAGTTGGCTGTGATGATTTTCTCTCAAAATTCCAACCAGATGAATTGGCCAAGGTTGTGCAAAAGCGATTGCGGCAATTGATTAGTTCACAATAAAAAAATGCCCCTGATGGGGCATTTTTTATGCTGATATATTACAGAGTTTTGGTTGCTTCTTGTGGCGTGATAAAAGGTTGTTTGCTTCCTGTACGGTAAGCGTAAATCACCGCAAAAGATAAAACATTCTGTACGTACAAACGGGTTTCTTTGTAGGGAATAGTTTCAATCCAAACATCGTACGGCAATTTGTTGTCATCTTTGTTAAGCCATTGTCTTACTCGTGATGGGCCAGCGTTGTAGGCAGCTGCAGCCAAAATTCGATTACCGGAAAATGAATTGAGCAGCTGTTCCAAATAGCGGCTCCCCAATGCGATATTTTTTTCAGCCAATAACAAATCCTGTGGGCGATAAATCAAGCCCGCTTTTTTCGCTGTCGATTTTGCTGTGGTCGGCATTAACTGCATCAGGCCCATTGCGCCTACAGGCGATTTTGCATCTATATTGAATGCGCTTTCCTGTTTAGTAATAGCGTAAACAAAATGTGGATCTATTGAAGTTTGCTGCGAAGCCGCTTTAACGTGTTCGTGAAAAGGAATAGGGAAGCGTACAGATAGCTCATCCCAATAATCTGAATCTTGCATGGTTTGAATTGCTTGACGGTACCAACCCCAGCGATCCGCAATACGGCCGGCCGCTACCATTTCTTCTGTGGTGGGCAAGCGGTTAGTCGTAAACGTCCACTCGCGGTTAGCGGCGGCTAAATTTCCTGTCAAATAGAATTCACGCGCGCGTTGAATTCCGGGATTGTTTTCAACTTTATTTAAAACTTCTTTAGAAATATTCAAAGGTTTGTCGAGCAAACTGTATTCGATACCCAATTTGTCGGATGCTAAAAACCCATAAAAGCTGCGAGTATTCGCCACATTGGTGTAAAAATCTTTTGAAGATTTTCCTTCCAGTTCTTTAATTTTTAATTCTTCCATAATGCGACCTTGCCAGTAGGTCCAGCGCTCGGTTTTTTTGCTGTCGGCCGGCAAACGCAGTACCCAGCGGTAAGCTTTTTCCCAATCCCGTTGCAGCAGGGCTTCGCGAATCAATGCCTCCATTAAATCCGGGCGGCTTAGATTAGGTATTGCAGCAACCATTTGCTCGGCTTCTTTACCGTGATCCTGGCGCAACAATTGACGCGCTATGGTGTAACTAATATTCAATCGTTCGTCTTCGGTAAAATCACTGCGGTTGGAATAAATTTTCCATAATAAAGCTGCTTCTTGCGCGTCTGTTTGCGCATACTTTTCCAAACCGAGCGCTATGCTGACGCGCGTTTCTGGCGTTTGGGTTTTAAAGTGTTCAGGCTGCAAAATTAAACGTGGGTTTTGTGCAATATTTTCATAGAGCAGGGCAGGTACTTGTTGGGTTGGTGACATCTCTTGCAAAAGGCTTGCAGCAAGACTAATTTCATCAGCCTTCACTGCCTTTTGATGGCGGCTCCACAAAAGCGCGGGTGTTAAATAACCGGCATTTTTCCATTCTTTAAATACAGGTTCACAAGCTGTGGATTGTTGCTTTTCAATATTCCAAAGCACTTCCACTTCTTTAAGTGCAGTTTTGTCACCGGTAGCGAGTCGAGCTCGCAAATTTAAACAAGCTAATTCTGGATCGGTGAGATTGCTGTCGTAAAAGCGGCGGTATTCGGACCATAACTCTTTAATTGCCAATGCCCGCAACCAACGATGACGCATACGCTCGGAAACATAGGCATCGGGATAACGATTAAAAAATTGTTCAACCTCTTTCGTCGGCAAGGTCATTAAACGCTCACCTAATTCCTGGTATTCCAAGTAGGCGACAAGCGGATAATTTTTTAACTTCGGCAATAGTTCGCGGTAGCGTGAAAATTGCTTTTTATCCAAGGCTGCTTGAGCTTCTACATAATAAAGGCGTTCCGCTTTGCGAGCGCTGGAGACAGGAACGTCTGGAAGTTGTTTGACAGGGGCTTGGGATTGTTTAGCAGAAACCTGGGATTGTTTGGCAGGTGCTTTGGAGTGTTTTTGGTTTGCGGGTTTAGTAGTAGCCGCATGTGCATAAGAAACAATAAGCAAACTCAGTAGCAAGCTCTTGGCGAGCAAGCTATAGGGAAATCGGACGTGCATTGCTAAACCTCGAAAAATGTCGGCGATATTTCTATTAGCTCTGCGAATCATTTTGATGGCACAGTCTTGCAAATAGATCGTACAAATGCGGCTATTCTATTACGCAGCTAATCTGAACAAAAGCTTTTGTCTGGCGTTAGGCGCCAATAAAAATCTGCATCTTGGGTGATGAAAAGCATCTGGAAGCATTAATGAGTACCGCAAGTCTCATCATGCGGCCAAATTTTTATTTTCACGTAAAACAAAAGTGCGATAGTTCTGGGCAAATTTTTCCAACGTTAGTTCGTTGCTGTTTATTTGAGCGATTGACTCGTTTTGAGTTGCGTAAAGGTTAAGCCAATAGCTGGCGAGTTCATGAATGTCAGCATTTGCAGGAAACTTTAGATGACAGCGTTTGTACATCATCCAAGCCATACCGGAGGCATAACTCAAGTTAGTAATGAGCTCTTGATGGGGGAATTTCAAAAACTGTTGCTGGCTTGCAAGTCCGCGCAGGCGCGAGGCTAATTCAGGATCAGTGACCAAAAATTCGTCCCATACCCGGATATGGGTTTGGGCTTTGATCCCGTAAATTCCGAGGCTGTCGCCGGTGTCGGATTGGACCCTGAAACCCAGTTGTGACTCTTGCGCCGCCGTTCCCAAGAGCAAATTTTCGGCAGTTTGTGACCATTCGTTTAAATGTTCCAGCGCCGGGCGAATAATTAACTCGCGTAAATCGTTTACATAGATACCCATCATTGACCTCACTTTTTATAGCTGCTCATAACTGCTTACAGCTGCGCGGTGAAAGTACTGCTTGTGACGCCTCTACCGCTTAGAGTGCTTCCCTGTTTGGTTATGATTTGTTCATTCATTTCTTATCTGCTGTTAAATCAGCCAATTTCAAGTGTCATTAAATTGGCCAAATGATGTGTCCTTACCCTTTGTTTAAATATAGAGCAATAGCTGAGCCAATGTAGGTTTTATAGCCAGTTTTCTATGAACTGCCCAAAGGAGCCGATTAGAAAATGCACATGGGCGTGGTTTCTAAAAGCGATAAATTCCTGTTTTGTTTATGCCAATCCGGCAGATTAATCTATACTGCAAAAAGGCATATCTTGGACAAGTGATTCTGAGCTTGAGAGCCGATACATGCGCAAGAGTCATATCTGTCATTCATGAACCATAACAATGATTACCTAGAGCGGAAAGTACCCATCCATGCGAGATAAGACTCCATCGTTTATTCATGGCATTTCTTTCCAATTGGCCAAGATAGGTATCATCCTGGCCTTTGTGCTCAGCTTTATAATGAGCTTCATCCAAACGTCGTTCGACTATTTTGAGCAGCAAAAAGAGCTCGCTAAATTCATTGATCAGGTTATCGCTGTTGCCAAACCTCCAGCTGCGCGCTCGGTGGCTACTCTGGATGAAGAGTTGTCAGACGAGGTGGTAAACGGTTTATTAAAATACGGCTTCATTTACGAAGTTGTTATTGCAGATGAACAGGGCAATATCCTTTCACAAGCCAGCGTAAAACGCGATCCCGCGGCAACTCGCTGGTTCACCCAAAAAATTTCCCAATCCATTGCAGAATACGGTGATGTATTGGTCATTCCCGGCTACGCAGAGGGCACTTCTGGCAGCATCCGTTTTAAAGTGGATATGGATCAATGGCTCGCCCCGTTTTATGCGCGTGCCTATTCCAATATGTTGTTTGGCGTATTGCGGAACATGGTGTTGGTGCTGCTTCTATTCTTTGTATTTTATTTCATGCTGACCAAGCCACTGGTTAAACTCTCGCGTGAAATTAACAATATTAATCCCGATCATCCCGGCGTTCATCGTTTAACTTTATTACCTCCCAAGCGTCGCGACGAACTTGCGCAATTAATTGTTAACTCAAATCATTTATTAGATATTGTTGAATTGTCCCTCGCCAAACGCCGGGCCGTTGAATTGGCGTTGCGTAAAAGTGAAGAACACTTGCGTCAAATTATCGATAACCTTCCTGTGATGATCGGTGCGAGAAATATTGCCGGTTATTATTTATTTGCCAATAAAGCACTTGCGGATGAGTTAGGGTTTACACCAGAGCAAATGCGCAACTTGCATGTGCGCCAGCTGCTCAAAAATTCTGTGTTTGATATAGACACCATGCTTCAAAACGATTACCGCGTGATTCGTGGTAATGAAGAGCTGGATGTGATTGAAGAACGCTTTATCACAGCAACAGGTCGTCAATTATTTTTGCAAACCCATATTATGCCTTTAGCATTTTATGATGAAAAAGTTGCGCTTATTGTATCTGTGGATATTACTGACCGTAAAAATGCGCAAGCCAAAATGGAATTTATGGCGCACCACGATTCGCTCACCGGTTTACCAAACCGTTTACAACTTGTTGAACGCCTTGAGCATGAATTACGCCGCGCTGAACGTCATGGATATTTTGGTGCGGTTTTGTTTATCGACCTTGATCAATTCAAAAACATCAACGATTCTTTGGGACATCCCGTAGGCGACAGGGTGTTGCAAGAAGTTGCTACACGTTTGCAAAACACCGTGCGCGATGAAGATTTGGTGGCGCGGTTGAGCGGTGACGAATTCGTTGTTGTACTTACCGTGCTCGATCAGAATATTGAAACCGCTGCTTTGCGTGCTGGCGAAATCAGTGAAAAAATTCGCACAGTAATTTCGCAACCCTGTTTATATGACAATATGGAATTGCGCGTAACTTGCAGCGTGGGTGTTGTGGTTTACCCCGATAAAAATAATTCGGTGCACGAATTATTACGCTATGCCGATACAGCCATGTATCAAGTGAAAGAAAAAGGCCGTGACTCAATTGAATTCTTTAACGAAGAAATGGCCGATAAAGTAAGCCGTCAATTGGTGATGGAAGGTGACTTGCATCGCGCCTTGGATGAGTATCAGTTTAAGCTACATTACCAGCCCAAAATTGATGTGATGACCGGTTTTGTAGTGGGAGCAGAAGCGCTATTGCGTTGGGAGCATCCTACCAAAGGCACTATTTCTCCGATTGATTTTATTCCTGTATTAGAAACATCGGGAATGATTATCGACGTAGGGCAATGGGTGCTTGAAGAGTCGTGCAAAACTCTTGAGCGTTGGAATGAAATGGGTTTGTGGCGTGAAGGCACGCGTTTAAGTATTAATATTAGTCCGCGTCAATTCCGTCGTAACGCGTTCGTAGATGACGTTGTGCAAACCTTAAACAAACACAAAATTCCGGCCAATTCTTTGGATATGGAAATTACCGAAGGCATCGTAATCCAGCGCGTGGATGAAGCGATTACCACCATGACAGTATTGTCTGAGTATGGAATTAGTTTCTCGCTGGATGACTTCGGTACAGGATATTCATCAATCAGCTATTTGAAACGTTTGCCGGTAAGCACCTTAAAAATTGATAAAGGCTTTGTGCGCGATATTATTGATGACCGCAACGACCGTGTATTGGTAGAAACGATTATTACCATGGGGCGCTTGTTGGATATGGAACTGGTTGCGGAGGGTGTTGAGCAAACAGATCAGCTTAAAATTCTACAGCAATTTGGTTGTCATTATTATCAAGGTTATTTATCAAGCCCAGCTGTTAGCATTGAAAACTTCGAAGAAATATTAATGGCAGATGCAAAAAAACGTGCACAAGATGTTTAATTGCATCTTGTGTTGCGATCTGGTTTTGCATAATTAATAAATTCTAGTAAAGCCTACCTAACAAGTAAGGCACAACAGTTTCGACTCGCATTATTCTTTCCCCTAAATTAACCGCAGTAAATCCCGCCGATTTTTTTAGTAAGTCAATTTCGTAAGGAATAAAGCCGCCCTCGGGCCCTATGGCCAGCGTAATCGCATAGTCAATTTGTGCAGGGCAGGGCAAGTCTGTGTAAGGGTGAGCGACTAAAGCGCGAGTAGAGCCTACAATTGAACTCAAATCATCTTCAACAAAAGGTTTAAAGCGTTTTATCAAATGCACTTCTGGTAAAAGTGTATCGCAACCTTGTTCAAGGCCCAGCAACAAATGCTCATAAATTGCACCAGGTTCCAATAATGGTGTCTGCCAGTAGCTTTTTTCAACACGATAAGAATTAATTAAATAGATTTTTTTTACACCAAGGGTCGCAATGGTTTGCAAGGTGCGTTTCAACATTTTAGGGCGGGGCAGTGCAAGTATCAAAGTTACTGGTAAAGGTTTTGGTGGCGCTTGCGTTAAGGTGACTTCCAATTGAATTTCAGTTTCGTTATATAGCACAACCAAACCCGAACCCATATTGCCATTCAGCAGGCCGACTTTAAGTGTTTCGCCTACTTTAACTTGATGGACTTGTGAAATATGTTGCAAGCGACGAGAGTCGCGAATCGCAATCAATCTATCGCCAATAAAATCAGCTTCAGAAAATAACACAAGGTTCATAACACAAGCGGCTCAAAAAAGCAGAAAAGATAGGCAATTATATAGCGCTTGCAGTGAATCAGCTATAAGGCCTTATTTTTAGTTGTTAATGGAAATCCCTGGATTTTAGCGAAAAATTCTCCAACCTATCTGAATAATCATGTAGTTGCCCTGCGATTACATGCACCACTGGATTGGCGACATTATCATTATTAATTTCTACGGTGCCTTTAATTAGCAATAACCTGGATGTAAGTAATACTTGGCGAAAGGTTTCCTGGGTTCCTTTCCAAACGATGACATTGATGTTGCCTGTTTCATCTTCCAGCGTTAAAAACAATGCACCGCTTGCTGTTCCCGGGCGCTGGCGGCCGGTAACAAGTCCTGCAACACGAACAAATCCACCGTGGCGTAAATGTTTTAAATCGCTGTATTGAGTGCAGCGATCAAATGGGGGGGCGTTGCGTAATAATGCCATGGGGTGTGGACGCAAACTTAATCCCGTAGTCGCATAATCATTCAACACATCTTGCTCAAGCGTTGGGGCAGCAGTTAACAAATCATCGTGGGGTGGTGGGGTTGCGTGCTCAAGTAATTCAGAGAAAGGTTCAATAGCTGCTGCTTCCCAGCGCGCTTCATGGCGATTTCCGCTGAGCGAGCGCAGTACATCTGCTGAGGCGAGATATTGTAAATCTATAGCGGTTAATCCTGAGCGTTGTGAAAGATCTTTTAAGGATTGGAATGGTGCGTCACCTCGCCATATTTCAATCATCATGGCTTTTTCATGGTCAATGGATTTTATTTCACAAAACCCCAAGCGAATTCCCATGAGGGTTTTATTGCGTTTGCTTACCTTTTCTATTTTGTGTTCATAGCAGCTGAGATTAATATCTATGGGCAAAATAGGAAGTTGATGGCGGCGTGCGTCCTGAATTAATTGAGATGGCGAATAAAAACCCATGGGCTGGCTATTTAACAGGGCGCAATAAAACGCAGCAGGGTGGTGGCATTTAATCCATGCAGATGCATAAGCTAAAATTGCAAAGCTTGCTGAATGGCTTTCTGGGAAACCATAACCACCAAAACCTTTTACTTGTTCAAATAAACGTTTTGC
This sequence comes from Cellvibrio zantedeschiae, assembly GCF_014652535.1. Lineage (NCBI taxonomy): Bacteria > Pseudomonadati > Pseudomonadota > Gammaproteobacteria > Cellvibrionales > Cellvibrionaceae > Cellvibrio > Cellvibrio zantedeschiae. The sequence goes on along the minus strand of NZ_BMYZ01000001.1, from coordinate 1,938,413 downwards.
AAAATCTAATTCGTATCCTCCAGCCAGCATGCCTTCGATAAATTCTTCTTCAAAATTCATTAGTGTGCTGTCTTTACCCCAAGTTGCCATAGAACGCCTTAATTTATCGGCTCTACCACCGCTAAACCCTGCTGCAACCATTGCAATACGAATGACTTGTTCTTGAAAAATAGGTACACCGTAAGTTACTTCCAAAATATCTTTAAGTTCGTCTTTGGGTAAGTCAGGCTTTTCTAAGCCATTTCGTCTACGCAAATAAGGATGAACCATACCTCCTTGAATTGGGCCTGGTCGAACAATGGCTATCTGAACAACAAGATCATAAAATGTTTTCGGCTTTAATCTCGGTAACATTGCCATTTGCGCACGAGACTCTACTTGAAAAGTTCCAACGCTGTCACCATTGCATAGCATCTCGTAAGTTGCAGAATCCTCCTTTGGAATATCAGACAAAGCTGAAATTTTTTTATCGTAAGTGTTAATGTAACCCAAACTTTTGCGTAAGGTAGTGAGCATGCCGAGTGCAAGAACATCGACTTTCAATAGATTCATGGATTCTAAATCTTCTTTGTCCCATTGAATTAATGTACGTTCTGGCATGGAGGCATTTTCAATTGGAACAAGATCACTGATTTTATCTTGAGATATTACAAATCCACCTACATGCTGTGATAGGTGACGAGGGAAACCACGAATTTGATCAACTAAAATAAAAAAATGTTGTAATAGTTTTTGATTTATTTTTAAGCCTGAAGCTGCTATACGCTTTGATAAATCTTCTCTGCGATCCCACCAAGCCACTGATTTTGCCAAATGATCAACTAAGGATTGTTCCATTCCCAAAGCTTTGCCTACATCGCGAACGGCACTGCGAGAACGATAGGTAATAACAGTGGCTGCAATAGCTGCACGCTCACGGCCATATTTTTGATAAATGTATTGAATGACTTCTTCGCGCCGGGAATGTTCAAAATCAACATCAATATCTGGTTCTTCTTTTCGCTCTCTTGATATAAAACGTTCAAATAATACTTTAATATCTTGTGGTGAAATTTCGGTAATATATAGACAATAACATATCACCGAATTAGCGGATGAACCTCGACCTTGACAGAGAATATTTTGTTTCCTGGCATAAATTACAATGTCGTATACAGTCAAAAAAAAGTATTCATACCCGAGTTCTTCTACAAGCTCTAGTTCTTTTTGTAGAATTTCTTCTGCATCTTTTGGAACTCCTTTTGGCCATCGTCTTTGCTTTCCTTCATTCACCAAATTACGTAAATGCTTAATTGGCGTCAGGCCTGCTGGAACCAATTCCTTAGGGTATTGATAACGCAATTCAGTCATTGAAAACTGACATAAATCGGCAATAACGCAGGTTTGTTCCAGCAAGCTTTCGGGGTAGAGTTTTTGTAATTGCGCCAAGGATTTTAGGTAGGCTTCTCCGTTAATTTCCAGCTTGGTGCCCATATTTGCAATGGAAGAATTATGACGAATTACTGTCACCACATCTTGCAGGGGCTTGCGCTTTTTTTCATGCATGAGTGCTGCGCCGCACGCAACTAAAGGAATATTTTTTTGTACACCTAAACTTAGCCAGCGCGCAAACTCAGCTTGTTCGCCGCCTTGTAATTGATGATTTATACCGATCCATAAGCGTTCTTTGAATGAGTTGTAAAGTTGGTTGATAATCGATTCTGGCTGAACACTATCTTCGGCAGTGTGCCCAATCCAAATAATCAAACAATGCTGCAGGCGAAATCGCAAATCATCAAAATGCGCTTCATATTCACCTTTATTGGCGCGACGGCGAGCGAGGGTGATAAATCCGGATAATTCAGCATAAGCTGTTCGGTTTGGTGCTATAGCAATGAGTTGCATACCGTTACTCAATGTAAAACGGCTGCCCACAATTAATTTAAAGTTTAATTCTTCTGCTGCAACAAAAGCCTTAACGATTCCTGCGAGCGAGCATTCATCGGTAATTGCCAAAGCATCGTATTCTAATTCAGCGGCACGATAGATATATTCTGGTGGATGGGATGCCCCCGTGAGAAACGTAAAGTTGGTGGTAGTGTTTAAGTGAGCATAACGCATAGGTCACCATTGTTATGCGAAAATGCCATGTAGGTACCAGGCTTTTTGGTGTAAATCAAAAAATACCCACAGCCTTACATGGTCATGCCTTTGTGCAATAAAATAATCTCGTGCGACAGGTTTTTCCCACCACTGTGCATTGATACGTTCTGGCCCGGCCAATAAATTTAATTTTCCTCGCCAATATAAACCTTGGGTTCTTTCTTCAATCATTAAAGGGCAATCCAACAGCCAGGTGGGGCGCAGGGATTTTTTGTGAATAGGCGGTAAGTTTTGGTTGGGCGTGTCATTGAATGAAATTTTGCAATGGCTTTTTTCGGGTAAAAGTGAATCGCGATAACTTAATTTATAGATGGACTGATCACCAAGACGGGCTTTTAACTTGGCCATGGTGATAGCAAAACTTCGCCCAACAGAACGTGATTTTCTGCTGTGATCGAAAACCAGTAATTGATTGCGATTTTGCATGCTGTTGGTGTTGCGACAAATAAGCGTGAGCGAATCGACTTCAAAAGGTAATTCGCGGCTGTCGAGTTGAATAAGTGTTAAGTCGTACAATAATTGCCAATGGCTTTCCGGTGTATCGCTATGCACGTTTAATAGAAATTTATTGTGATAGATATCGGACAAAGTCCATTCAATGTGTTGACATTCTAATTGTCGCTTTTGCAAATAATCACTGAGGTTTTGCAGCAAGCTTTCAACAGGATAATAAAGCTGATCATTTTGGGTAATAGGATAATCAAACTGGATGTAATCAGAAAAAAACTCCAGGGGTTTATAGTTGGGTAATGGATTTGCGAAAAGTGAGTTTTGTTGAAAATTTTGCTCAATTCCAAAAATTCCGCAAAAGTATTCTGTGAATTCTGCACCTAAACGCTTTTTGATGCTGCTGATTTTTTGTGCGTCTATTTGCTTGGCTATATCAGCCAATGTTGTAAATCCTGTTTTTTTTAATGCGTCAATTGCGTTTGGGTAATCCTGTAAAAGATGAATGGGTAAGCTTTTTAATCGTTCACAAAATATTGTTTGAGTTTCATTGCCACAAATTGGGTAATGTTTAAAAGATAATAACCATGCACCTTTGGCGGTATGCGCTAATCCATATTCGAAAGAGTAATGTGCATCTTTTAAACAATTAAAAATTTTTGATGCTAAAGATTGCAAGCCGGAAAATAATTGCAGGCAGCTGAAAATTTCCAATAGCAAACCTGAATGTGGTAAATATTCGCATTCATAAGTTTCCAAATAAGGAGTGAATTGGTAGAGCTGCGCAGATAAATGATTTAAAGCCTGTTTTTCCAGTGTGCGATTGCGCAAGTGCACTTCACAATTACTGAGTAATTGCGCTGTGGTTGCATCCATTCCAAACGCAACGCCTGCCGAGCGGGCATTTTCATTAGCGTAAATGACGCGCTGCATTTCCGTAATGACAATAGCTTCAGTCGTTGCATCAATTTTTAATGCTTCTAATGGAAGCTTGCTCAAGCGTAGCGCCAACCATAAGCGTTCATTTGCCGGGTAATAATTTATCGACATCATTTCTTCCTTCGTTTTAAAGGCAGAATGTTTGCCGACTTTTTAGAAGCATTTGTAACAGTGCCGGGCAGCGGGGTTTGATCCAGCGAGGAATAATCAAGATAACCTTTTAATGTGTCAGGCAGCGGTATGTGTATAGCTTGTGTTGATTGTTGCAGGGCGCCTTTTTGTTTGAAGATGTTTAGCTGTAGATGATTCCGGGTCAATTGGGTGTATAGGCGTAATGCCGCCGGAGAGCTTTGTTGCTGGGCGCTTTCCGGGCGAAATAAAACACACAAACCATTGCCTTCATTACAGGCCAAAAGGCATTTTCGCAACTCGGTATAACTCAGGTTTTGGCGCTCTTGCCAGGCGAATAAAACTTCACAAGCTTGGGTGCGAGCCAATTCGGTAAAACTTGTCAGAAAGTCAGCTTTATTGGAAATCCGGACAACGACGATCCGATCCAGATCTATACCTGCCTGGATAAATGTCTGGCAGAAGGGCTCCCCCGGTGGATTCAGTAACAAGATGTAGCCGCTGATCATCTTGAGAACCGGTAAAAATAACAGCCACTCTTGTTGCTGCAACCCTTTTTGGCAGACCTCAATCAAGCTGGATGTTGGCCAACCTTTGTTAAACAGAGCTGCATTAATGTCTGCATAACCCGTATCCAAGGATATTTGTGGGGCAGGGCTATAAGCCTTGCCGCGCCATATATCGCTGCGATTAAGCAGTTGCTCCAATTCAATTTCGGGAGATGTCGGCGGGTTTAAGTTTGTCATAAATGCAATCAAAACTGTATTTATATACAGTATAATGCAAGCAGGACAGAATGCGTCAAGCACTGCTTAGAATATTTAAGCTTGCTTGTAAGAGGGGAATCTAATTTATCAAAATAACTGAATGTGAACCAAATTAGCTTAATAAAAAGCTTTATTTTTAGCCTCTAATCTATTGAATTATATAAGAATGGCGTCCCCGGCAGGATTCTAACCTGCGACCTTACGCTTAGGAGGCATACGCTCTATACAGCTGAGCTACGAGGACTTTTTGATGGGCATTAATAAGCTTTGTGTAAATACCAATAACTATGACGCGCCGGCATTGTAGGGATTTTTTAGGGATAAACCAAGGTTTGAATAAGCGCGGGGAAAGCGACTTTGCTATCCGCGAAAGATAGCAAAGTGTTGAAAGGATTTTAAGCTTTTGCAACCGTGTGGGTGCTGCTGTAATTGGTCGTCGAACCCTTTTGCGTATAGAGCGAAGGCGTAGCGACTTGGCCGCGAAGGAGATTAAGTAGGTGCGACAAAGTTTGCTTGGAGCGATTGATCATTTTGCCGTTAACTTCATTAGCTGCCTGGCATTCGGTGAATTCGATAGTTAATGCCTCCCACGCCGGAATCAGGCTGAGCGTTAGGGCATCGCGCTCCAGAAAAGCTTTCCAGCCAGCTAAATCGGTTGTTAGCCCGGCGTTACGCAAAATTTGTTCGCGCTGGCGTGCTGTATAAGAAAGGTTGCCAAGTAGCTGATCTTTTTGGCTGACAATTTCTTGCATGCCTTGCAGCTGGCGCTGTTCCAGAAATTCACGTTCCTGGGTAAGGAGTGCTTTCAATTGTTGGATGGCACTGGAGTCTTGGGCGAGCATATCGCGCAAAAATTGGGTATTGAGAGACATAGCAACCTCACTGGTTTAGCGAATCTGGCCATTGTTGGGGTAAGGGCCAGATACGTTTGTAAAGAGTTCGGGTAAATCAGCTGTCGATTAACCTGAGGCTCGGCTTTTTAACCTATCTATTTCTTAACCTAAAAGTTCATCCTGATTGAGCATATTTTCAGCAATGCGCTCAGGATTAATTTCAAAGCGACCTTCTGCGATGGCTTGCTTGATGGCGGCTACGCGATCAAGGTTTACATCGGGCAGGCTGCCGATTTTGGCTTGCAGGCGCACCAGGTTTTGCGCTTCTGAACTCAGCACTACATTGTCTTTAGTGCTTGGTTCAGGCGTCGCCACAGGCGCGCTCTGGGTTTTGGTGCTGGTAGTGGCCACGGGCGCCGAACTTCGGCTGCGGTTGGCACCGCCAGATGAATTGATGTTGTTTGTATCTATAACCATGATTTCGTTCCCCAACGATTGCTATGTGTTCAAAGAGACTGGTGATAATAGTTTCCTATTAATCAGAGTTCCCTTATGAGGGTTGTCGGCCAGTAGCTCTGGAACTTTAGCAACTTTTTTGGCTTTTTGACTATTTAACTTCATTGTCTTCGTTTATGCCGGCTTGGCATCAACAGTCTTGCGTATTACATAATGCTTTGAACTTTACCGGCCGCTACAACCCGGGCATTAATAACGCGTGCCGATTGGTTGTTCTTAACCCGTATTTGCTGACCAATGCGCCCATCGGAAACCGCGGTACCATTGGTTTTAACGCTTATTTCACCGGCTGCTGCTTCCATGCTCACTGTATCGCCACGTTTAATGACGAGTGGAGCATCAAGCGCAGAGTTTCTAAATACTTCACCTTTATTCACTGTGAACTTTATTTCTTTGCCCACGATAGCGTTTGGCACAAGGGAAAAGCCCATGCGAAATTCGCTCACATCTTTAACTTCAGTGGTTAAATCATCCTCAGTAACCACATCTCCGCGCTGTAGGGTGCGGCTGGCAACTGCCACCGAGCGGTAAACCTTTGCCTGTGCAGGGACTAAAATTGTCCAGGATGACGTGCCTTTACAGGCAACCTGTACATTGATGTTTCCACCGCTGTTGGTTGTATCTTTAAGGTTTAACGAAAGGCTTTGATCGCAGCGAGCCAAGCGTAAACGGTTGTCCAGATTGCCTACTTTTACTTCTACTTTAATTGCCTGGGTTTTGCTGTATTCGTCCGTCAAAAACCGGGCGACTTGCAACTCTATTTGCCCAATATTCTCAATAGGTGCCTGAGCATTGGCGCTTTGGCTAAAGCAAACCGCTAACGCACAAAACCAGGTAATCCTGTTAATGCCTTGTTTGATGGGCGTGAACGCAATATTCAAAAAGAAAATTCTATAAAAACTACGAAATCTCATAATTTGTCCTATCCTCATAAGGCGGATTGCTGCTTTTGAACAAATCTACAAGTTTCATCTGCAATCGACCTAAAGAGTGACGGCTTTCAGCCGAAAAAGCTTACTAACGATGATAAAAGCAAAGTCTATGCCGTTTTCCCTGACTATAAAAAAGACAGCATAAAGGCAGCATAAAAAATCCCCAGGCAAGTTGCTTCACCAAAGCGGCTTGAACGTAAAATTTGTTTGATAAGAAAGAGGTGGTGGCATGGCCGGTGTAATGGATAGCGTCAACCAACGTACACAACTGGTTGGACAAAATCGTCTGGAGCTATTGTTATTTCGACTGGGCAGCCAACAGCTCTATGGCATTAACGTGTTTAAAGTGAAGGAGGTTCTGCAGTGTCCTCCTTTAAATGCACTTCCTGGCCGCAACTCGGTGGTTCGCGGTGTTGCCCACATTCGCGGCGGCACCATTCCCATTATGGATATGAACCTTGCCATTGGCCGCCGTGAACTGCCGGATATTGATAACTGCTTTGTGATCATCACTGAATACAACCGTACTGCCCAGGGCTTTCTGGTGCGCTCCGTTGAGCGAATTGTGAACATGAACTGGGGAGATATTCATCCACCACCAAAAGGTGCGGGTAAAGAACATTATTTAACGGCTGTCACTCAAGTGGATGGTCAGTTGGTGGAAATTATCGATGTGGAAAAAATCCTCGCTGAAGTGTCTCCAATGAAGGAAGACGTATCAGAAGGTGTTATTGAAGATGGTATTGCCGATAAAGTGGTGCAAAAACATGTGCTTATCGTTGACGACTCAACCATTGCGCGCAAGCAAATTCAACGCGTAGTTGAGGGCATGGGCATTCGCACGACGATCAAAAAAGACGGTGCAGAGGCGCTCCAATATTTGAAAGATATTTTGGCATCGGGCAAAGATCCCTATGCTGAGTTGGTAATGATTATCTGCGACATCGAAATGCCGGAAATGGACGGTTATACCTTCACGGCTGAGGTTCGCAATAATCCAGATTTGAAGAAGCTTCATATTGTGCTCCACACATCCTTAAGCGGTGTGTTTAACGAAGCCATGGTGCGGAAAGTGGGTGCGGATGACTTCCTCGCGAAGTTCCATCCTGATGAACTGGCGCGCCGGGTTAATGATCGTGTATTAGCAATTACGGGTGAAAGCTTATTGCCGCCCGATGCAGAGTAACTTCTCTCCGCGGAGGAGTTAGCTATGCAGAGTAATTGGAGCCTTGGGCTCACTAACGCGATGTAGTACTGCTAAGAGCATTTATGATAAATAAAGATTCAAATGATGTGTTTGCCAAACTGGCAGCTCGCGATAATGTAGATCAGGCCGAGTTTGATCAGTTTCGCCAATTTTTAGAAGATGCTTGCGGCATTTCGCTCGGTGATAACAAGCAATATCTTGTTACCAACCGTATGCGTCGCTTAATGGATGACCATAAAATCGCTAACTTCGGCGATTTAGTGCGCAATTTACGTCAAGGCCTTAATCGCAAGCTAAAAGAGCAAGTGATTGATGCTATGACGACCAATGAAACCTTCTGGTTTCGCGATATATACCCTTACGACCATTTAAAAAATAATCTTCTTCCGCAGCTTATGGGGCCTAACAATAAAATGTTTGGTCCTATCCGCATTTGGTCTGCTGCGTGTTCTTCGGGGCAGGAGCCGTATTCCATCAGCATGATGGCCGAAGAATTCAAGCTTAAAAATATGGGAACCTTGCCACGCCAGGTACAAATTGTGGCGACAGATTTATCCACTACCGTTCTTGAGCAAGCCCGCGCTGGTGAGTACGACAAGCTTTCAGTAATGCGTGGTTTATCCAATGAGCGTCTGGATCGCTTTTTTGATAAAACACCCGAGGGTAATTGGAAAGTAAAACCAATCTTGCGCGACCGAATTGATTTTCGCCCCATCAATTTGATGGATTCTTACGCCGCCTTGGGTAAGTTCGACATAGTTTTTTGCCGTAACGTGTTGATTTACTTCAATGCCGATTTGAAACGACAAATCTTGCAAAAAATTCATGCTTCGTTAAAGCCACAAGGGATTTTGTATTTGGGGTCATCTGAAGGTTTGGCTGGCGCAGCGGATTTATTTGAGATGGTGCGTTGTGAGCCGGGGATTCTTTATAAGGCGATATGATTTTTCGAAAGCTTGATTAGTAGGGAGTCGTCATCCTCGCGCAGCGGGGATCCAGCTCTTAAAAACCTAAAGAGACATCAAAAACTGGATCCCCGCTGCGCGAGGATGACGACTCCTAGCAGAATACCTACCTTGCCATTTCATCAATCCCTACCTCATACACCTCTAAAGGCTGCCCATCCGGGTCTGCAAAAAATGTAAATTTCTTGCCCGTATATTCGTCAACTCGAATGGGTTCAACAACTACACCTTTCTGTTCCAAATCCTCTTTAATTTGCTCAACATCTGCAACCGCAAACGCCAAGTGGCGTAACCCGCAGGCCTCAGGACGGGAAGGGCGGCTGGGCGGATTGGGGAAGGAAAATAACTCCAGCTGGGTTCCATCAGCTAACGCTAAATCCAATTTATAAGACTGGCGTTCTGCGCGATAAGCCTCCGCAATGACTTTTAGCCCGAGGGTTTGGGTATAGAAATGTTTGGAGCGCTCGTAGTCAGAGCAAATAATGGCGACGTGGTGGACGGTCAGGAACGACATAGAATGATTCACTATAGTTAAAGAGTTTGGCTACTTTGCCATAAAGCGCTTGGCGATGCTTCTATTGCTGGATAGGTTTGGTCTTTAAGCAGTTTGGCAAAATCATTTTTAATTTTCTTACTTCCCGCAGTTTCCGTCGCAACTCACAGGTTCCACATGGATCATATTTTAACCGCCAGCTAAAGCGGAAAGGCCTTGCCGCTTTCTCTTTGCCGCTTGGGTTCTTGCCGTTTTTACCGAGATTTCAATTAACAAAAATTCAATAAAATCAATAACATAAAAATTTTATTCGCTTTGGCATAGGCGTTGCAATCTAACTTGTAACAAAGGTATATCGGCAAATGCCGGAAACCAGATTGCTTTTTTTAGAGAGTTGCTACCATGCCAATTTCATTTGATTCAGCCTTGGGAATTCACGAAAGCGCACTGCGCTTGCGCGGCCAACGTGCCGGCATATTGGCTAACAACCTGGCCAATATCGACACCCCTAACTACAAGGCGCGTGATCTGGATTTCAAGCAATTGCTCAGCCAACAAACGGCGGGCTCTAACAACTTTGCAGCGCAAATGACCAACGAGCGTCATATCTCTACAGATACTGTATTTGGTGAAGATGCCGATTTGTTATACCGCACACCGCAACAACCTTCTATTGATGGCAACACAGTAGAAGACCAAATTGAGCATGCGGAATACATGAAAAACAGTTTGGCGTTTCAAGCAAGCTTTCAATTTCTGAACAGTAAATTCCAGGGTTTAAAATCTGCTATACGTGGCGATTAATTTTACTAATTCACTGAAAACATTTTTTATTTAAAGCGAGAAACATCATGGCACTGGGAAATATTTTTGACATTGCTGGCACAGGTATGAACGCACAAAGTTTGCGTTTGAACACCACTGCAAGCAACCTGGCAAATGCGCAATCAGCTAGCTCAAGTGTTGATCAAGTTTATCGCAGCCGTCAGCCAGTGTTTGCCGCTATTCAAAAACAAGCCATGCAACAATCTTTAAATGCAGATAAAGCAGCAAATGAAGACGATGCAAATGCCGGTGTGCAAGTGCTAGGCATTGTTGAGAGTGATGCGCCGTTACAACGTCGCTACGAACCAACTCATCCAAAAGCAGATAAAGAAGGTTATGTGTATTACCCCAACGTTAATGTGGTAGAAGAAATGACCAATATGATTTCTGCATCTCGTTCGTTTCAAATGAACGTAGAAGTAATGAACTCAGCAAAACAAATGGTGCAGCGCGTTCTTACCCTGGGTCAGTAATACAAGTTAGTCAGTAGTACGCGTAAAGACAAGGTCAGCAACAGGTTAGTGAGATTAGGGTGAATTGAAATGAGTGACGTATCAAGTACTAAATCGCCTTCAGATGTTCTTGCTGGTTATGCCATTGATAAAAATTCAGCGGCTACGCCCAAGAAAAAAACCAATGATCTTGGTCAAGATGCATTTTTACAATTGATGATTACGCAAATGAAAAATCAGGATCCTTTGGCACCACAAAGTAACTCTGAATTTGTTGCGCAATTGGCGCAATTTAGTTCGGTACAAGGTTTGGAAAAACTGAACACCAGTTTTAATGGTTTTAGTAGCAGCTTCCAATCCAATCAGGCTTTGCAGGCTTCGTCTCTTGTTGGTCGCTCTGTTAGCGTTGAAGGTGCTAATAGTATTTTGTCTCCAGATGGAATTATTTCCGGCACCATCACAGTACCTGCATCAACCTCAGAAGTAAAAATGAATGTGTACGACTCTAAAGGTGTGCTCGCTGCGCAAATTCCAATTGGCTCCGCTGAGAAAGGCGATATGAATTTCCGTTTCGACGGTGAAAGTATGGAATTGAATGGCAAGCTTTTGGATTGGAGTGCGAAAACTCCATTAACACCTGGCGCTTATAGATTTGAAGTCTTGTCAACACAAGACGGAAAAAGTCAACAGTTGGCAACTAGCTTAAGTGCAAACGTCAATAGTGTAACGGTTGGAGCCGACGGAAAATTAGTATTAAACCTTGCTGGTTACGGCGCGATGGATATTAGCAAAGTGAAACAATTTAACTAATTATTGTTCTGGAATTTTGTTCGAAATTTGTTTGTCAGTTTTGTTATCAACAACGTAAAAATTTTTAATGACTAGCCGCTATCCATTAGCCACTAGCAACTCACATGTAGGAGCACGTCATGTCATTTAACACAGGTCTCAGCGGTATTCGCGCAGCCAACACCGATTTAAGTGTAACCGGCAATAACATTGCAAACGCGGGCACAATTGGTTTTAAAAGTTCGCGTGCGGAATTTGGTGACGTGTATACGAGTTCGCTTTTAGGCGGTGGTTCAAACACTGCTGGTAGCGGTGTAACTACTCTGACTTTGCGCCAAGCATTCGGCCAGGGCAACTTAAAGTTCACGCAAAATGCGATGGACTTGTCAGTAAACGGCGCAGGTTTTTTTGTATTGAATGGCAATGACGGCCAATTGTTTTCACGCGCTGGTGCATTCGGTTTGGATAAAGATGGCAACATCGTCAATAGCACTGGTGCAAGCCTGCAAGGTTTTGCTGCAGATGCTGATGGCAACGTGGGTGGTATTCTCACCAAATTAAAAGTAGACGTTAGCACTCAAGCACCGCGCCAAACTACGGGTGTGAACGCAGCTTATAACGTAGATGCCAACTCAAAAGTATTAAAGACAACCGGTAGCAGTTTTGTGAGCGATGGTTCTGCTATTGGTGTGGTAAAAAACAGTATTAAAGTTGCCACTACACAAACTTACACACTTACACCTGCATTGCCTTCTACCGCAGGTACATTGACAACGCCATTAAACTTTACCACCAACCCTACAGCATTTCGTTTAACCTTAACTCCACCAGCACCGGCATTGGCGACTACTGTTGATATTACTTTAAACAACGGCACCGCTACTAAATTGCAAGAAGTTGCGGATTTAATTAACAGCGCAAACTATACCGCAGCAACGCCAGCAAACTTTGTGGCTGTTGTTAATGGTGCAAATATTGAATTTAGGGAAGGTAGCAAAGGTGTTCCTTCAACAATTGCGGTAGGTGTGATTCCTCCTGCCGTTGCTATGGCAACACCCGCAAACGCCTTGAGTGCTGGTTTAGGTGGTATGGCTTTAACTACTACAGGCCAACCTGCTGTTACTAACGGTTATGCTGCACAAAATTTGGTAATTCAATCACCTAGCGGCGCTTTGGTTAATTTCACCAGTGCTGCCGGAGCATCTGCTTCTGAAATTGCCTCCAAATTAAATGATTTGGCTGGCATCAGTGCGACAGCGACAACTCATGCAAAAATTTTAAAAGAAGATACTGCAACCGTTGCAACAGAATTTGATAACACCAATGGAAATTTAATTCTAAACGGTGTGCGTTTAACTGCTCTCACCATGAGTGGCTTGGCGACTCAAATCAATTCATTAACATCAACAACTTTGCCTGGTATCACCGCCACGGTTAATGCGGCAGGTGATTTGGAAATTGAATCAAAAGTTGGTAGTGATTTAAATTTTTCTTTCAGCGATAAAGATGCATCAGGTGCTGCAGTTGCCGCCGGAACCGTAACTGTTATAGGTGCGGATGGCATAACACCATCTGTGTTGACCGGCACTGGTGTTACACCAAACGGTTTGACTAACGCGATTGTAGTGGGTGGCGATTTAAAAATTGTTATGGAATCTGGTTACGCTGTTAAAAGTTCTTCGCCTGTGGTGGGTAACTTGTTTGCACCTTTGACATCAAACAGTTTTACTCCGGTGTTGATTAACGCATTTGATCCTAACGATCCAAAATCATACAACCACGCAACATCATCAACTGTTTACGATAGTTTGGGTAATGCGCACGTAATGCGTTCTTACTTCGTAAAAGAAAAATACGACGCAAATGATGCGACCACTGTACCTAACCATTGGAAAATGTATGTACAGATTGATGGCCAAAACGTAGGTGATCCAAACCCAAGTTTGCCATCGCCAGACAATACTTTGCCGACTATGGCGTCTTACGATATTTACTATTCGGCTGACGGTACCTTAAACACGGCCTTGACCGACAGCATGTTGATTTCTAACTGGACGCCGCTCGGTGCAGATGGCAAGCCAGTAGGTGCCTTGGCTCCCTTGAACGTATTACAAGGTGGTACTACTCCTGTTGCCGAACCACCATCAAGCTCTAACTTTGTAATCGATCTGACTGGCTCTAGCCAATTCGGTAGCGCTTTCTCGGTAGAGAACCTCGACCAAAATGGTTACACCACCGGCCGTTTGGCAGGTTTGGATGTAGACAGCAAGGGTATCCTCTTTGCCCGCTTTACCAACGGTGAAGCGCAAACCCTGGGTCAGGTAGCTTTGGCTAACTTTAATAATATGGAGGGCTTGAAACCTGTGGGTAACTCCATGTGGGCACAGACCTTCGAAACGGGTGAGGCGATCATCGGTGCGCCGGGCTCTTCTTCGCTGGGGAACATCACTTCGGGCGCCTTGGAAGAATCTAATGTGGATTTGTCGGAAGAGTTGGTAAACCTGATTATTGCCCAGCGTAACTATCAGGCAAACGCCAAAACCATTGAAACCGCCAATGCGACTACCCAAACCATCATTAACCTCCGTTAATGATTTGAGTTAAACACCAAGCCTGATTCAGGCTTGGTGTCTCGCATCAGCCTATGTCTTCGGTCTAAGGTTAACCGGCAAACAGCGGAAGTTGTTTGCCGGTTGCCGCCGTTCGTTTTCCTCATTGCCGCTTTTAATGCCTCTCATAACTCATTGTTTTTAAATGAGTTATATTCTATTTGGCCGGTGTTGATCACTTGGCACCTCTCTTGCAAAACCCTGTTTAACCACAAATCTGCCAAAAAAATAGCGCTGGATTTGTAAACAGAAATTTGCGGAGAACGCATTGTGGACAGAGCCCTTTATATCGCCATGACCGGTGCCAAGAACAACATGGCAGCCCAGACGATTCGCGCCAACAACATGGCCAACCTCAATACCACCGGTTTTAAGGCTGATTTTGAGCAATCCCGCAGCATGGGTGTGTATTACGGGGATGGTCAGCCAACCCGCGCCTATGCACTTACAGAAAGCCCTCGTGCTGATTTTGAATTCGGTGCCATGCAAACCACGGGTAACCCCATGGACATTGCTATTAATGGCGAAGGCTTTATTGCCGTACAAGCGCCAGATGGCAGCGAAGCCTATACCCGCGCCGGCAATCTGGCGATTGATGCCACAGGTACTTTACGTACAGCCAATGGTTTGGCGGTGATTGGTAACTCTGGTCCTATCAGTTTGCCACCACTGGATAAGATCGAAGTGGGTTCTGACGGAACCATTTCAACTATTTCCCTTGGGCAAACTGCTGAAACCATGGTTGAAACCAACCGCATCAAGCTGGTGAAGCCCGAAGTTACCAATCTTGAAAAAGGCCCTGATGGCCTGTTCCGCCAGCGCGATGGTTTGACCGCTGCGCCTGATGCCTCCGTACGCGTTGCAAGTGGCGTACTTGAGGCCAGCAACGTGAATGCCATGAGCGAGTTCACCCAAATCATCAGCCTTGCGCGCCAATTTGATATGCAGTTGAAGTTAATGAAGACGGCAGAGGATAACTCGTCTGCTTCTGCGCAACTTTTGCAGATGTCCTAACCCATTTACGACTGAGTCAGTCTCACGAGGAATTCCATCATGATGTCATCACTGTACGTTAGTAAAACCGGGTTAGCTGCACAGGATAAACAGCTCACAACTATTTCTAACAACCTGGCGAATACCAGCACCGTAGGTTTCAAACGCGACCGCGCGGTATTTGAAGATTTGGTTTACCAAATTCAACGTCAACCTGGCGCGCAAGAAACGCAAGATTCGCAGCTGCCATCGGGTTTGCAATTGGGTACAGGTGCACGTGTTGTTGCAACCACTAAACAATTTACCCAGGGCAATTTGCAAGTGACTGAACAACCATTGGACGTTGCAATTAACGGCCGCGGTTTTCTGCAAGTATTGCAAGCAGACGGCACCATTGCTTACACCCGTAACGGTCAGTTGCAATTGAGCCAGGAAGGGCAGTTGGTTAACTCCGATGGTTTGGTTTTGGAACCAGCCATTACAGTTCCGCAAGGCGCTAACCGCATCACCATCGGCAAAGACGGCAGTGTGTTTGCATTGACTGAAGGCCAAGAAGCAACGCCACAACAATTAGGCAGCATCACTCTCACTGATTTCGTAAACCCTGCAGGCTTGCAAGCGATTGGTGGAAATTTATTTGTACAAACCGTTGCGAGCGGAACACCAACACAAGGTGCACCCGGTGAAAACGGAAT
Source organism: Cellvibrio zantedeschiae (assembly GCF_014652535.1). NCBI lineage: Bacteria > Pseudomonadati > Pseudomonadota > Gammaproteobacteria > Cellvibrionales > Cellvibrionaceae > Cellvibrio > Cellvibrio zantedeschiae. The sequence goes on along the minus strand of NZ_BMYZ01000001.1, from coordinate 1,922,680 downwards.
GGGTATGTTATTGCAAGGCCAATTAGAAAGTTCGAACGTGGATATCGTGGAAGAAATGGTAAACATGATTACCACGCAACGCGCTTACGAAATGAATTCAAAAGTCGTTTCCACTGCCGATCAAATGTTGCAGAACATTGCTCAAAACCTTTAATTGAATCATCGAGTGTAATGCCATGAAATCTTCACGCTTAAATTCATCGCTCATAGTCACAGTTTGTGCGCTGGCTTTAGCAGGATGCATGTCCAACAACAAACCAAAACCTGGTGATCCTTATTACGCGCCTACTATTTCTTCTACGCAGGCAATGCCTCAGCGTACAGAAGGTTCGCTGTATCAGGACTCTTATGGCTTGAGTTTGTTTGGCGATAGAAAAGCACATTTCGTGGGCGACATTCTCACCATTACTTTGAACGAAAGTACGGCATCAAAAAAATCTGCCAATGTTTCAGTGAAAAAAGATAACACCCAAACATTTAACGGCGGTGCAGGTACTTTGTTGGGAACCAATCCAACACTGGGCAATATGAGCCTGGATACTAACATCGCACAAAACAGAAAGTTCGGTGGTAATTCCGGCGCAGACCAAAGCAACAGCTTGCAAGGCAATATCACTGTGACCGTTGCAGAGATTATGCCTAACGGAAATTTAATGGTGCGCGGTGAAAAGTGGATCACTTTAAATAGTGGTGATGAATTTATCCGCATCAGCGGCATTGTTCGCCCTGATGATGTTGCGCCAGACAACACAGTTGTATCCACTCGTTTAGCTAATGCAAAAATTTCTTACAGCGGCACTGGTTCATTAGCAGAGTCGCAAAACATGGGTTGGTTGGCGAAATTCTTTAATGGTCCGATTTGGCCGTTTTAATCTTGTTGTTTAGTCATCCCTTTATCGCAATAGAGTATTAAATGATGAAAGTCTTAACCTGCAAAAAAATTATCGTTAGTTTTTTAATAGGGACTCTATTGCTGCCATTTTCAGTTGTCGCATCTGCCGAGCGTATTAAAGATATCGCAAGCGTAGCGGGTGTGCGTCCTAACCAATTAATTGGTTATGGTTTGGTAGTCGGTTTGGATGGTACAGGTGATCAGGTAACCCAATCACCTTTTACCACTCAATCATTCAATTCCATGTTGAAGCAATTTGGCATCACCGTACCGGAAGGTGCACGTATGCAAATGAAAAACGTGGCAGCGGTAATGATTCAAGCCGAGTTACCTGCGTTTGCAAAACCTGGCCAGTCTTTGGATGTAACAGTGTCTTCCATTAGTAACGCAAAAAGTTTGCGCGGCGGTAGTTTGTTAGTTGCGCCTTTAAAAGGTTTGGATGGCAAAGTTTACGCAGTTGCACAAGGTAACCTCGTAGTGGGTGGCTTTGGTGCGCAAGGCGCCGATGGTTCAAGTATTAAAGTAAATATTCCCAGTGCAGGCCGAATTCCCGGTGGTGCTTTGGTTGAGCGTGCGGTTGAAACCAATTTTGCCGGCGGCCAGCCCATAGTGTTCAATTTGAACCGCGCAGATTTTACTACCGCTAATCAATTGGCAAAAAGTATTAACGGTTTATTGGGGCCAGACGTTGCGCGCCCATTAGATTCAGTTTCTGTGATGGTTGATTCACCACAAAATCCAGCACAGCGTGTGGATTTTATTGCTATGTTGGAAAACCTTGAAGTCACCTTAGGTGAAGAAGCTGCAAAAGTAATTATAAATTCGCGCACAGGAACCATCGTTGTTGGAAAAAATGTTCGCGTGTCACCTGTTGCTGTTACCCACGGTAGTCTCACTGTGACTGTTGCAGAAAGTCTAACAGTGAGCCAACCCAATCCATTAGGCGAAGGCCAAACTGTGGTTGTTCCTAGCAGTAAAGTGACCGCGTCAGAAAAAACCAATCCCATGTTCAAGTTTGCGCCTGGTGCATCACTGGATGACATAGTGCGCTCTGTCAATAATGTGGGTGCATCTCCCAGTGATTTAATGGCGATATTGGAAGCCTTAAAACAATCTGGTGCGCTCAAAGCTGAATTGGTGGTGATCTAAATGACAACAATAGATAACAATTCATTGACGGCTGCACTTGCAGGTTCTGCAGCGGCAGGAAAAACATCGGCCGTAAAGGACAATTACTTCGATCAGAATTCATTGAATTCCGTGAAGTTGATGGGGCATCGCAATGACCCGGCGGCGCTGAAAGAAATTTCCAAAAAATTTGAAGCCATGTTTGTTCAGCAAATGCTGAAATCCATGCGCGATGCTAACGCCGTCTTTGCAGACGGCGATATGTTTTCTAGCGAAGAAGTAAAATTCCATCAAGATATGATGGATCAGCAAATGGTCTTAAACCTGACCAGCGGTGAAGGCATTGGTTTGGCAAAATCTATGTTTGCCCAAATGCAAAAGCTCTATAACAAACCTGTTGACCTGAATGTTAAATCTGAGCCGGTGAATACGCTGGAAAGATCACTAAAAACAACGTTTGCTCCTGTGGTTCGGACAAAGCCTGTAGCAGCCGTTAGTGAATTGCGTGCGGGTAATAAATCTGCCGTGGCACAAACGCCTGAAGAATTTGTAGAGCGTGTAAAACCTTACGCGGAAAAAGCAGCGGCTGAATTAAATGTGGGCACTGATGTGTTACTCGCACAAGCTGCATTGGAAACTGGTTGGGGTAAGCACTTAATTCACGATACTGACGGCAATAACTCTTTTAATATTTTTAATATTAAAGCTACCGGTTGGCAGGGCAAAAGCGTGACTGTTAATACGCTGGAAAATAAACAGGGAATTGCCCAACAAGAACGCGCAGCATTCCGCCAATACGATGATTACGAGCAAAGCTTTGCCGATTATGTAGCCTTGATTAAAAACAATCCACGTTATAAAGAAGCTTTGTCTGCAGGTGCGGATTCTGAAAGTTATGCAGAAGCTCTGCAAAAAGCAGGTTATGCAACCGACCCGGATTATGCCGACAAAATTAAACGCTTGTTGAATAATGATTCAATCCGTTCTGCAACAGACAATTCTGATGCTGCGATCAATGTCATAGCTGATGCGACAGGAGTGCAATCATGAGTGGACTCCTCTCCAATGCAATTTCCGGTTTGCAAGCCAGCCAGATTGCATTGCGCACGGCTGGTAACAATATTTCCAATGCAAACACTGTTGGTTACAACCGTCAGGAAGTTAATTTTTCAACTCGTCCTGAGCAGCAATTCGGTAGCGCCGGATTTTTAGGGGCGGGGGTTAATACTGAATCTGTAAAACGCGTTGTTAACGAATTTTTAAACACGCAAATCCGTTTAGATGCAACTAATTTTAATCAGCTGGATAAATACAACCAAAACATTGGCAAGGTTGATAAATTATTTTCTGATTCCAGCACAGGTTTAATTGGCAGCTTGCAAAGTTTTTTTGCATCCTTACAGAATGGCGCGAGTGATCCATCGTCTTCGCCTGCGCGCCAATTGATTATTACCCAATCAGAAAGCCTGACCTTACGTTACAACACCCTGTACGACCGTTTGGAAGAAACGGCAAAAGGCGTGGACGGCGAAATCAGTACCGTCATGGGGCAAATAACCAGCCTGGCAAAATCTGTTGCTAATTTGAATCAATCCATCGCTGAAAAAAATGCCTCAGGTTCAGGTGGTCAACCGAATGATTTACTGGATCAACGCGATGAAGCTTTAAGAAAACTTTCTGAGCTGGCCTCTGTGCAACTGGTTCAACAAGATGGCGGTGATGTCAATGTGTTTATTGGCAACGGTGAACCTTTGGTTGTTGGCCCTAATGTAAGTAGCTTTAGCGTTCGCAACGGCGGAAAAATTTACCTCAACACCAATACAGTATCGTCAGATATTAGTGATTCAGTGACTGGCGGGCAGTTGGGTGGTTTGCTCAAATTCAAAAAAGATGTACTGCAACCTTCGCTCAATGAATTGGGCCGTATTGCCATTGTAATGAGCGATACCTTTAATAAAGTGCAAACTCAGGGGTTGGATGCAAACGGTAATTATGGACAAGCCATGTTTACCGATATCAATGAAAAAAATATTACCTACACCCGTATTGCACACGGAAACAATGCGCAGCCAGATGATCGCGTATTGTCTTTAACGATTGAAGACTCCAGCGCGATTTCTATTGAAGATTATAAATTTGATATAGCTGCGGGAACCAACAATTACAGCATTAAACGTGTGTCGGATAACTCTGTTGTCAGCCAGGGTATTTTGTCAGGTGGTTTTCCGCAAGATATTAAATTTGACGGTTTAAAATTAACCCTTGAAAGCGGTTCTTTCCAGGGCGGCGATACATTTACCTTGCAGCCCACTCGCAACGGTGCGCGCGACATTCATTCATTGTTGAAATCACCTGATCAATTAGCTTTTGCTTCACCAATCCGCACTGGAAAATCTGGCGCGAATACTGGCAATGGTGCGGTGAGTGCAGGTGAGGTCTTGAGCCTTTACGATGCAAACAACAAATTGCTACCTGCTTATTCTAATTCCGGGAAATTATCACCACCGGTAATTGTGCGTTTTACTTCAGAGACTACTTATGAAGTTTTGGATAACACTGATCCTGCTCATCCAAAACCTTTAGTGCCTGCAATGAGCGAGCAAACTTTTTATCCTAATCGTGAAAATTCTATTTTCACAACGGATAAAGGTGAGACCCGTATTATCGGCAGTGGCGCTCGTCTAGGTTTACCTACCGGACGTTTGCCAGTGACATTAAATACCGCTTTAGCTGCGCAAGCGAACGGTTACCCCGCTGAGCAATATACTTTTTCAATGCAAGATAAAACCACTGGCTTGGTAAATACCCAGGTTATGGTCACAGGAAATAATGCCTCTGCAGCGCAAACTGCAGCGTCATTAAATAGCATTAAAGGCGTAAGTGCCCATGCTTACACAACGGCAACGATTACAGATGTAAATATTGATCCGCTTGGATTTGCTTCGCCTTTGCAATTGAGCCTGAATGGTGAAAATTTACTTCGTTACAATGGACCTAATTTGGATACTAGTGTTCCTGATCCAAATTACACAACGCCTACAGATCCTTATGCGGGCGAAACTAATTTCAATAATTATGTGCGGGATCAAATCAATTCCAACGCAAATTTAAAAGCGCTTGGCATTCGTGCAGAGAGCGGTAGTAATCCAATAACGGGTAGACCTGAATTGCGTTTGGTTGCGTCATCCGGTGTGAATCTGGATGTGCGTTTCACTGCTGCAGATACCTCCATCAACAATATCAGTGTGAACGATGGAACTGGTAATCCTAATGTTCGTTTGTCCGGTGTGGATGCAACTGCAACAGCAGCCGTAGAACAAAGCGCAATTACCATTGGTGGAAAAATTGATATTACGCTGGCAGATGGTGTGACCTTGTCAACATCACCCAGTACAAGCCAGCTTTTGGGCGATTCAACTTTGCCCGGTTTTGCGCAATCTTCTTATTTGGGTTACCAGGTAAAAATTTCCGGTCAACCTAAAGCAGGCGATGTATTCACAATTGATTTCAACAAAGATTCAAAAAACGATAACCGTAATGCTTTGGCAATGACGGCGCTGGAAACTAACTCAACCATGGATAATAAGTCCATGAGTTTTAGTCAAGGGTACGGGCGTTTGGTTGAAGAAGTTGGAACAAAAAGTAATTTGTCAAAAATTAATACTGAGGCAAGCAGAAGCTTGCTTGAGCAAACCAAAACCATGCGCGATGGAATATCCAGCGTGAATATGGATGAAGAAGCAGCGAACCTGATTCAGTTTCAACAACTTTACACCGCCAATGCGCGTGTAATTACGGTTGCGAAAGATTTGTTTGATGCGCTCTTGAGGTCAATGGGTTAATAGGCATTCGTGTTACATGAATGCGTAGTGGAGAAATATTATGCGTGTATCTACCTCACAAATTTACAACATCGCTAACATTGGTATGCGTGATGCGCAGGTTGCTGTTGATAAAACCAACCAACAAATATCAAGTGGCAAACGCGTGTTGTCTCCTGCTGATGACCCTGTGGCAGCTACCGCTATTCTGATGTTGAATCAGGAATTGGCACGCACTACACAATTCACCAAAAATATTGATACTGCTGATAACAATCTGAGCCTGGAAGATACAACGCTGCAATCAGTTATATCACTGGTACAACGTTTAAAAGAGCTGGCTGTAAGTTCAGGTAACACGGCGGTATTAACACCATCTGACTACAAAGCCATTGCCGCTGAAGTTGATAGCCGTATGGGCGAGCTGATGAATTTGCAAAATACTCGCAACGCATCAGGCCAATATATTTTTGCTGGTTTTCAAAGCCAAACCCAGCCCTTCGTTAATAACGGCGGCGGTAATTATTCATATCAGGGTGATGAAGGTCAATTAAGTGTGCAGGCATCTACTACTGTGACAGTTGCAGTGAGTGATTCCGGCAAAAAAGTATTTATGGATATTCCTGCGAGCCACAATACGTTTAACACTAAAGCCAGCCCAACTAATCAGGCATCGCCAGCGGCGATCATCAGTGTGGGCGAAGTTTACGACCAGATCGCATTTGATAAATTGTATCCTGAAGACATGTTGGTCACGTTTAATGCGAATGCGTCAGTAATACCTCCATCACCTAATTACACGATTACCGAGCGTTCAACTGGCAAAGTGCTTGTTGATAAGCAGGTTTTTGTTTCCGGTCAGGACATTAAAATTAATGGCGCAAAATTTTCAATTTCGGGCACACCTTTTTCTGGTGTGGCTGCAGTGCCTTCAACTATCTCTTTGAGTTCGGCTGCGTTTACGGGCGCGATTGCTGCGGATAAAGATTATTCCGTAACGCCCGGCAGTTTTGAAATTACGGTTGGCGGTATAACTGAAACTTTGGTGTTGGATCAAAATTTCGCAACGAATAATGGTGCTAATGCTCTTAACGATTTTATTACCGGTTTGGGTGGCGCAACCGATAAATCTTTTTACAGCACTTTGCCGTTCAATACGTCAACCGCTGCGGCTAATTATAAGAAGCTGCAAAATCTGGGTATTACTTTGTCAGATACGGGCGTGTTTACTTCGGCTACGGGTTTGAATATTACGATTAAAAATTCTTCTGCTGCAGCCATCAGCACTATTACTGGTGTAGCTACGCAGGGCGCAGGCACCACAACAGCAAATATTCCAATTACATACCCTGGCGCTTCAACATTTAATTTCGCGGCAACACCAGAAACTGTTGATATTACCGTTAACGGAAAAACCGCAACCTTAACCTTGAACACTAACGTAACTGATGCCATTAGTTTGGCCGCAGCATTAAATAATGGAACCAATGCCGTTGAGTTGGCAAAGTTGGGTGTGATTGCAACAGCACAAGGCCTGTCATCACTAAGTAATTCTGTTATTTCTTTAACGAATGCTGGGGCGAATGTATTAGCGGCGATGGGTGTAAGCGGTAGCCCGGTTAAATCTTCTTTAGGTGTGTTGGCAACGCCTGGTGATAAATTTGTTATCGAATCAACGGGCAAGCAAGGTTTGTTGACTACAGTGTCACGCTTTAGTGAAGCCATGAAGGGCATTGATAACACCCAACAAAGTAAAGATGACTTTGCAAAAATCGTTGCCAAAACTCTGGCGAGTTTAGAAAACGTATTAACTAATATCTCAGCTGTGCAGGGCGATGTGGGTGCGCGTCAAAATATGTTGGAAAGCACCAAGAATTTGAATTCCGATATTGAGCTGAACAGCCAGGAAGTGTTGTCTCAGTTGGAAGATTTGGACTATGCAGAGGCTTCCACCCGTTTGCAAATGCAAACCTTCGTGTTAAGCGCGGCGCAACAAAGCTTTATCAAGATTAGTGAATTAAGTTTATTTAAATATATGTAATTTATAAAAAGGCTGTTGAGTTTTTCGCGGCAGCGCCCCATTCTTAATTAACCCTTTTTAGGTGACCGCTATGGAAAACCATGAATTATTGAAGCCTCTCTATGAAGTATTGGAGCGTGTTAGGGATTTGGTAAAGCTGGCGCAAGCTGAAGAGTGGGAAGCCATGGATGTTGCAGCAAACAAATACCAGCAACACGTTACTTTTCTGGATGACAATCGTTACATCCAGGCACTTCAGGATGCTCATTTAGTGGACTCAGCCAAATCTATCATCGTTCAAATCCAGGGATTGAATGACGATCTTGATACGCATACCTCTTTGCAGCGTGAAAAAATCGCGTCAGAGTTACGTCAGCTGAATCAGTCCAACAAAGCTATGGAGGCATACGGTCGATAATTTGACGGAAGTTGTGCAAAACCCTATCTCTTATAACTCTATGCAATACAATTTGCTGATTCTCGCGATAAATGTTTTAAGTTTTTTATAAAAATCCCCTAAAGCAAGTGAAAAGTCGGGCGATAACCTTTTCAGAAGCGCTGATGCGTCTGTTGTTCAGGCTTCAACAAACCGACTAACTCAGCTCAGCGCTGCAGTAAAAATCACTTTAGGGGATTTATCATGGCCTTAATTATCAACACTAATACCGCCTCACTTAACGCTCAGCGTCAATTAATGAGTTCCGGTTCGTCGCAAGATCTATCCACCCAACGCTTGTCATCTGGTCAACGTATTAACTCTGCAAAAGATGACGCTGCGGGCTTGGCGATTTCAAACAAAATGTCTTCTCAAATCCGCGGTCTCGACCAAGCGGTTCGTAACGCAAACGACGGTGTGTCTCTGATTCAAACCGCTGAAGGTGCGTTAGCTGAGTCAACCAACATTCTTCAACGTATGCGTGAACTAGCGGTACAGTCTTCGAACGGTATCTACAGTAACGCTGACCGTGCACAGTTGAACGCTGAAAGTAAACAACTTGTATCGGAATTGGATCGTATCTCTAAATCAACTTCTTTCAACGGCCAAAACCTGTTGGACGGTAAGTTGGGCGATATCAAACTGCAAGTAGGTGCACAAGCTAACCAAACGATTAGCTTCAAAATTGCTGCTACCGATGCAAAATCTTTGGGCCTGGGTTCAGTTGCTGCTGACGTATTGGGTACCAACCTTGACCAAGCCATCACTTCTACCAAGTTCAACGATGGTGATGTACTGATCAATGGCCAGAACATTGGTTCTTTCGACGGTACTGCTAGTGGTGCAAGCTTGTCCAAATTCTTGACCGCTGTTAACAGCAAATTGTCTGGTGTAACTATCGGTGCTGTAAACACTGTAACTGCAACTTCTGCTGGTGACGGTAAAACTACCGCTGCTGCTACCCTGACAATTGGTCTTGGTAATGCTGACGGTACCACTAGCCAATACGTAATTAAAAACACCAACAGTATGGATGAAATGGTTGCGGCCATTAACAATCAGGCTAACGGTACTATAGTAGCGTCTAAAACTGCTGACGGTTATTTGTCTATCCTGAGCAACACTGGCGCAAGCATCACACTGACTCAAACTACTGGCGCTCTGGGTTCAGGTATTACTTCCGGTTCTACCGTACAAGCGCAATTGACTGTTGCAAGTGCTGACGGCTCAGCGGTGCGTGTAACCACTGGCAACAACGCTGCTGCTGGTTTGTTGGCTCACTTAGGCTTGCAAGAAACTCGTGCTAACGGTACTACTGTTGGCTTCGGTTTGACTCAATCTGCTAATGCCAACGTTGCACTTGCTTACGGCGACTTGAAAATTAACGGCGTAACAATCAGCGATACTGGCACCAACACCTTGCAAGGTAAGGTAAACAACATCAACGCTGTTAAAGACCAAACTGGTGTAACTGCTGCGTTGAAAGCTGAAATTGCTGGCACTTCAGATTTGACTCGTACTCGCGTAGACCTGACTTCAACCTTGAGTGGTACTACAACTGCAGCTGCTGACTTGCTCATCAATGGTGTAACCATAACAGTGACTGCAGGCAGTACTAAAGTTGAATTGGCTGCGGCAATCAATGCTTCTGATAGCTTGACTGGTGTTACCGCTTACTTTGATGCGGACCAAAACCTGCACTTGTATAGTGAAACTAACGTAAGCATGTCTGATACCGGTGGTACTGAGTTGGATAACGTGTTACCTGCAGCCTTTGCGGGTACTACAGCAGTTCCTGTTACTACAGTAGCAGCTGCCTTTGCTGCAACAGGTTCAACTGCAGGCTCATTGAACATCAACAACGTAAACATTGAGTTGGCTGGTTCTTTGTCAACAACCTTGAGTGGTGTGGCAGATCAAATTAACGCTCAACAAGCAACTACTGGTGTGTTTGCTAGCATCAATGAGAACGGCCAGTTGCAACTGAACTCCAGCGCTGCATTCTCTGTTAAGGCAGGTACAAGCAACGGTGCGAAAACTCTCAGCATCCTTGGTCTTGCTGGTTCTGATAAAGATCCAACCAATACTGAGACTGTTAACCCAAGAATTGAGTTAACATCCACTAAAGGTACTCCAATCAGCATCGATACCAACGCTAACGGTAAGCTGGCAACAGGCTTCATCGACCAAAACATCTCTGCCTCTGGCGGTGGTTTCGGGGCCTCAATTGCAAGTGTAAGTATCGATACCCAAGTGAATGCACAAGCGGCGATTACCGTAATCGACAACGCGTTGAACACCATCAACGATACTCGTGCAAACCTCGGTGCGATCAACAACCGTTTGGACTTTACTGTATCTAACTTGTCCAGTATCTCTGAGAAGACCACAGCAGCTCGTTCACGTATCGTGGATGCTGACTTCGCGGCAGAGACTGCAAACTTGAGCCGTGCTACAGTGTTGCAACAAGCAGCTACCGCGATGTTGGCGCAAGCTAACCAACGTCCACAAAACGTGTTGTCTCTCTTGAGATAAGTTGGCTAACCTCACCAGGGGGTAACCTCTGGTGAATCTTTCCACGAGGGCTAGATTATGAACGAGATCCCTAAAGCCGCAGGACCCGTAACACCGATTAGAGCAGTATCGGTTCAAGCGGTAACTAGCGGTGTGAAAAGCCCTGAAAGTGCAGAAGCACATCAGGTGGTAAAAGCCCAACATGCTGACCTCAAGGAGATGCAAGAACACGTTGAAGCTGCAGTTGCCCAGATGAATGAATATATTCAATCTACCCAACGCGACTTGCATTTCAGTTACGACAAAGCATCGGGTGAAACAGTTGTTAAAGTGCTAGACCGTTCTACCCAGGAAGTTATTCGTCAGATTCCCGATGAAACCTTCCTGAAACTTGCCCACAGCAAGGATTCTGATGGCAACTTTCAATTGTTTAGCGCGCAAGCGTAAATTTCTTAAGAGTAAGTAGTAAAAAAAGGCAGCTTAGGCTGCCTTTTTTATTTTGCCTGTCGCAGAACATTTCATTTTGACATGCAATCCGGGTGAGGCTTTGCCGCTAACGCGGAAAAAGGGCGTGCAATTGCCTTTATCCTTCTCAGTATCCCTCATTCCTTTTCCAAATTGCCGCTATTAAACCTTTTGCAAGCGGCAATCCATTGCCGTTAACCCATAAAGCGGCAAAATTCCAACGGCTGTTTACCCGCTTAATTTCCGCTTATTTAGCAGCCATTTTTACCTTCTCGCACAACTTTTTTTCGCTTTGCTTTTGCAAAATATAGCTGCAACTTTTGTCACAAAACTCTTAAAAAACTTTTATATCCTGCTAGTTAAGGTCCGCACTTAAAGTGATTTCTTTTTGCTTGTTAAGAGGGGTATGCAAATCGTTGTATTTAAAGAATATTTTTATGTTTTTGCGTTGCTTGATGAAGTGGGTTTCAGCGATGGCCCGTCCTGGAGTTTCGTTAACCAACAGAAAATTTTGGATGAAAAAAGATGCGGAAATTAAAAAAATAACGATGCTATTTTAACCTTCATTTCTACCCACAGAAATCTCCTTTGATTGTTTTTGGCACAGTCTGTGCAAAAAGTCATTTAGGCAAAGAAGTAACAAAATCCTGACGCATAGAACTCCGAGAGTCTGCCGGGATCTGCCACGAAGTTTTCAAGTTTCTTGCAGGCTTCATCAATGACTTGTCGCAGAGAGTTAAGACTCTGAGCAGGAAAAATCCTTAGGAGATAAATCATGTCTTTAGTTATTAACACAAACGTTGCGTCTCTGAACTCTCAACGTCAATTGATGAATTCCGGTGGCGCATTAGATAAAGCTACAGAACGCTTGTCGTCAGGCCAACGTATTAATTCCGCAAAAGATGACGCCGCGGGTTTGGCTATTTCCAACCGTATGACCTCGCAAGTGCGCGGTCTGGATCAAGCGATTCGAAATGCTAACGATGGTATTTCTCTGATCCAAACGGCTGAAGGTGCCTTGCAGGAAACCACTAACATTTTGCAACGTATGCGCGAACTGGCGATTCAGGCAGGGAACGGTATCTATAGTGATGCCGACCGTAAAACTCTGGATGCCGAGGTACAACAACTCACCGCGGAATTGAATCGCATCGCGACTTCAACATCCTTCAACGGCCAAAAATTACTTGATGGTACCTTGGGCAAAGTGAATTTGCAGGTAGGCGCTGACGCCGGCCAAACCATCATCATGAAGATTCCGAAGATGGATGCCAAAACATTAGGTATGGGCTCCACCGGTGGTGATGTCACCAGTAATCACCTTGGTAAAGCGATTACCTCTACCAGCTTTAAAGATGGCGATATTCTGATTAACGGCAAGAGTATTGGCGCGTTTGACGGTACTAAAACTCCGCCAGATACCTTTGAGAAACTCTTGGCCAATATCAATGAGAAAATTGAAGGTATTACCGCAACTGCATTTAACGAAGTTACTACGACTACCGTGGGTACCGGTGTTACTACTGCAGCGGCTCCAATCACCATTGCGTTGACCAACCCTGACGGCACCACCTCATCCTTTACCATCTCCAATACCAACAATATGGATGAGTTGATCGACGCTATAAACACCCAGTCTGGGGGATTAATTCAATCAACCAAGACTGAGGCTGGATTGGTAACGCTTGCGAACAACAACGGCGCGACTATTACAGTGAGCGGTGCGGGCGCAGCAGCAGGCTTGGGCGCTATTGTTTCTCCAAGCTATGGACAAATCGCTTTGACCTCTAAAAATGGTGAGGACATTGTGATTACTCAAGGGCCTAATGCGACTCAGCCAACGGTAGTTTCTGCAGCTGCATTCGGAACAACGGTTAACACCGATGTTATCTCGATTAACGGTGTGGCTATTCCTGCCTTTACCGCTGCTATGGCGAACACTGCTGTGCGCGATGCAATTAATACCCAGACGCTCAATACCGGTGTAACAGCCAGTCTTTCAGGCGGTAACCTGGTACTGACCGATGCAAAAGGTCGCGATATTACCGTGAGTTCAGTTCCATCTACTGCCGCTGCTACTGTTGGTTTGACCAATGGTACAACCAAGGCGCCAACTCTCTTGTCAGCTCTCGGCTTCCAGGATACCCGTGCGCAAGCATCTGTGTTTGGGCAACATATCCCGGCAGCTGATTCGACCAAAACCCTGGCGTTTGGCGATTTGAAAATTAACGGCATCACCATTAGCGGTGAAAATACCGGAACCTTGCAAGGCAAGGTAGATAACATCAATAAGGTGAGTGATCAAACGGGTGTTATTGCAAGTCTCAAATCTGAAAACGTTTCAACCTTTAATGCATTGAAGCTTTCAACTGAAGTGACTGGCGCTACTCCTGGTGCGGCACACGCGGCAGGTGACCAGATTCGTATTAACGGTGTTCAAGTGACTTTGACCGGGACTACGATCAATCAAGACGTGATTGATATTAACGCGGCATCAACCACCACAGGTGTGACTGCCTTTTTGGACTCAACAGGTAAGCTGCATTTATTCTCTGAGGGCCAAATCAATTTGGACGATGATGGTACCAATGGTGCGGCGGCAGCTACTGCTCTGGGTTTAACTGCAGCGGTTGTCACAGCTTCATTCGCGCCTACCGTAGCAGCTACAGGTAGTGTTCGTTTGAACAATACTCAGATCTCGCTGAGCAATGTGTCTGATCTGAATACTGTGATTTCAGAATTGAACGCACAGCAAGCAAATACAGGGGTTTATGCTTCTCTCAACGATTTGGGTCAGTTGATTCTAAATTCTAACTCTGCGTTCTCGATTGATGTAGGCGATACCAATGGCGGCAAGACTTTGGCAACCTTAGGCTTGGATACTACTTTGGCCGGCCCAATCGGAGGTCATGTCACTAACGTGTTGGCATCTATCCAGTTAGATTCACTGAGCGACAACCCAATCAGCCTGGATGTGACTGCAAACGGCTCGGTTGTGACTGGTTTGATCTCGCAAAACAAAGCGTCTGCCGGTTTAGGCTTCGGTACCTCTTTGAATAGCGTGAGTATTGCCACCCAGGCCGGTGCACAAAAAGCTATCGGTATTATCGATAAAGCGTTGGATACCATTAACGATGTACGTTCACAAATGGGTGCGATCAATAACCGTCTGGAGTTTACGATCAACAACCTGGCAAACGTTTCCGAAAAGACTTCTGCATCGCGTTCACGTATTACCGATGCTGACTTCGCGGCGGAAACGGCAGCAATGAGCAGGGCGCAAGTACTGCAACAAGCAGCAACTGCCATGTTGGCTCAGTCTAATGCTCGTCCACAACAAGTCTTGTCATTGCTCAAAGGCTAATGGGTAAGGCTGTAAGAGATTAAAGAAAACCGCTGATGCTCTCAGCGGTTTTTTGTTTTAAGGATGCCTGTTCTCTTATTCGCGACTTGGTGTTTTTCAGCTAGGCTTAGAGAATATTATTACAGAGAAGGATTATGTCCGCGGTTTTATCCCCCAAGCTGCTGTTGGTGAGTAGAATTTTTCTTTTGGCATTTGCCTATTTGTTGGCGGGACGTCTGGCTTTGTTGTTAGCCATTCCGCCCGGTTTTGCTACAGCTATTTTTCCACCTTTAGGTATTTCACTCGCAGCAGTTTTGCTGTGGGGCAATCCCATGTTGCTGGGTGTATTTCTTGGCTCTACGCTTTTAAACACCAGTATGTCTGTGAGTGCAGGCGCAGACTTCGGTATACCTGTTGTCACAGTTGCTATGGAAATTGCCATAGGCAGCTGCCTTGCGACCTGGGTTGGATCGAATTTAATTCAAAAATTTATCGGCTTCCCCAATGAGCTCTTGGACGAGTGGAGCATTTTTCTATTTTTTGTATTGGGCGGCCCAATCGCTAGCAGTATTAGCGCGAGTATAGGTATTGCTGCGCTATGCATGAATGGAATCATTCCTTTTTCGCAAGTTATTTACAGCTGGGTCACCTGGTGGACAGGGGACACAATAGGCGTTTTGATCGCTGCGCCATTTGTTTTTATTTTGTTCGCACGACCGCGAGCGCTTTGGCGTAGTCGCCTTAAAACTGTTGGAATTCCTCTGCTGGTAAGCTGCGCTTTAATTGTTGCGATTTTTTTTAGCGCTAGTCATAGCGACCAACAAAAGATAGAGCGTGCGCATCAGGAAAGCGCCAAAGAAATTGCAGATAATTTATTTTCCAGTTTTAACAAACATATCGATGCCTTAACACCACTTAAAGGGCTTTACGTAGCGTCAGACATCGTCTCATCAGAAGATTTTAGATTGTTCACCTCAGAGCTTTTAAGTGGCGAGAATGGTATTACCGCCTTGTCCTGGAATCAGAAGGTTTCGCAATCTGAACGGAAAGATTATGAACAACAAATGATTGCGCAAGGTTTCCCTAATTTTGCTATTACAGAAGGCGCTGCTAGTGGTAACCCAAGTATTGCGTCAGAGCGAGATTATTATGTTGTTGTCACTTTTATAGAACCTTATTCAAAAAATAGTAGAGCCCAGGGTTTTGATGTCACCTCTGAATCCGCACGGAAGCGCGCTCTCACATTTGCAAATCAAACAGGTTTGCCAGCAATGACTGCGCCTCTGCATTTATTGCAAACACCTTCAAAGGATTTAAGTTATGTGATTTTTATGCCGGTGTATAAAACGCTGGACGTACCCAAATCGCTGGACATGCGTGAGCAACTATTACGGGGTTATGTGGCGGCTTTAATTAAAGTAGGGCGCCAATTAGATATTATCCATCAAAAATTCCCCAAAACTGATTTTGTAATTTCTTTGGATGATGTCACTGAATCAAATAACCCTATTAATTTGTATCAGGATACGAATCCTACATCAGCGATATCCAAGTCCTATATGTGGGCTGTTGAAGAAAATATCGCAGGCAGATCTTTGCGTTTGACGGTAACCCCCACAGAAAAATATATTAATAAACAGTTGAGCGGTCAATCATGGTACGTGCTGGTGGGCGGTTTATTGTTTTGTAGCTTATTAGGTGGATTTTTGCTGTTAGTTACAGGGCGTACCCAATATATAAGCTCTTTGGTAGAGCGACGCACCCTTGAGTTGGAATCAATTCTGGATGAAGCTGTAGAAGCGATTATTATCATTAATCATAGCGGCAATATTGAACGCGTTAATCCTGCGGCTTGTCGTTTATTTAAAACAACTGAACAGGAATTAATTGGTCAGGATTCGCAAACAATTATCCCGATTTTGCAAGATTTATTATTTACACCTGGCGAAGAATATAACCGCACCGGAAGCCGTTCGATTTGGAAGGCGCTTGAAACACTTGGCGTTTGTAAAGATGGTAGTAAGGTGCCTATCGAAATAGGTGTTAGTAAAGTCGATTTGCCGGATCGTCGAATTTACACGTGTTTGATTCACGATATAGCTGCACGCAAAAAAGTCGATAAATTAAAAAGCGAATTTGTTTCTACCGTCAGTCATGAGTTACGTACACCGCTCACATCAATTTCTGGGGCTTTGGGTTTGTTGGTTGGGGGTGCTGTGCCAGCTATACCAGATAAAGCCATGGATCTGTTAGTCATTGCCAAAAATAATGCCGAGCGTTTAGGGCGTTTGGTTAATGATATTTTGGATATAGAAAAGCTTGAGTTTGGGAAATTACAGCTTGATATCTCTGACTGCGATGCCAATGACTTGATGCGTCAAGCAATTGATCAAAATGCCGGTTACGCGATGAAATACGGTGTTAGGCTTAAGCTGGATAATCAGGCTGTGGCCGATAAGAATATTATTATTCTGGTGGATGCAGATCGTTTTTTACAGGTTATGTCCAATCTTATTTCTAACGCGGTGAAATTTTCCCAAATGGATGGGCTTGTTATTGTCTCCGCCAAAATAACCGGGAAGGATATTGCTTTTTACGTTGAGGATTTTGGTACAGGTATTCCGGAGGAGTTCCGCAAAAAAATATTCCAGAAATTTGCGCAAGCGGATAGTTCAGACACGCGTAAGCGCGATGGCACAGGCTTAGGGTTAAGCATTTCACGGGTGATAGTGGAACGCATGGGTGGCTCTATAGATTACACAACAGAGATTGATAAGGGTTCGGTGTTCTACTTTTCAATCCCCATTGAGTTATTGCGGTAAAAGTGCCGCAAAAATTACCGGGCTTTTTCATTGTCCAGAATATGTTGTACTAATTCATCGTACCTTTCGTCAAAGTGATGATCGCCCGGCATGCTGATAATTTTTACTCCGAGTTCTGCGGTAGGTAAACAATTAGCGGCATCATCATCTACACCATAAATACAAATCGTATTTGCCCATTTCATTTTTCCAAACTCTGGCAAAATTGGCAGGCGGTTTGGGTTTTTGTCAGCGTTCATCCAGCTTGATAGACGAAATTCAAAAGCAGCGGTTTTGCCCATGCCTAGCAGTGCAATTAAAGAGATTTTTTGTTGGGTTTCAGTTGTTAAATTGTTTGCCACAAATGGCAATACATCGGCACCAAAGGAATAGCCAATAAGAATTGCGCGCTTCTTATTCCACTTGTCCAGATAATGCGAAATTGTGTCTTCAATATCCTTGGCGGTTTCTTGCGGCGTGCGTTGTTTCCAAAAATAGCTCAGTGAATCCAGTGCGACGGTTGGAATGCCTTTATCAGCAAGAATTTTTGCAAGGCTTTTGTCTATTTCTGCCCAGCCACCATCGCCGGTCAACAACACAACTAAGGATTCACTTGCTTGTATATTTGCAGATTCGGTTACAGGAACTTCAATCAATGGCAAATCACTGTCGCTAGCATCAGACGATATTTGATCAGCTAAACGCGGGTCGAGCCATTGCAATATCTGGATTGCTTCAGCTTGTGCATTTTGTTTCTGGTCAGCAGCAATGGTTAATTTTACGTTGCCAATATTTTCTGCAAATTTTGCTGACTCTGCCGGTGCATTAGTATCCTGGAAAACATAAAAGCTCGTCGGCAAACGTTTAATGGCAATTAACTTGTCCGTATTAACGAATTTTTCTTGCTCACACAAAGCAGTATGCACTTTTAAGTCAGTTGAAAAGTTGATGCTGACAGCTGCATGAAATTTGTGTCCTTCGGCTTGCGCCAACACTGCATAAACTACTGCTGAACTTTGGTCAGTGCCTGCGAGTATGGGAAGCTCTTCGTCATCAAGCTGATAATGCTTTTGTAGCTGGGTATTGATATCGCCAATTTTTTTTGCGAGATCCAGGCAATGGGTTTCAGTATTGGCCGGTGAACTTAATAGTGCATCTTTGTCTAGCACAGCTACATAGTAACTGAGTGATGCGAATTGTTTGGCGTAGTCAGCGATTTTGTTGTCATGGCTTTTATCAGCAATGTAAATCAAAACACCTTTTTCAGGTTTTGCTGCGCGGAACACCTGTAGGGTTTCATTGTTGCTGAGTTTTACTTGTTCATCGCCAATTTGATTGGTGATGGCAGGTTGTGTGTTGCCCGGGAATAGATAAATAAAACCTGCAACAAGCAATGCCAGGATAATACCTGCAATCAATAATGAACGTTTTAACGATAACTGCATATCAAACTCTTTGTTAAGTCTATGTATGTATTGACTCTTATTTGGAAAAAATACCTTTTACTCCGCCGGAGATAAGCGTAGTAGCAGCGAGCAGGGCAGACGCTGTTTGTAATCCGGGTGGTGCAGCTAAATACACTGGTTGCCACACGGGATTAAATTTTTCTTTGTAAAAATAAACGCCTTCAAAATTATAAAAATCACTGCCATTTCGGAATATGGTGTTTCCAATTTTATGCCAGAGAGGTGCTAGCTCGTGGTTCTCCAGCCCTGAGAGGGGCGCCATACCCAGGCAAAAATAAGTAAAGCCTTGTTCTTTTGCCCACATGGCAAGGCTAATATTTAAATATTCCATAATGCCGTTAGGTGTGCCAGGCAAGTAGCGCATAAGGTCAATGGAAATTTGTCGTCTATTATTTAGTGCCCACAAATTACAGAAGGCGTAAATTTCGCCATCCTTTTTAACAACGGCAAGTTCGCAGTGCCTTAAATATTCTTCGTTAAAGAAACCCAAAGAGAAACGTTTTTCCTTGGCGTTTTTTTCTTTTAACCAAGCGTCAGATATGCGCTTTAAGTTTGGCAAAATAGTGTCGACTTGATTTGCATAAACTATTTCAAAGGTGAATCCTTCGCGTTGATATTTATTAATTGCACTGCGGAAGTTTTGGCGTTTTTTACCTTCCAAGCCAAAAGAATCGAGAGGGATTAGTGCCTGTTGACCTAGTTTTATAAGGCTTAAACCCAAATCCAGGTAGAGCGGTATCTGGTGAATCCCAATCTCATAAAATGCTACTTGCGCAGCAACTTTGTCGGCTGACTCACGAAAGCGCCAAACAAGTTCTTCAAATTCATTTGGGTCGCCCACGGGGTCGCCCATGGCGATCCAGAATTTATTGGTCACGCCAAACATCAAAAAGCTTTTTTGTGTTTTACTCCACAAAATATATTTATCGCCGGTCAGAACAAGGTGATGATCAGTGGTGTTGGAGTCATGAACAATTTTTGTGGCTATGTCCAACTCTTCTTTAGTAGGTAATGTTAAGTTAGTAGTGGTTTTGCTCATCAAGCGATAAATCAATACCCCGCCGCATACCACCGAAATAACAAACAGCGAACGTAAGAAACGCGAGGCGTCACCGGCTCTATCTAATGAAAATTGCCACCAGAGATCATTGGAATAAGCTACATCTTTGTAGGAGAAAAATCCTAACCACGTAGATAAACCTACGATAGCGGCACCTACCAAAAATTGCGAAAAGGGAATCTCCAATCTTATGAGGGCCGATTTACGGTAAAAATGTTTTCGTGCGGGAATGAAGGTGACTAACATCAAACCTAAAACCGAGGCTTCTTCAAAATCCCAGCCTTTAGCCAGTGATGCAACTATCCCGATACAAAGCAAAATAATGGTTGCGTAATAAGCTGAGTCAAGCTTGATACTCACGGCACGTGAGAGAAATATCATGCCTAAGCCTACCAAGCTGTTTACCAAATGCGAAAATTCAATCAGTGGCAGTGGGATAAAAAATTGCAACCAGTCCAAACGCTCCTGTATTCCCGGTGTGGCGCCTGACGCTAATAAAATACAACCGCCAATCAGCAAGAGCACTGAGAATATTTTTGGTGTGGCTATGTAAATGAGTTTAAATATGTAATGCAGTTTTAAGGTGTAAACAAAGCGATGGCTTTTAGTTTCATAAGCGGCAATTAGTACACCCGCAAAAATTAAGGGCACTATGTAATAAACAATTCGGTAAATAATCAACGCCGATAAAAGTTGTTCTGGTGGAAAGCGGCTGCCTGCCAAAAACATAAAGCTACTTTCAAATACACCTATGCCGCCCGGTACCTGGCTAATCAAACCAAATAACTGCGCTACCACGTAATAAATTAAAAATTCACTGAAGCTGATGTCGGTAAAATTCAACAAGGGAATGTAAAGCACTATGGCAGCAATACTAAGATCAATAGCGCCGACTGCAATTTGTTGGAACGCTAAAGCTGGCGTTGGTGGCGAAATGCTAAATTTGCCAATAGTGAATTGATTTTTGCTGAAGAAGGAAAGCGCTATCCACCCCGCGATAAAAACCATACCTATGATTAATAATAAATTAACGGTATTTTTAGCTACGGCTGATTCGATGGGAATCGAATTAAATTCAACCAGATAAGCAATAATCAATAAGGTAAAAGCGCTTAAAAAGTAACTCAAGGTGCCAAAAACAGTAATTTTTGCAATAGCGCTATTACTCAATCCCCATTCACTGTAAAACCGGTAACGAATTGCACCACCAGTAATGGGTGATGCGCCCACGTTGTGGCTAATAGCATTGCTTAAAAAAGACCCTAACAAAATAAATCGATAATTAAGCTTCTCTGTTGTATAACGAATTGCAATCCACTCACATAAACTCAAGGTAACGTAGCCAAAAATACTCATAAAAAACATGGCTTCGAGTGTTTGGAATGGGGTAGCGAAAAGATCCACCCAAAGGTTGCTCCAACCGTAGTTTGCAATTTGGTGATGTACGCCATAAGCGGCAAGACCAAATAAAACCAAACTGATAAGTGGGGTTAGTTTTTTGAGCGTGTGTGTGTTTAATGGCATGTGCAATCTGGTCGAGTGATTGATGAGGATTGGCGGGCGAATCATACCATCTTGATGCCATTAATATGGCTTAACGCACGGGGATTCCCTAAGAATTTATCGAAATCGATATAAGTAAAATCAAAAGTGGTGCGGTCTGTGCATTTGTCTTGGTAAAGCTTGATGCTGCGCTAAATGGCGGCAAAATAGTCTAAAAAGTGGTGATTGCAGGCAGATACTGACCGCTCAAGTAGATATGGATCGGCAAGTTATTACCGTTTGGTATCCGGTTCGCGCTATTTAAAATTTACACTTTTGGGCGTTATCTAGGCTAAAGTTTATTCAAGAATTGCCGCTAACCTGATAGCGAAATTGTTTTAAGGTGACTACCTATGGCTACATCCGGCGTTTCATCGACATCGTCCACACCGACGAATACTGGTGCAACCATCATCAGTTCTCTGGGTTCAGGCTCAGGTATTGATACGGCTTCGCTTGTTGATAAGCTGGTAGACGTGAACAAGTTGCCTGAAACCAACAGGCTCAACACCAAGCAAACCCTACTTCAAACTCAAATTTCAGACTTTGGCCTTTTGCGTTCTGCCTTTTCCAAATTGGAAACTGCGGCAGGTGCCTTGGGCAATGCAGATACTTTTAACGCAAAATCTACCTCTGTACCTAATACAACTTTGCTCGGTATTACTAAGTTAGATGCCAAAGCATCCGTTGGTGAATACAGCATCAATGTTGACCAAATTGCCCAGGCACAATCCGTAAGCTCAGGTAACTTTAGCTCCCAGACAGCGACTATAGGCAAGGGCACCCTGGCGATTCGGTTTGGCAGCTGGAATAACGCCGTTGATACTTTTACCGTGGATAGTACTAAAAATGGTGGCACTATCACGATTGATGACAGTAACAACTCTTTGGTTGGTTTGCGCGACACTATTAACAAATCTAATCTGGGCGTTAAAGCCAGCATTGTCGCTGAAGGTTCCAATTTCAAACTTTTGGTAACCGGTCCCTCAGGCGCGAGCAACGAAGTTGAAATCACTGCTACTGAAACTCCCGGTGCTTTAGGGCTGGCGAGTTTTAACTTTAACCAAACCACGCGCAGCCTTACCCAGCAACAAGAAGGTAAAGACGCTTTGTTGCGTGTAAATGGCATGAGTTTGAGCCGCTCCAACAACCACATAACTGACGTGATAGATGGTTTGGAATTCGATTTATTTAATAAATCCACAACTGAAACAGTCAATATCGGCGTGACTGCCGATAAAACTATTGCCGAAAAAGCGATTCGCGATTTTGTTTCTGCATATAACACTTTCCTTGCAGATAGCGGAAAGTTAATTGGTTTTGATAAAGAGAAGAATGAATACGGCAGTTTGCGCCAGGACCCTATGGCCAAAAATTTGGTACAACAAGTTCGCAGTCAGTTGAACGCTGCAGTTGGTGGTTTGGGTGGCAGTTTTAACACATTTGCCAGTCTTGGTATTCGCACAGAGTTAGACGGCACCTTAAAGATTGATGATTCAACTGCAACAACCAGTTTTCGTTCGGCTATGGATAAAAACTTTGAGTCTGTACGCGATTTGTTTGTGCCTAAAACTTCTTCAGACAATGCTCAAATCAGCGTCACCAAATATACAGATAAAAGTGTCCCCGGCTCTTACAATGTGGTAATTACTGCTCAGCCATCCAAAGGTCAATTAACAGCGGGCGCAATGGTTTCAACTTTCCCATTGGACACAACGGGTAAAACCTATTCATTTACCGCTGCACTAGATGGTATCGCAGCATCCTCAATTACATTGCCAACAAAAACCTACGCAACCGGTGCCGAGCTGGCTGCAGATTTACAATCACGTATTAATGCCGATGCCGCTATTTCTGCTGCCAAAGCGGTGGTGAGTGTAGTGTTCAATACCACCACGCAAAAACTGGAATTTACCTCTGCGTCTTATGGCTCAAGCAGTAAATTTGCGATTACCGCTGCAAGTGCTGATATGGCAGATATGGGAATTAGTGTTGCCACCGGCACTTCAGGTACTGATGTAGCAGGTACTGTTGACGGTGTAGCCGCGTTCGGTTACGGAAATGTTCTCTTGCCGGCTTTGGGTAGTAAGGCAGAAGGTTTGAACATGCAAATAAACGCTGGTGCAACTAGTGGGAAAATTACTTTCTCGCGTGGTTTTGCCACTACCTTTACTGGCTTAATTGATAATTTCCTGAAAACCAATGGCCTGATTAAAACCCGTGAAACCAGCCTCACTAAAGATGTTGATAAAGTAAAAACTGATTTAACAGCTGTTGATCGCCGCAGCAAATCTTACCGCGCTAGATTGCAATCGCAATTTAGTGCGATGGAAAGCATTGTGCGTAGCCTTAAATCAACGGGTACCTTCCTCACTGGTGCTTTCAAAGCGCTAAGTGCTTCGTCTAACGATAGCTAATCATCTATTTTTATGTTCCTGCAATAAATTCGTTTGTTTATTGCAGTCCATTTTCCTTTGCCTAAAAAACGCTAAACCGCAAAGCTCTAACCTCGAGTCCTGAGTTTGTTGCGCTAAGCTGTCGGATTAATCAACCTAACAGCATTTCTATAAAAATCCGTTTGGCATATGATTTGCTGACTATAATCTATAAAGAATTTAAGTCTGGATTTCCTATGGCAAAAACGATTGCTCTCATTCCCGCTCGCGGTGGGTCAAAAGGCA
The DNA here is from genome assembly GCF_014652535.1 of Cellvibrio zantedeschiae. Lineage (NCBI taxonomy): Bacteria > Pseudomonadati > Pseudomonadota > Gammaproteobacteria > Cellvibrionales > Cellvibrionaceae > Cellvibrio > Cellvibrio zantedeschiae. Next base: position 1,898,511 of record NZ_BMYZ01000001.1, on the reverse strand, counting down.
TTCCGCAAAAAAATATCGCTAATCTTGCGGGAAAACCCTTGTTGTCGCACACAATCCATGCGGCTCAAGCTGCGCAAATATTCGATGAGATTTATGTGTCTTCCGATGATGCTCAGATTTTAACCGTTGCGGAAAACAACGGAGCGGCAATAATTCGCCGTCATCCAGATTTGGCGCAAGATCGTTCGCCTACTAATCCGGTTATTCAGGAATGTATTGAAAAACAAGGGTTGCTTGGTGAGGATATTATTGTGTTGTTGCAACCAACATCACCGCTGCGCACTGCGCAAGATATAAAGGCGTCACTAAAGTTGTACCTTGGGCATCAGGATTGCCATGCATTAAACAGCGTGTGCGCGGCGGACAATAAATATCTTTATGCATATTTGGGAGCCGATCCATACCTGATACCGGCTATGCCTGAATTCGCAAAAATATCTCGCCGTCAGGATTTGCCCAAAATTTATTCACCTAATGGTGCTATTTATATTTTTAGCGTGGCTAACTTCCAGCGTCATCAAGCAATTCCTGATACAAAAGTTATTGCCTATGTGATGTCTGAAGATGAAAGTATTGATATTGATACCCCGGATGATTTGAAAAGAGCAGAGCTTCATTTCTCTCAACGACAAAGAGACTTGCAATAAATGTCGAAAAAAATATTGGTTACTGGTGCAGATGGTTTCATAGGCTCGCATTTATGCGAACACCTGGTTGCGCAAGGTTATAGTGTTAAAGCATTTGTTTTCTACAACTCGTTCAATTCATGGGGTTGGCTGGATACAACCCCGAAGGATGTGTTGTCGCAAATTGAAATTTTCCAAGGCGATATTCGCGATCCAAATGGTGTGCGCAATGCCATGAAAGGTTGCGATGCGGTGCTGCATCTCGCTGCATTGATTGCCATTCCATTTTCATACCATTCACCCGATTCCTATATAGATACCAACGTCAAAGGCACGCTGAATATTTTGCAAGCGGCGCGGGATTTTGATCTGGAAAAGGTTATTCACACCTCAACAAGTGAAGTTTACGGGACCGCGAAGTATGTACCCATTGATGAGCTGCATCCAGTATGTGGTCAATCACCATATTCCGCGACAAAAATTGCGGCTGATCAATTGGCGTACTCGTTTTTTGCATCTTTCCAATTGCCGGTCAGTATTGTTCGTCCTTTTAACACCTATGGACCACGGCAATCGGCACGCGCGATTATTCCTACCATCATTACGCAAATTGCTGCGGGCAATCGCCAAATAAAATTGGGCGCACTAACCCCAACGCGTGATTTCAGTTTTGTGAGCGATACGGCAAAAGGGTTTATTGCCGCTCTTGAGGCCGATAATATTGCTGGCGAAACTTTTAATCTGGGCAGCCAGTTTGAAATCAGCATGGAAGACACTGCAAAAAGCATTGCTGACATTATGTCTGCTGAGATTGAAATTATTTCCGACCAACAGAGATTCCGCCCACGTGATAGTGAGGTAGAGCGTTTGTTTGCCGATCATCAAAAAGCGCGTGCCAAATTAAACTGGCAACCGGAATATCTTGGTTTGGATGGTTTTAAAAACGGCTTGAAGAAAACCGCAGAATGGTTTGTAAAACCAGAAAATCTAAAGCATTACAAAACGCATTTGTATAACCTGTAATAATGATTGCAATCAACTTATGAACAATATTGCGGATATCCTGTTAGATTCTGTTAACCACCTAAAGCACACAGCTGTGCTTGGCCTGCACGAGCCGGATTTCTCGGGCAATGAATTAGCCTATGTGAGTGAATGCATTACCAGTGGTTGGGTTTCTTCCGTTGGAAAGTTTGTTGATCAGTTTGAGCAAAATATCGCGGCTTATACAGGCGTTCCAAAAGCAGTTGCCGTCGTTAATGGTACAGCGGCTTTGCATCTTGCTTTGATATTGATGAATGTTAAAGTAGGGGACGAGGTATTAACACCGGCCTTAACTTTTGTTGCAACCACTAACGCGATTGCCTATACAGGTGCAGTTCCACATTTTGTAGATTCAGGTAAAACAGATTTATCCGTTTGTCCGGACCTATTGGCAGAATATTTAAAAGCTAATGTCATTATTCGCGATGGAAAGTCTGTCAATAAAAACACCGGTAGAATTATTACAGCATTGATTGTTATGCATACATTAGGCAATCCTGCCAATATGCAAGCACTCAAAACCTTGGCTGCTGAATATCATTTAAAGTTAATTGAAGATGCTGCAGAAGGCATGGGTTCTTTTATCGATGGTAAGCATGTAGGTACCATAGGTGATATAGGTATTTTCAGCTTTAACGGCAACAAAATAATGACCACGGGTAGTGGTGGAGCTCTCGTAAGTCATGATATTGAACTTATGAAGCGTGCTAAACACTTAAGCACTACTGCAAAGACCAGTGAAGCAGGTTTCTTCTTTCACGATGAGGTGGGCTACAACTACAGGCTCGCCAACATTAACGCAGCATTGGGTGTGGCACAGCTTGAGCGTTTGCCAGAGTTTCTCACCCACAAGAAAAAACTTGCCGATTACTATCAGGCCTTTTTTGATAAGCATGGTGCTTTTCGGTTTGTGGCCCCCGAGTTTAATTCAACCAGCAATTATTGGTTGTGTGCGGTGCAAATTAAAAACTGTGATGTGACAGAATTAAATCGATTGATAGCACTTGCTCATCAAGAGCACATTATGTTGCGACCATTGTGGCAACTGAATAATGAATTGCCTATGTATGCTGCATGCCCGTCTATGGCATTAACCAATGCAAAGAATCATGTTAATTCGACATTATGCTTGCCAAGTAGTGCCAGTTTGTGGGCGTATATATGACATGCGACATTTCTTTTGCAAAGCAAGTTTATCACTCGCTACCTGAGTCGCTCAGGTCGCCATATCACAACCCGGATTATGTTGCGCTAGACGCAAAGCAAAAATACACCAAAGAAAACCAACGTATTAGCGCTGTATTTTTTATTTACCAGAAGGGCGGTGAAACTTATTACCAGCCATTGCACCGTGTATTTACACCTGCGTTTAAGGTTACAGATTTTGAAAGTGCCCGTGGTTATGGCGGGCCTATCTCAACCTCAAACGATAGGGAATTTCTTGAAGAAGCTTTGGCTGAATATAAAAAATTTTCAGTGGAGCATGATGCTCTGGCAGAGTTTGTTCGTTTTACGCCAGCGCTCGCAAATCAGGAAATTTATTATGGCAACGCATGGTTTGATCGTACGACCTGCGCAATAGATTTGACTGACTATAGTGTGGAAAAAAATAGTCACGGCGCAATATCAAATATTAATAAAGCAATCAAAAACAATTGTCATATTGTGTTTGTTGATGAACCAAGCCATGAGCAAGCTGCGGCTTTTGATCGTATATACCGTGCGCGTATGCAGGCTTTAGGCGCAGGTGAACACTATCTTTATAGTAAAGATTATGTAGGGCAATTAGTTACTAAGGGCAATCAATTAGCATTGGTAGAACGAAATGGCGAAATACTTGCCGCGAGTATTTTTTTAAGGTCAGGCAATTGGCATGAATATCATCTGTCTGCGGCTACACCAGAAGGTCAACAGCTGGGTGTTATTAATTTAATTTTGCACAATTATGCTATGCGCTACGCCATGAAAGAGCCAGCTGGCTCAGCTATTCTTCATTTAGGTGGTGGTACGGATACCAAGCCAGATAATAACTTGCTGAAATTCAAGCGTTCTATTGGCAAGTTGGAACAACCATTTTTTGTGGGGAAATATATTCACCAGCCTGGCCGCTACGAAAAACTCAAATTGGAATGCGCTGGTGAAAATAATCGCGTGCTTTTTTATCGCTAAACTATTTCTAAAAATAGAGGCTTGCTATGTGGGACAATACTTGGGAAAAAATTTTTTCATCACGCCCTTGGGGGAAATATCCTGGTGAGGATGTTGTGCGTTTTGTTGCTAGGGGATTTTACAAGGCTGATGATAGATCTGTAGTCAAACTCTTGGAAATAGGTTGCGGCACTGGCGCGAATTTATGGTTCATTGCGCGTGAAGGCTTCGAGGTTTACGGTGTTGACGGCTCCCAATCAGCCATAGATATATCGCGTGCACGTTTAGATGCTGAAGTCACAGGCTGGAAAGGCTCGCTTGCGGTGGGTGATATACTTTCATTAGATTTTCCCGACAATTATTTTGATGGTGTGTTAGATGTTGAAGCTGTTTGTTGTAACGGTTTTGAGCAGGCCCAGCTAATTTATGCCGAAATGGTACGTGTACTAAAACCCGGCGGAAGACTTTACAGCCGCTGTTTTGCTAAAGGGACTATTGGTGATGAAACCGGTGAGGTGCTTGGGCACAATACCTACCTCCCGGCAGTAGGCCCTATGGCACACACTGGCTTAACTCGATTTACTGCACGTGAAGATTTGCCTGAATTATTACCTAAAAATTTAACCCTGCTAGAGGTGGATCAAGTGGTGCGAGGTGTGCCATTGGAAAATCCAATTCTCGAATGGTGTATAACGGCGGAAAAAAATCATGGCTAATTTTGAGAAATCTACAGTCAACATAAATGATTCTATTATCCAGGCGGTTGAAGCGCTTAATAATGGTGGTATTCGCCTGGCATTAGTATTAGATGATCAGCAAGCTTTGCGCGGTGTGGTAACAGACGGTGATATCCGTCGTGCATTCCTAGCTTATAAAGAATTTTCCGCGCCGGTTTCCGGTATTATGAATGCAAATCCGGTGGTTGTTTCTTTGGGAACAAGCCCTACAGAAATGTTAGCGATTATGCGTGAACATAGCATCATGCATATTCCAGTTGTGGATGACCAACGCAAATTAATTACGGTAGAAACTTTTGAGCGTCTGTCGGACGTTAAATCAAAAAAATCTACGCCGGTATTTTTAATGGCAGGTGGTTTCGGTACACGCTTGCGTCCACTTACTAATTCAATTCCAAAAGTTATGCTCAAGGTTGGCTCGCGCCCAATTCTGGAAACCATAATGCTGGGATTTATCGAGCACGGATTCAACGAATTTTATATTTCCGTTTTCTATCTCGCGGACCAAATTCGCGAACATTTTGGTGATGGATCAAAATGGGGTGTCAATATCCGCTATGTGCAGGAAGATCAACCCTTGGGAACGGGTGGGGCTCTAAGTTTATTGCCTGAGCATATCAACGAACCCATCATTATGATGAATGGCGATTTGCTAACCAATATTAACTTTAGCCACTTACTCAGTTTTCATAAAAATAAAGGTGCTATGGCGACCATGTGTGTGCGTGAGTACAGTATGGAAGTACCTTATGGGGTTATTGAATCCAGTGAATTGAAAATTACTTCTATTGTAGAAAAACCCAAGCAACAGTTTTTTGTGAATGCAGGGATTTATGTGTTAAGCCCCGAAGTTATAAAAAATATTCCCAAGTCTGAGCGTAAAGATATGCCGGATTTATTCAATGATTTGATAGCGAAAGATAAGAATGTGCTTATGTTTCCTATCAATGAATATTGGTTGGATATAGGACGGTTGGGTGATTTTGAGCAGGCCCAAACAGATGTATTTAATATTTTTGGGTAATTATTTACCCAAATCATAAAACTTTTTTGTTTTTAGCGCGTTTAAATCGCACTGTTTTAAATGCTCTTTTATTTTCGCAGAAGTGCCTTCTTGTCGATAAGGATTATCGGTTTCTTGCAGTAAGGATTGAAACTCTTTTGAATAGAGTGTTGCAATTGCTTGCGCAATGTCGGCTTGGTTTGCTTTTACATCTATTACGCTAGGGGGACGGATACGTCCCTTTTGGCGATTACCGATGTTGATGGTTCCTTTTTTAAAGGACGCCACTTCCACAATTCCACTGGATGAGTTGCCCACCACACCATCAACAAATTGGAGAGTTGACAGGTAGCCGCGTTTCCCCAATGAATTAAATGCAATAGCCTTGGTTGGATGCTGGGTTACAAACTGGTCAATCAAATGATTAATCGTTCGTCCGCCAGTATCGGCATTGGCTTTGGTAAAAATGAATAAAGTATCGGCAAGGTCTTGTAGCGCGTTTAATAATTCTTTAAATGATTGCTCAGTAAATTGCGTGGATTCACAAGTTTCAGGGTGGTAAGTAATCAATAAATTTTTTTCTTGTAGTGGGGTACCTAGTAATGTTTCCACTTCTGGTTTGTTTAATAAATCCTGAGTGTGAATATTTTCCAGGCCGGGCTCACCGACTGTGAATACTTGTGCAGGGTCTTCTCCCATTTGTATCACGCGTTCGGAATAGGCATTGATAGCGGTAAAATGAAGTTGGGAGAGTTTGGTGGTGGCGTGGCGAAACATATCATCGATTGCGCCTTCAGTGATTTCACCACCGCTAATATGGGCAACTGGAATACGTGCAATATTGGCACAAGTCACTACGGGAATTAATTCGTATCTATCGCCAATAACTACAACAATGTCTGGTTGAAGTTCGTCAAATACTTCCGCAAAACTGATTTGCGCTAAGCCCATACTTTTGCTGACGCCCACAGCGGTATCGGATGATAAAAGTATCTCCACTTTTTTGGTGACATTAAACTGATCGGCTTCAATTTCTTTTAAGGTGTATCCGAATTCGGGTGAGAGATGTGTGCCTGTAACGATCAATTGCAGTTGCAGCGATGAATCATCATTGATTTCGCGCAACAGATTTTTGAGTGCGCCATATTCTGCGCGCGTAGATGTTATGACACATATCTTGCGTAACATTAAATCAATTCACCTGGTTGATAGCTTTTGGTTGCAGCAGTATTGGCCACATCATCCCAGCGGCTGGGCGGAATGCCATTACCTGGGCGGCGAATTGCCAAATTATGTTCGTTAAGTATGTCTCCCTTCGTGATAGAAGTTGCTGCAACAATACTTTTCCTGACAATTTTCCTGTTCTCTAATTCTGACTCGGTAGGTTCTTTTCTACCGTGTCCGAGAGCCGATTCTATATTGCGTATGGCTTTCACCATATCAATTAATTCATTTGGATCAAGGCTTGCCAGATGATCTGGGCCGGCCATATTTTTATCCAGGGTAAAATGTTTTTCAATAATGGTCGCGCCTAAGGCTACTGCAGCAACAGGAACTTCAATCCCCAAGGTATGATCTGAATAGCCAGCCTGGATTCCTGGAAATGCATGCTTGATCGTTAGCATCGCACTGAGGTTGACTTCATGCATGGGGGTTGGGTACTGGGTGGTAACATGCAGTACTGTAATATTACTGCGTGCTACGCCAGCATTGTTCAGAGTAGTTAAGGCGTGTTCGATCTCAGCAAGTGTGCCCATGCCGGTAGATAAAATAATGGGTTTATTGAAAGCCGCTATGTGACGTAAAAAAGGCGTATTGGTTAATTCGCCGGAACCGATTTTAAAAATCGGTTGTAGGTCGTTGAGGAATGTTGCGCTAGTTTCTTCATCGGGTGTGGATAAAAACATAATGCCTTGTTGATCACAATACTGCTTTAGTTCGACAAAAGCGTCGTAACTTAATTCGAGCCGCTTAAGCATTTGAAATTGCGATTCCACTTTTTGGGTGTTGAGCTTTTGGTATTCTGCCATTTCGGCTTGTTCGGTGACTAAAAGTTCAGTTTTCCACGTCTGGAATTTAACTGCATCAACCCCAGCTTTAACCGCTGCATCAATAAGTTTTTTAGCTAAGGTAATGTCGCCATTATGGTTGACACCAGCTTCCGCAATAATAAAGGTGTGTTTTTTCATAGTTAAACACCCGATTATTTTTTTAATTTCTGTTCAATGTTAAATGCGCTGTAGTCGTTTTCCAGCAAATTATTTTTAATGGCATGCTGGGCTGCACGCAAATATTTTTTGTAGGATTCTTTTGCGCTATTAAATGCGGGTACACCATTTTTCTTGTTGTTGGCATTTAAGCACAAAGCGAGCATGAGTGAAAATGAATCCGAGCTGCCTTTGATGAGACGTCCTAGGGTAGTGGTTTCTTTTGCATCGACAAAGTTTTGGGTAATGGTTTCGTTCTTTATCAGCATAGAAATACCTTCTTCGAAACTCGTAATATCCTTATCGAAAACAGCATGAGCTTTTTCTAACGCCTCTATGGCCGGCTGAAAGAGTTTAACAATCTCGGAATCATTTGGCAGTTTCAATAAATGTTTATTGCTAAAATATTCCTTGTATAGCTTTTGGGTGAATTCCTTTTTGTTAAAAGGCTTCCAGGTACTTGTATCTATCTCGGTAACTTTAGTGGGCGTAGCTCTTTCGATGAGGACACCGTTACAAGTGTTGTAGCAATTTATTTCTTTGCAGTCTTTTAAAATTGACTCTAAAGAAAGTTTGGACCGTAGGAAGAGTGGATTTGAAATAACATTTCCACCAAAGTTTGCTGGCAATTTAAAATCAATATCATCTTCCGGCATTGCCAGCTGGAATGAATCAATATCTTCATCTTTAATGTCGTAGTGGAAACTGTGGGCAGAGTGGTGCTTTCCACCTTCCGGGAATCCAAGGTCGATGCCAAATATATAAATATTGGTAAAACCTAATGCTGCACAAAATGAAAGCCCTGCGTTGGAAACTGTAGGGTTGCAAGCTCCCAAGGTTACCGAAAACTCATCGTCCGAAATATATTTTTCAATGAATGTTCCACCCAGGTCGTTGTATTTCAATGCCATGCCCGTGGTATTAAACAGTTTGGGCAAATCGGGGTGAACGGTGTTCACTGCCAATAGGGTAATGCCATCGCGGAATTCTTGTGTGGTTGTCACATCGATCCATTCTTTAATAGGATGTGTACGTTCCAGCTCTACGTGGAAATCAGGTTTAATTCCCAATTTAAAGAGTGAGCTTAAGGAGCTGCCGCAGGACACTAATATAGCTTTATCGCGGTTCTCTGCAATGAAATCTTTTGCATGATCCAAGGATGGCCCATTAGCAATTAAGAATACCGGTTTTGTCACAAATTTTTTGGACAGGAAACCGTGGTTTTTCATAAACGGTATTTTGGCTTTAAAGTTATTGATGGAGTGGGTCAAACCTACTTTTTCATCATCAAAATAGCCAAGTGCACCTGCAATAATTGGAACATTTTGTAAAAATTTTATGGTAGCAGAAGTTAGTTCCTGGCTCGATAAATGTGTAAATACGTAAGGTTTCGCTAGATTAAATACACCAATTTGCTTGGCGTGATGCGACACCATGTGGATAAACATATCCGGTGTTTGTCCTAAAATTAAATTCAATGTTTTGTAGCGAGCGCTGAATTTATCATTAAGTCCTTGCCAATCCAGTGTGTGCAAAGATGCAAAGAAAATATCAAGATTAGTTTCTGCGATAACCAGATGTTGAATGTCCGTATGTTTTAGTAGCTCGGTAATTTGATAACCCAATCCCACGCCCAACATAAATACAAATTCAGTTCGGCTATCGAGCGGCACGCGGCTGTGATCGGTGTTTTGTGCTTTGAGGTCCCGGATAATTTTATTGATGTTCGGCGTATGGGATTCGATATCCATATTCAAAACATCAGTTTCATCAGGATTCAAACGTTGTGCTAAAGGATTTGCGAGGAAGCCGGCAACGGTTTCTTCCGCAAAGCGAACAGGGTCGCAGCCGTACACTAATTTGTTGTCGATATTGATGTTGGCAAGGTCGAGAGAGCCATCTTCCTGAATAACAATTTTAATATCGGTGGGTTGATAATCTTTGAATTGTTCATAGATGTTTGGCAGGGCTTCACGGAAGAATTCCATGTTTTTAGAGAACATCATATTGAGTTCAATAATTTTATGCTGGGTCTCTGCTTGCTTGAGAAGTTGCTCAATAGTATCCATAAAGTAGTCGCCGACAAGATTTTGACAAAAAGAAGTGTTGCTTGTGGAATTGCACGGTCTATGCCAAAAAGTATAGGTCGGATTGGGGCTTACGCCATTATTTGTTATAAATACTTTTCTCTTATATGTAATTAGACGACTATTTCGCGCCCAATAAAAAACCCGCCGGAGCGGGTTTTTATGTTCAGAATGAACGGACAAAAAATTGCTCCTGCATTTTTTGCACTTCCACCATCCGTGGCGGTCGTATGCCGCAGGCGCATGGATGCGCAGGAGCGGCGCAGATGTACGAATTAGATCGCTACGGTTTGGATTTCTACAGCAGCAATACGCTTGCCTTCGTCGGCGGCGTGTTGGTAGCTTTCGATTTCGTTGAAGTTGAGGTAACGATAAATATCGCTGCTCATGCTGTTCAACTTATTGGCGTAGCTCAAGTACTCTTCTGGCGTTGGCAGCTTACCAAGGATGGCAGCAACAGCGGCCAATTCAGCAGATGCCAAATACACATCAGCACCTTCACCCAAACGGTTGGGGAAGTTACGAGTAGATGTTGAAACAACGGTAGAGTTTTTCGCTACGCGCGCCTGGTTACCCATGCAGAGTGAGCAGCCCGGCATCTCGGTACGAGCGCCTTTAGTGCCGAAAATGCTGTAGTAGCCTTCTTCAACCAATTGGTGTTGATCCATCTTGGTTGGAGGGGCGATCCACAAGCGGGTAGACAGCGCGTCTTTAGTGGCATTCAACAACTTACCAGCAGCGCGGAAGTGGCCGATGTTGGTCATGCACGAACCGATAAAGACTTCGTCAATCTTCGCACCTTGAACGTCTGACAATACTTTCACATCGTCCGGGTCGTTCGGGCAGGCGAGGATTGGCTCTTTGATGTCCGCCAAATCAATGTCGATAATCGCCGCATATTCTGCGTCTTTATCAGCTTCCATCAATTCAGGGTTGGCAATCCAGGCTTCCATCTTCTGCGCACGACGCTCAAGGGTACGTACATCGCCGTAACCTTGTTCGATCATCCAGCGCAACATGGTGATGTTGGAGGTCATGTACTCGATGATTGGAGCTTTATCCAGCTTGATAGTACAACCAGCTGCGGAGCGCTCAGCTGATGCGTCAGAAATTTCAAATGCTTGTTCTACTTTCAGGTTTGGCAAGCCCTCAACTTCGAGGATACGGCCAGAGAAAATGTTCTTCTTGCCTTTCTTCTCAACAGTCAACAAACCAGCTTTGATGGCATAAAGAGGAATCGCATTTACCAGGTCACGCAGAGTAACGCCTGGTTGCAGGTCGCCTTTGAAGCGAACGAGAACAGATTCAGGCATATCCAATGGCATAACACCGGTTGCCGCCGCGAATGCTACCAGACCAGAACCAGCCGGGAATGAAATACCAATTGGGAAACGGGTGTGAGAATCGCCACCAGTACCAACAGTGTCTGGCAACAACATACGGTTCAACCATGAGTGGATAATACCGTCGCCTGGACGCAGGGAAACGCCACCGCGGGTCATAATGAAGTCAGGCAATGTGTGTTGGGTTTCGATATCTACTGGCTTCGGATAAGCCGCTGTGTGGCAGAAAGACTGCATGGTCAAATCGGCAGAGAAGCCTAGGCACGCCAGATCCTTCAACTCGTCACGAGTCATTGGGCCGGTGGTATCTTGTGAGCCCACGGTAGTCATGTAAGGCTCACAGTAAGTTCCTGGACGAATGCCAGTTACGCCGCATGCTTTACCAACCATTTTCTGGGCCAAAGTGTAGCCTTTGCCAGTGTCAGCCGGAGCTTGTGGCAAGCGAAACAGCGTGCTTGGTGGCAAACCTAAAGATGCGCGCGCTTTGGTGGTCAAACCACGGCCAACGATCAAAGGAATACGACCGCCAGCTTGTACTTCGTCCAACAATACATCGGACTTGAGGCTGAATTCAGAAATCACTGCGCCGGTTTCACCGTTCAGGATTTTGCCTTCGTAAGGGCGAATCTCAATCACATCACCAGTGTTCAGCAGGTCAACAGGAGCTTCGAATACCAAAGCACCGGCGTCTTCCATGGTGTTGTAGAAAATCGGGGCTACTTTGCCGCCGATGCACACACCACCGGTACGCTTGTTAGGTACGCCAGGAATGTCTTCACCGATGAACCAAAGTACAGAGTTGGTTGCAGATTTACGTGAAGAACCAGTACCTACAACGTCACCCACGAATGCCAATGGGAAACCTTTGGTTTTCAGTGCTTCGATTTGCTTGATAGGACCAACAGTACCCGGTTGATCTGGAGTAATGCCATCGCGTGCCATTTTGAACATGGCCAATGAGTGCAATGGAATGTCAGGACGAGACCATGCATCTGGAGCAGGGGACAGATCGTCAGTGTTGGTTTCGCCAGTCACTTTGAACACGGTGAGCTTGGTGCTTTCAGCTACTTTTGGCTTGCTGGTGAACCATTCGCCATCAGCCCAGCTTTGGATCAATTCTTTAGCGTTTGCATTGCCGGCTTTGGCTTTTTCTTCCACGTCGTGGAAGGCATCAAACATCAGCAATGTGTGTTTCAATTCTTGGGCAGCGAGTTTGCCTAACTCAGGGCTATCTAACAGGCCGACTAAGGTTTCGATGTTGTAACCGCCAAGCATCATGCCCAGGAGTTTTACAGCGAGAGGTTTATCAATGAGGGGGGATTTGTCTTCGCCTTTGGCAATTGCGCTTAGGAAAGCGGCTTTAACGTAGGCGGCTTCGTCAACGCCTGGTGGAACGCGGTTGGTGATCAGGTCTAACAGAACTTCATTTTCACCAGCAGGTGGGTTCTTGAGTAATTCGACCAATCCAGCAACTTGTTCAGCGTTAAGTGGTTTTGGTGGAACACCTTCGGCGGCGCGTTCAGCGACGTGTTTACGGTAGGCTTCAAGCACAATTTTATCCTCATTGGGTGGTTTTTACTCTCGCATGCAGGATCTCTGCGGCAAGAGACTATCCGTGACCTTCACGGATGAATTAATTACTCTGGCAAGAGCGTTTAATCGGGCGTGAAGTATACATGATGCATTAGACGCTGTTAACTCGGATGCGCTATTCGCAGCACTTAATCACACCTCCCGGGTGTTTGTAATACGTACAAACTCCGGACGTCTCTCGTATTTTCAGTGGCGAGTTCAGGATTTTGCCGGGGCCATGTGGTATGTTTGCGTCCCTACAAATACGAGATGTCGAAAACTGAGGCGCTTTGGTTTATTGATATCCAAAACACTTGCCAAGAATAAAACCCAATTAATCTAACGGTTACTATTAAGGTAAATATTCCCATGAAAATAACGAAATCATCGTTTGTGTTTTTGGCTGCCTCCAGCTTGGCGGTATTCGGTTTGGCTGGCTGTGAGCAAAAAAAATCTGAGCCGGTTGCCAGCGTGGTAAATACCAGCTCGTCCACATCAGTAGTAAATGCCTGCGGTGTTGCTCCTGCTGGCGAATTGGTGGCAGAGCGTATTCCGGGTGCAAACAGTACGCGCGCAGAACCCAGTCTTTATGAGGGGCCTGTCTGGATAAAAGACGCGCTCTATTTTTCTGATTTTTTAACATCCGGCACATTTCCGTCACGCATACAAAAACTGGATGCAAATGGTGTGATGACTACGTTGATCGATGACAGTGGCAGTAACGGTTTGGCGGTAGACGCCCAAGGCAATCTGGTTGCCGGCGCACACAAATTTAAAAATCTTTCACGTTATACTCTGTCGGGTGAACGTACGAGCGTGATTGATAAGTTCGAAGGAAATGTTTTTAACTCGCCCAACGATTTGGCAATTGCCAAAGACGGTACTATTTATTTCACCGACCCTGCTTATCAAACAGCCGCAGCGCCTGGTGGCCAGGATAAAACTCGTGTGTATCGAGTTGCCACTGATGGAAAAATAAGTGTTGTAGATGACACCATTAATAATCCTAATGGTGTGTCTTTATCTCTCGACGAAAAAACTTTGTATGTAGAGGGTGGGGATGCGCAAGGTGTGTTGCGCGCTTATCCAATTGTTGATGGCATTCCCCAGGCAGGCAAAGATCTTGTGACTGGATTGGTTATTCCAGATGGTATGGCATTGGATTGCCATGGCAATATTTATATCACTGAACATGCCGCCAAACATGTGCGTGTTGTTACTCCCGAAGGCAAACAAATTGCCACCATTAACGTGGACGCCAACATAACCAACGCCGCTTTCGGTGGAGAAGATGGTAAAACACTTTTCCTCACCGGTGCTGGTGCAGTTTGGAAATTGAAACTGGATGTTAGTGGTTCACCTTATTGATCGTTTTATTTTAATCGCGTTATTTTAATTTTATGCTTTTATACAAACCAGTCAGAACACCCTGCGTTGGTATTTGCTCCACGGGCATTGGTGATAGCGTTTGCAGAGGTTGCAAACGCTTCGCTCATGAAGTTATTGATTGGAACGCTTACACCCATGAACAGCGGTTAATTATTGCGCAGCGTTTGGAAGGATATCTGTCGCAAGTTGTGCAAAACATGATTGAAGTTGTTGATGAAAAAATACTTTTACAACAAATTAAACATCAGCAAATTTTATTCAAGGAAGAGCAAAATCCCTATTGCTGGGTGTTTGATCTGTTGCGTTCAGGCGCAAGCCAAATCAGCGATTTAAAAGCTTATGGCTTGCGGCTGCAACCAAAATGGCGCGATACACCTTTAACAGAAATTCGCGATAACATTGATCGGGATTTTTACGCTTTATCCTGCGCTTACTATGAGCGCTATGTAATTCCACATTTTACTGAATAATTATTGATTGTTTATGAATTCTATATCCAGCTCGACTGCTACGACACCAGCGCTAGCCACAGCTTTGGCTCGTATTCAAAATTTCTTACATTGTGAAACGCCTGATGCCTGGGTAGAAACAGCCAAACAATCTGAAAACCAGGCGTTGTTGTTGCTTGATCATGCGAACTGTGAAAAAAAAGCAGCCTCCACTGCGGTCAACCTGATGTACCGGTATGTGGGCGATTTTGAAATGATGCACAAAATGTCCCGTCTCGCGCGTGAAGAATTACGGCATTACGAACAAGTAATGCAAATAATGCAAAAACGGGGTATCGCTTATGAGCAAATTACTCCGTGCCGCTATGCTGGCGAGTTGCGTAAACCTGTGCGTACACATGAGCCCGCGCGCTTTGTGGATACGCTTATTGTAGGTGCAATTATTGAAGCGCGTTCCTGCGAACGTTTCGCCAAATTAGCACCGCATTTGGACGAGGAATTAAAAACCTTTTATTTGTCGTTGCTGAAATCTGAGGCGCGCCATTATGAGGATTATCTACACCTCGCTAAAAAAGTAGCGAACGGTGAAGATATTAGCGAGCGAGTGAATGTTTTTCTCGAATTGGAAAAAAGTTTGATTGAAAGCGCTGACACTGAGTTTCGTTTTCACAGCGGTGTGTTGCAATAGGTGTTTTGAAATCTCGTAAAACAGTATTAAGGAATTGATGTCCATAACAATCTGCATGTGAAGTTCGTAAGGCTTGGCTTTTGACTCTTGGCTTACACTCTTAGCTAATACAAACGGATAAAGGAGCTGATGTATGTTTAATAGTACGGTATTGGAAGTTGCCATTGGCCTTATTTTTTGTTTCGCATCTGTAGCGCTTATTGCAAGCTCGATTTATGAGGCCATAGCATCCTGGATGAATCTTCGCTCCAAAACTTTGTTGTGCGGTTTAACAGAGCTATTAAATGCAAAGACCGATGAAGGCCATGAACTTTTACTGTCTATTTATAACGATGCTTTGGCACATCCGGCTGGCAATGGTTCTGCCACCAAAGTGAAAGACATCAAAAATAAACCTGCCTACATACCTTCTAAAAACTTCGCTTTAGCATTAATACATTCCATACAAGAAGTTCCTGGCAAACTAGATAATTTGGAAGCGGGTATTAATTCGTTAAAAGATGAACAGTTGCGTGCGCTCCTACAAAATTTGTATCGCAAAGCAGAAGGAAATTTCCATGTTTTCCAACACGAGATAGCAACCTGGTTTGATACAGGTATGGGGCGTGTATCCGGTGCTTATAAAAAACAATCACAAATCTGGTGTTTTGTTATCGCGTTTGTGATTGCAGCGGGGTTTAACATTGATTGCGTACATTTGTTCAAAACGCTTTGGTTGCATCCTGCGTCGATTGCGCAACTTCAGCTTTCAGAAAGCAACACCTTTCTAGCCACCCAGGCTTATTCGCAATTGCAGACATTGCCGGTAGGCTGGAATGGTCATTTTGAATTTTCAATGCTGTTTGTACCTTCTTCTATTATTGGTTGGTTAGTAACAGCATCGGCTTCGTTGTTCGGTGCGCCTTTTTGGTTTGATGTGTTAAAAATGTTGGTGCGTTTGCGCGGTACGGGAACCAAGCCTGAAGGCGAACCACCGCAACGAACCACAGAACCTGCGGGTCGATAAAAAACCTGCCGGTCGAAAAAAATAAGGCTGCCATTGGCAGCCTTATTTTTTTTGAGTCAGTAAAGATTAGGCATCTTTCTCAGTATAAGCTTCAGCTTCCTCATAAATGATTTCAGCCAAAATATCGTCCGGTTTTTTGCCAAGACAATCAATGGTGATGTTGGCGTAGCTTTGGTAAAGCTTGCGTCGCTCGCTATAAAGTTCTGCCAGGCTTTGGTCTGGCTTGCGCGCCAAGCCGCGTGTATCAAAATCTTTTATACGCTTGGAGAGTTCAGCTAAAGGTAAATCCAGAAATACAATTTGCCCAAAGTGCCTTAAATGATGCATGGCTTTTTCGCTGTAGACTGCACTGCCGCCCGTGGCGATAACATGATTGGGGTAGTGCGTATTAAGCAGTACTTGTTCCTCAATCGCGCGCAATTTCAAATAACCTTGGGTGTCTACAATGTCTTGCAAGGTTTTCTCTTCTTGCAATTGGATTAGCACATCGGTGTCGACGAAATCTTTGGCAAGCGCTTTCGCCAGTAACACACCTATGGTGCTTTTACCTGCGCCAGGCATTCCAATTAAAATCAAACTGGTGCTGAACTGATTCATAGTCTCCATCCCATTAATAAATTTGTAAAACCTTATGTTACAGAAGCTCAGTATTGTCTCGCGAACTGCTGTGAAAAATGGCTACCAGTGAGTAATTAAAAAATGCCGTGCACGTCGTTAAATAATCGTGAAGCCAAAATTTAACAGATTCCGTATAACCAAGGCGCTGTTCCTCACTTTCTCGCGCTAGCTCAACGGCCAAGCTGGAAAAAGTGCAGCAAACTGATTGCGGTGAATCAAGTTTTTTGCTTGCATCCGTTACAACAATGTTCAGTTTGGCTTGGTTGGCATCCCATTCAAATAATAAGTAGAGTGAATTATCTTGAATGTTTTCTTTAAGTATTTGGATGGCTTTTTCTGCACTGGCTTCAATGATTTGACACACGGCGTTTTCTGAAGTTTCTGCAACTGAAACTGCGTGAACTGTGTTGCTTTCGGTGTGATGGCTGATCCAGGTAAGCATAAATGACTTCAATAGTTGATAAACATCCGGGCTGCGCGCGTGATCTAAGGTTATTTAGCTTCAGGCACGCTGGCGCATTGCTGGCAAATGCAGGCGAAATTTTTTTGCGGTGTTTTGAGTTTTGCCAAGGCTTCCGCGTTTATTTTAACGCTCATGCACCAACATTGGCTAGCCTCTTTATCGTTGGCAAGCGCGCAGCCGTTGGGTTTATTGCAGAGAGGGCATAGTTGTTGGGTTGAAGTGTCCATATCCTAAAAAGTTGCTCAGGCGTACTGCAAATCGATTTGATTCAAGGCATCGGAAGCCATTTTTTTAAGGGGCGCATTGTTTGCAGGAATAGATTCCACTACGCGTTCCATAATGTTTTTAAGGTGTAATAGCTGGTCATAAATTTGATCCAGCATAACGCTTAGCTCGACGAGCGACAAACTATCTTCAGAACTCATATTGTGACTGGATTGATTGAGCCATTCTTCCTGTTCAGGTTGGAGGATTCCGCTTCTTACCACGGAAATCGCCAGTCGTCCCATAACGGCAGAAACTGAACGTATCATGGGGCTGGCAGGAAACGTCATTAATTTTTGTGATAAAAATTTTGCATGTTGAAATTGTTGCTGCAACATTTTTTGCCGCACCAAAAGTTCTTCGACAGACGGTGCCTCAATAAGGTTGGTTGAAGGCGAGGGTGCGTGTTTAAACAAAACCATCGCGGCATCATAAACAGATTCAAAATATATGTTGTCGCTCAATTTGAGCGCTGTAAGCAACATAGAATGGGCGTGCACACCGTAATCTTTGTAGCGTGAGTGATTGAAAATAATGTTATCCGTAGCGGCAATAATTTGGCTGACCATGGGCAGTTTGTCACCAAAAATATGGTAGGGGTAACCAGTACCGTCAATGCGCTCATGATGGTTGACTATCGCATCGCCAATCTCTTTTGGTAAGTCTGGTACAAGGTTTAAAAAGCGTTGGGCAATAAGAGGATGAGCTTGCAGTGCTTTCCATTCATCATTACTGAACTCCTGGTTTTTTTGACTGAGTTCTGGCGCCAAATATAAAAAGCCAACATCGTGAAATAAGCCGGCAATAAAGATAGTTTGCAGCTCTCGTTGTGAAAGCTTGAGTTGAATTGCAATTGCCAAACCGGCGGCTGCACTGAAGAGGCCGTGGTAGTAAATGTTGGGGGTTCGCAGCGCGAGCACTGTGAGGTTTTGTTGGAGCAGCGGATACTTCTCATAGAACAAACACATTTGGCGCAGTGTTTTTTGGTAATCCTCATTTTTGGTAACTGCAATTAAGCCCGCAATGTTTCCTGCAAATTTGTTCAGATACTCATAAAGTTGTTTGGCGCTGAAACTGCTAGCGATGCCAATGCATTGTTCCAGCGGTTTAAGTAGCTTGTGCTGTAAAAGGATGTCGGCGCGCTTTTCGCTCAATTCAGAGCCTGCTGCCAGGAGAAGGGTGCCTTGTTCGTTGTAGATGGCTTGGTTAGTCACCACGCTGTGCGACTTGTTCACTTCCATCAGGTTCTTACAATAATGATTACTTTCGCTACTGCTCATGCCAGGAGTTTCTCATCGCCGCCGCTTATTGTTATGGCGTCGAGTTGCGCCTCTGTAAAAGCTTAGCCGAAGATTTTCGAAAGGCACAATAAAGTAACGGAACTGAAGTTTGGCGCTGCAATCACTGGTGGTAAGCTCCAGTGATTGCAAAGGCAAATTATTTTTGCAGCTGCTTGGTCCAAGTTACCAGAGCTTCAAGCTGCGCTACTATGTTGCCCTGGATTTTTGCATCAACGAGATTGCCATCGCCATCAAAAGAGTTTGTAAACGCATTGGCAAAAACTTCGGGTGTATTGATGGGGTGTAAATTCACATAGACACAAACCTGGCGTAAATGATACTGCGCACGTGAAGTACCCATACCGCCACCGGCGCCCATAATGGCAGCCGGTTTACCGGTAAGTAGCGGGTTACCCTGCTCACGCGAAGCCCAATCAATCGCATTTTTCAAGGCTGGAGCCAGCGAGTAGTTATATTCCGGACAACCAAATACCACAGCATCTGCCGCTGCTAGCTGCTCAAACAACTTGAGCACCGAGGCAGCTTTTTCGGTGAGGTCAGCGTTGTAGAAGGGAATTTCCGAAATATCGGCAATGATAAATTCCACGCCCTCGGGCGCGTTAGCCTGGGCATAGCGGAGCAAACCCATATTGGTCGATTTTTTTCGTAAACTGCCGCAAATTGCTAAAAATTTCATTGTTCAAATCTCCTGTTAGGAACCTTAATGGTTTGGTAGAGATTAAAAGAAACTACTTTTAGTTCCTCGTAATTCAACTTCAAAAATGACTGCTGCATAAGGTGGAATCCCCTCTGCACCTTTTTCCGCATAAGCCAAACGGGTGGGAATATAAATTATGACCTGCGATCCGTCGGGAACCTGGGTCATAGCTTGCCCGAAGCCGGCAATCATATCGCTCAACTTAAAGCTATCAGTTTTTCCGCGTTTATAGCTGCTATCGAATTCGGTGCCATCAAGCAATGTCCCGCGATAATTAACGGTTACCGTATCCTTTAGCTTGGGTGCTTTGCCCGTTCCCTTTTTAACAAACTTATATTGCACGCCAGAGTCGAGCGCTATAACACCGGGTTTAATAATATTGTCTGCAAAAAATGTTTTTTCTTCGGCCATAAAATACTGCTTACGATTCTCGGCCCAATCGTTATCTTTGACCGCAATTTTGTTTTTAATGGCTTCTAATAATTCCTTTTCTTCCTTTGCTGAAATTTTAGGCGGAGTGTTGGTTGTTTGGGCATCTGCCAGACCAATAGCCATACTGGCAGGCATAACAGGAATACCATTTTTGCCAAAGCTTTTGGCAATCGCACGTGCGGTGAGGTAACTCACACGCTCTTGCGCCGTGCGCAAGCCATCTGGTGAATCTGGGTTGTCGCTAAGTTGAGGGGCACTGGTGAGCGGTGATGCATTTTTCTGTAGTGCGTCAAGTAGCTCGCCATAGCTTTCCTCTGGAACCCTTGCTGGAATTCCATCGCGCACGTCATAGGCACCCAAGAGGAAGGGTTTTTCCTCTATACGAATTTTCATGCCTACAATTTTTTTGCTCACATTGCGCGCTTGAAAATAGTTAGCGGCTTGTTCCAGGCTATTCAGTTCCGGCCCTTTATAGGGAATATTAAGTTCGTTGCTGCAACCTGCAAGCATCAAGCTCAAGAACAACATACCTATATAAACACTAGTGCGCATAACAATCTTTATCCTGTTGGTTAGGGCTGGTAAGCCCGGTCGCTTAATGGAACGCTGGTCATCATAAACTATGGCTATCCGCTTGTCCGTTGCTCTGCAGTAATAAAATCTTTAGTTCTGCCATCCATAAAATTTTCTTATCAATGTTTTCGATCTTTAGTAGTTTCGAAATATTAACTAACTAAAAAGCAAAAAAACTTCCTTGATTATAAAAGAAAATAATAAAAACAGGTGCTTTAAGCGCTCCCACGTAAAAAATGGCGCCTATGTTATGCAATGTAATTTTTTGAGGCGTGCAAAAAGATTGGTGCAACCTATACTCAAATTGTTTGCCAAATTGATTTGGTGTGGTTACGAGTAAGCAGGAGATGTTATGGATAAACTCTGGTGGTTTTCAGATACGAACAGCATGTGTCGTGTGCCCGATGGAGAGTCCATCGTTGACGATCAAGGCATGCCGACTGCGGCAGCGGATTCTTATAGGTTGGACGTGGCGAGCCCGGCAGATTTCGTCGCCTATTGTGAAACTGTTAATCAATTAATTCTAATCTCGGGTCGCCAGCTTTTTAAGTCTGACTACCTGGCAGCTATACCCACCAATTTACCAAGTTTGGCATTGATTAAGGCAAACACCTCCGCCGATGCGCGCTTGCAACTTGAGCAGTTGAATCTGGACGGCTGGTTATTTAATCCATTCACCGCTGAAGCGCTAAAGGTCAGCATTCAAAAATCTTATGAAGATAGAAAATCCATACTGGCCTTGCAAGAAGAGTTGAAAAACTATTCTGAAATAGCCTTCACCGCTATGTCATCTGCATCTGAAATGGGAATAGTGGCGTTTTATGCGCAAGCGGTGCAAGAAATTTCATCCATGGATCGTCTGGCTGATCAAACTATACGGTGTCTGAATGATTTATCGGTGAACGGTTATCTTCAATTCACCTTCGACGATTCGGTGGAGATTTACCCTAGAGCCATAGCACCCGGTTATCGGAATTTGTTTGATCAGTTTCGTATGTCTGCTCTTCGGATAGTGTCACACGGGCGCTTCTTAATTTTCAATTTTGAAAATGCCCAATTCTTGATTATCGATGCCCCAATAGCTAACCCCGATAAATATGGGCGCTTGCGTGATGTTATTGCGCAAATAGCGTCTATTGCTGAAGCGCGTGCAAAAACAATCAAAGTAAATTCTTTGTTAAAAGTTCAGCAGGAAAAAATTCGTACAGTAATGTCTTTGTTGGAAATGGCCTCGCGCGACAATCGTAGCTCGGTCAAACTCATTATGACGGAGCTATCACAAGCTTTGCGTGAATTGGCGGTAGGAATGGATTTAACATTGGAGCAAGAATCCTCCATGTTGAAATTATCCGAACGAGCACTGGGCTCGTTAGAAACCTTGCATGAAGTTACTGATGCAATTGAAGGCCATTTCCGCAGCCTGGTCGTACAGCTCGATCAAGCCGCTAGATTACTTGATACCAAAGAACAGCCAGAGCAGATCCAGGCAGAAGCAAGCATAGAATTTTTCTAAGGTTAATTTATATCTGAATCGCTAACACCGTTTAAATCCAGCAAAAATTTTATTTGCTTTTGCATGAGTTCGAGTTGTTGCTCCAAGTGCACAACTTTTTGCTCCAAATACACAGTGGATTCGTCGTTAGCATGTGAAGTGTTTTTAGCGCTTTGCATGGCTGAAATAGCATCCAGATCTGGTTTTCCACACAGCAAATGCATAAACCTATCTTCCCTTTGGCCTGCAGCTCGCGGGATACGTACGAAGTAGGGAGTTGTTTTAGCACACAAATGTTCAAGCTTCTCTTCAACCGCATTAATATTTTCAAAGTCAAACATACGCTGCGTGCGCGTAAATAATTCAGACAATGTTTGCGGACCGCGCAATAACATTACATTTAAAAGTGCTTGCGCAGCTTTGTCTAACCCCAACACGCGTGTTAAGCGCTGGTCATAACGAGCGGCGCGGGCACTGTAATCCACCGTAATCCAATTCTTATCTTGTAATTGACTAGCACAGCGTTGCAGCTCGCCCGATTCATAATTAGTCACCGGCTCGCGGCTAGTTTTTTGGTTGCAGGCGAGCACTAGACTATTAAGGGTTATGGGATAAGCGTCGGGGGTAGTCAATTGTTTTTCCATTAACGCACCGAGTACGCGTGCTTCAATGGCGGTCAACATTGGTTCGTCGGGTTGCATTAAATTCTGATCAGTAGGAGATTCCATAATATTCCCAAGCTAGGTTGTTCTTATTGGTTGGCCGAAATTTCTTCAAACGCGTCAATCACTATTTCTTCATCGTCTTCTGAAAGCTCTGCCAAATCCATTATGCTGGGTTCATTCACACCCAAAATATTTTCAATTTCTTCGATTTCAAGATGAGCCGCACGAGCATCATTTAAAAATTGCGTGATTGCGCTTGCCAACGCATCTCTATTTCCTTTGGCTGCTTTTAAAGCATTTACTGTAACATTTATAAGAGCGGCGCTGTTTATTGATTGATCTTTCACGGGGAGGCCTTTAGAGAAGGATTGTTGCGCTAGATTATGAAATTATTAATCTCAAGTAAATAAAAAGAGCCTTCAGGCTCTTTTTATTTTTACCGGGTACATAACTTTCTTAACTATATAATTTTATAGCGCAGAAAATTTTTTTGGCTTTTGCGCCGCATCAACAACAATAGGCTGCCAATTGTGAGCAGGATAAATGAACCCGGTTCTGGCACTTGAACGGCGGCCTGGTTATATCTGGAATTGGAGGTTGTTGAGATGATCGAATTCTCGGGGCCGCTTATACCAAAGTGGGCTGAATTAAACGCGGATAATGAACCAAAATCATTTGCCGAACCTGCAAGGATACTGACCAATGTAAATGGATCATCATAATTAAAGTCAAGTTCAGTAGTAAGCAATTTTCCAAATGTACTGCCAGGTTGAAGATGTTCTTCGGGGTCGTCATATACCGATAAATTGATAACATCTTGTCCCAGGTCTAACAAATAATCAGGTGTTGCCCAGGGTTTGTTTAAGAGCGGCTCATCAACTAAAAACTCGAAAGGTTTCGCGAGTAAATTTTGCAAGTCTTGTGGCGATGCTTTAAATAACCGATAGATACCCGCTGCACCATAACCCATTCCAAATTGTCCGCTAACATTGGCACTGACAGATACTTTTCCGCTGCCAGTTCCACCGGTAATAGTGAACGTATCAGACCAAATGGATATAGCTGTGGCAAAAGGTCCGCCGATTGAATGTTCCCTTAAGTCTGCGTCGTCTACAGCTGCGTTATTACTAACTGAAATTCTGTTAACGCCATAGGCTGATTGGGCTTTGGCATTGCCACTTAAAATGCTGGACGAAGCTATGGAACCATCCGTTTGTGTATCTATATGTGTATAGGTGTAATTCCAATTGTTATATTCATCCAGCGGAAGGCTACTATCTCTCGTTGCAGCAAAAGAAAGCAGCCCGGCATTTGCGGATGTTGCAAAAGAAATGATTAAAACGGCGAGGAGCGATGACGCATTAAATTTAATTAAGTTATCCATATTCAATACCCTTTAAATATTAAAAAAATCACATCCTTGCGACTCTTAAATCCTTTTGGTCAAGCAGATTGCATTAAGATTTGATTGGAGGGCTTAACAAAAACTTACCCGTAAAAATCTCCCTTCCTTTGAAGCTATCGAAAGCACATTACAATTTATTGAACGTTTACGGTGATTTTTTCCGATATCAAAGGATTGTTGCCTGGGACATGAATGTAATCACCTAACACGAGTTGCAAACTATGTTTACCCGGCGTCAAGGTAATTTGGGTTTCTGTTTGTGCTTTACCGAAATGAAGCAGGGTTGGAGTGGCGGGCAGCGGAGTATGAAAATCGGGAAGCTTATCGGTATCAATCAATAGATGATGGTGGCCCGAGTTAGGTTTATCAGTTCCTGCGGGTACAATATCAACACCTGACGCCCCGAATTTTACGGTAAAGGTGGTTGGCACAGTCGCACCATTGGCTGGCTCTACAATAAAAACTTTGCCTTTAGGTGCAGGCGTGTCAGCAGCAAGAGTTGTGGAAGAAATTGTTAAAGCCGCAAGTAACGAAAATAGCATGGTTGATTTCATTATTAGTTCCTCTTGGTAATTGATTCCTGTTGTAAAAAATAACAGCCAGCGAAGTCTACCCGCAGCTTCTTTAAAAAACTACTATGACAAGCTGAGCTGTAAGTCTTGGCTGTTTATCCGTAACAACGGCAACGGAAGGCTGTGGCGTGAAAATCCTTTTTGTGGCTAGCTTTTTATTCAGAACACTATAGGATTTATGATGTCTATCTGCTTGCACATACTGTGCTCATTTCATAATGATTCTTCACTTCCTTTGGAGGAACTACAGGCGCTTTCTTAATGAATAAAAAGTATAAAGCGATTGGTACAGAATTTAGCGAAGTAGATTTTTACGTCAATACTTAATGAGTATCCACTACTACGAGGTTAACAATATGTCATTGATTCATAATAATGGTTTAACCGCAGAATCGATCATGAGCCGCACTCTGTTAAGTGCTTATGAGGGATGGACAATTCACCGTTTGGCAGAGTTTTTTATCAAGCACAACATATCCGGCGCGCCGGTTATTGCTTCAGACCATGAGCTCGTAGGTGTGGTTACTGTTTCTGATATTTTCAAGTTTAGTAATATGGATGAGCGAAACCGTCGTGAAGCTTTGCGCAATTATTACCGCGAAGCCTGTGAAATAGATTTGGATGAAACCAGTTTGCGCGAATGGAGTGCCCACGCTGAAAAAAATTGCACCGTTCATCAAATTATGAAAAAAGAAATTATTGCTGTAGAGAAAGAATTCTCTATTGAGCAGATAGCGGCGGTGATGGTTAAAAACGATGTGCACCGTGTGGTGGTAACCCATAACAAGATTGCGTTGGGAGTTATTACGACCATGGATATTTTGCGCACACTGCAACCGGAGACAACACCCTTGCATTTGGTAGTTAGTGCCTAGCGATTACAATAGGCGAATTGAGAAAAAGGGAAGATAGACTATCTTCCCTTTTTTTATGAGATGGTGAATTCGGAGGGGCAAGATTCTCAATTAATTTTGCCATTTGTGCCCAAGAATTCTGGCGGGCAAGAATAGTATTGCTGCCAATAAAGCGAAGATGGCACTGAAGGTGATTCCTATCAGACGAAAAGGTAATGAAATCAGCCAGACAAAAGGCCATAAAATTAACGCCAGAATGGCTAGCGGCCAGCACAATACAAACAGTAACAACCAGCAGATAAACGTCAGCATCAAATTGCCTCACATTAAGGGCGTGTATTACTTGGATGCACTCTTACCGCAATTTGGATTCACTCACATAAAAATATTTGTCTGCAGCCGTCATTTAATCGCGACAAAACCCTTCGCCGCGCTTGATGGTTAAGCAATTATGTTTTTCGCTTAGCCATTTCATACCGGTTTCTAACCCGCTAGTTGCGTGGATATTTTCGATAACTCCATTTCGCTCGAATCGAATCTTATTGTCTAGGCTTATGCCGCTATAAACTTGCGGACCGTCCAAATTTTGAATGGTGATTTCATACTTACCCTCGCCACCTGAAAGCTTGAGAAAAGTTCCTTCTGGTCCATTCCACCGACCAAGCCATTTGTCAGTTTCAATAGTGGTCAGTGCGTTTGAATTTGCGGTTGGATGCACAACTGGCGGTTCAGTTTTTTGATCTTCGCAGCCTAATAATGAAAAGGTGAGGGTGATAAAAACAACGAGCAGCCATAGCTTTTGCATGATAGACGATCCTGGTGTGGTTTCCAAAAGCTTAAAGTACCAAACTACCTATAGGGTTCATGTGCGTTGTCGTACAGAGCCCTTGTGTATTCTTAGGTAAAAGAATTTTAATTGTACTTTATGAGGTTACAAAAATGCGGTTATCCACGTGTGGCAGCTGCGGACAACTTGTTTATTTTGAAAATACCTCTTGTACGGCATGTGGAGCCTTACTGGGTTTTAGCGTAGAAACATTAAAAGTTGAAGCATTTAAGCAACATAAAAACGGAGGCTTAAAACTGCTAAATGGCAACAAATCCAAAACCTATCGTTATTGTGCAAACGGTTTAATTTATAACGCCTGCAATTGGGTCGTCGAGTTAGCTGATGATCACGAGCTGTGTGTGGCTTGTCGATTAAACCGAACTATTCCAGATCTTGCTGTTGCCAATAACCTCTTTTTGTGGTCTAAAATTGAAACTGAAAAACGTCGATTGATTTATAGTTTGTTAGCTTTATCACTTCCACTCGCGCCTTCCGCTGATAATAGTCCGCAATTAGCATTTGATTTCTTAATGGATTCGCCATGTGTTTCTGGCGAATCTGGCCCTGTTCTTACGGGGCACGCGAATGGCTTAATCACGCTAAATGTTAAGGAGGCGGATGCTTCTTACCGTGAAAAAATGCGCGAGCAAATGGCGGAGCCGTATCGAACATTACTCGGACATTTTCGCCACGAATCGGGGCATTATTATTGGGATATATTAGTGCGCAATAGCAAATGGCTTGAGCCTGTAAGGGAGCTGTTTGGTGATGACAGTCTTGATTACGGTTCAGCACTAAAAGCTTATTATGAAAATGGCCCAACAAACGATTGGCAGCTTAATTATGTAAGCGCTTACGCAAGTTCGCACCCGTGGGAGGATTGGGCAGAAACCTGGGCGCATTATTTACATATTATTGATACGCTTGAAACAGCGCGAGAGTTTGGCTTGCAAGTGCACCCGCAACCGACGGCTAACCAACAGCTGCAAGTTGATGTGGAAATTAATCCTTATCGCACCAAAAGTTTTCGCAGCATTATTGAACATTGGTTCCCGCTAACTTATGCCCTAAATAGTTTGAATCGTAGCATGGGCCATGAGCATGCGTATCCATTTGTATTGGGCGAGCCGGTAATAAAAAAATTGGATTTGATTCACCAAATTCTGCAGGAAAATATTCAGCTGACTAATAAAGTCGCGCTGCAAAAATGATCAATCGCTTGCACCGCTAACCACTTTGGCTCCCCCGCCAGATTTTGCAATATGTAAGGCTTTGTCTGCCTGCGTCAGTAACCAATTACTATCAATGGTTAACTCACCGGGGAAACTGGCAATTCCAGCTGAGAAGCTATATTGAATATCGCTCAGCTCTTCATTAGTAAGCGAATTAATGGCTCTCTCGACAACTTGCAATGCATCATCGATTTTGGTTTCGGGCAGAATAATAGCAAACTCCGCATCACCCAATCGTCCAACAAAATCACTGGCGCGAAAATGTGTCTGCAAAAACTGTGAAAAATGCATCAGCATTTTATCGCCAACAGCATGGCCAAAAGTGTCATTGATATTTTTAAAAAAATCTATATCTAAAATCGCCAAACAAAGTGGATGATGGTTGCGACGAGAACGATTAATTTCACGCTCTAAATGTCGGATAAAATAACGGCGGTTGGCCAAGCCTGTTAATTCATCGGTCAGAGCCAACACTTCTATTTCGGCTTTTGTGTCGCGTAAGCTTAACTCTGCATTCTTTTGCTGCGTGATGTCAGAACACAGAAGGGTGATCAAACCATTCGCATGGGTTTGTTTAGCTATTGATAGCCAGCGCCCATCCAGTTCAGTGTCAAATTGTAGGTTTTCATTTGCGTGTGATAGCCATTTTTGTAGCGAATTAGATTCGGTATTAGAATTTTTGCGATGGTTGTAAACCCAGGTGATGGCTTCATCAAAATTCTGGCCAACTAAAGATATTTCCTCAAACTGGAGCAGTTCCGCAAAAATACCGTTGTGAAATAGAATTTTATTGTCGCTGTTCAGCACCACCAAGCCAATAGCGTTTGCGGTAATGCTATCCAAAAGCAATTGACTACTAACTTCAGGGGGGATTTGGGTCATAAAGCCTCCGTGATTTGCGGTTGAAAATCTATTTTACCGAATTCATTTAATGTACGCATTTATTCATTTTTCGGGATTGTAAGTCCTTTAATAACTGCTGGTCGATTCAAGAATGCATTGAAGGAACGCGTAACATTTGGAAAATCCTTAATGCCCACTAAATCTCCGGCCTCATAAAATCCTATTAGATTTCTAACCCAGGGAAAAGTAGCAATATCGGCTATGGTGTATGTATCTCCCATTATCCACAAACTATTTTCCAATTGCTTGTTTAATACATTCAGCAAGCGCTTTGCTTCATCGACATAGCGGTCGCGAGGACGTTTGTCTTCATACTCTTTACCCGCGAATTTATTGAAAAATCCAACTTGGCCAAACATAGGGCCAATTCCGCCCATTTGAAACATTAACCATTGAATGGTGTGGTAACGCGCCGTGGCGTCTTGGGGTAAAAGCTGGCCGGATTTTTCTGCAAGATAAATTAAAATAGCACCCGATTCGAATAATGCTATTGGCCTATTATCCGGCCCATTAGGATCAATAATCGCAGGTATTTTGTTGTTAGGATTTAAGGATAAAAATTCTGGGGACAGTTGGTCGTTGCTGGAGAAATTAACTAAATGCGGTTCGTACGCCATGCCAATTTCTTCAAGCATGATTGAAACCTTAACGCCGTTGGGTGTAGGCAGGGAGTAGAGTTGTAGTCTGTCTGGATATTTGGCGGGCCATTTTTTTGTGACGAGAAAGTCCGATAAATTGCTTGTCATAGTGTCGCCTTAATGAGTATGTGGGGAATCCTTGCAGATGAGTTTATCGAATTTTTTGTTTGGTTTCCCCTGTTTCGTAATCAAAAAATTTTCGATGTTCTGCGCCTGCGCTTAAAGAGTTTACTTTGTTAGGGTGTTTGAATTCTTTCCAGTTGTCCACCAGCTTTCCAACATTTAATTTGGGGAAGCAGGTTGCGCCTTTTGGGGCAATATTCAAAAATTCCAGAAGCGTGATCAGGCTCGTGTCCTTGCTGACATCGATTTTTAAAAAATTATCTTTATCTGCAAAATAATCTAAAACGGCTTTTTGATGCTTAGCATAACAATCGCTTAAGTGTTTATTACTTAATGGGTCCGAAATTAATGATAGGGAAAACGTTTGCTGCATGCTGCGTTTAAGAACAGGGTGAAGATAACCTTTGGGTGTGAGTTCGGGGAGCATTTTATTTAATAACATTTGTATGGAGGGAATCCATACTTCCAACGCACGGTCCAGGTAGACAAATTTGGAATCGGGGAAAATTTTATCCAGTTGGGGATAATCGCAAAAGCAGGGCGCGTCAGAAATAACATCGGCTAATTCAAATGCACGTTTGGTGTAAGCGGTATGGGCAACTTTAAATCCGTAATCCAGAAGTGCAACACTGACGCTGGTGGTGCCTGTTCTAGGCAAGCCAATGATAAAAAGTTTATTCATGGTGAAAGTATTGCATTTCGTGTTGAAGCATCATCATTGCCCAGGTTGTTGCACTGGGCAATGATGCATTTAGTTAGATTACCACTTCAAATCTGCTTTAAGATTTTTTTCCAATACCTTGCCCAAGCGTGCATGGGTTTTGCTGTTGGGGTGATAATCACAGCCGAGACCGTCTGAACCGGGGCCCTCACCTAAATCGAGCACTTTTACATTTCCAACTGCAAGCCCATCCAAAACTTGTTTTTGTGCGGCGTGAACCTTATTGGTAAGCATAGGGCTTACGATTAAATAAATAGGTTTGCTTTTATAGTCAGTTTGTATTTGTGCAATTAATTTTGCCATGTTAAGACGGTAATCGTCGCTGGTAGAGCCTTCCCAATAATCATTGGTGCCTATATTAATAAGTATTGCATCGGGTTGATATTGCGATGGATTCCAAACGCTAGTTGTATCATCAGCAAGCGTACGTGTATGCCGTGTGAGAATGGTCGGATTTGTTGGAGTCTTTTCACCGTAGGAACGCCAGGCGCCAATGCCAGACCATGCTATCGCATGTAAGTCTGCGCCCAGCGCGCTTGCCGCGAGAGCTGCATAAGTAAGTTGTTGATTGCTCGTATCAAGTGTGTAATGGCAGGCTTCGCTCGCACCTTCAACGCCGTAGCCTGCAGTTATTGAATCACCAATTACCAACAACTGCTTTTCCGGTGTTTGCGGTGGACTTAATAATTTTCCATCGACTTGTGGATCGCTAATAAAGCTGGTGACACCTGCAGTGGATTCATTGAGGCGCGTTAGTCTGAGAGTGTGAGTGCCACTGCCCAGATTGGATGCCAAAACATATGTGTGATTTCCGGCTTCAGTCCAAAGATCTGTAGTCTTTCCATCAATCGTTACTGCGAAACGTGTTTTTGCCTGGCTCGCGATATTAATACTGGCTTTGGAGCCTTCGAAGCGAAATTCAATCGCTGAACCTGGCCAGGTAAACTTTGCTTGCCCATTAGTGTTACGATCGAAACGGCCAATTAAGCGAGAGTTCGCTCCGGTAAAAGCTTCGGAGCTAGCAGTTTTTGCTGCTGCAGCATTTGCTTTATCAGATTTGGTGCCTGCATCAGCGCACCCCAACAAAGCGATGGAGAATAGTGAAATAAGAAGCATATTATTTTTCATTTTGAGCCGACCTTTTCATTTTGAGCCAACACTTTTCAAGCGTGTCAGGAGAATTTTACAGTTTAGCGTGCAGAAAACTTATCTAGTACAACACAGGATTACGATAAATCCTATTAATTTACAGAAATATACACTAGGTTAAATGCGTGCTGCGATTACATAGTTAACTCTTTTCCATAATGCTTTTGAACATAGTTGTGTTTACGCAAACATCAATCCAGCGCTGTAAGTTTGTATAATCACTTTGCATAAACCAATCATGATCCACCGCAGCAAATTGTCGAGTGAAGGGAAAAATTGCGGCGTCAGCGAGGCGCATTTGTGAGTCTACGAGAAACGCTTGCTGTTTTAATCTGGTTTCCAATACCTGAATAAAATTCTCTGCTTGCTGGCGATACTCCAGCTGCGAATATTCCGGATAACGGTCAAAATATTTGTAGCGATCCAGCAAGGGTTTAAATTCATTATCACAGCTATCAATTAATTGCTTCATTTGTTGCTGCATCAAAATATCATTTTGCAATAACCAATTATCCGGGTCTGCTTGCAGTAGTGCCCAATTCATAATGTCACGGCTTTGTTCGATAACTTCACCGGTGGGTGTAACAACTACAGGCACCGTAGCTTTGGGTGAGTAATCTAATAGACTTTGCGGTTTATTTTTTAATGAAACTTCGATTTTTTCGACGTCAATGCCGGCGATATAAATAGCCATGCGTGCGCGCATGGCATAGGGGCAGCGCCTAAATGTATATAAAATTGGGCGAGAGTTTTTTTTCATTAAGTTATTCTGTTGCGTCCAATTCGTGGATCTGCTCAATAATATTGATCAAGCTTTTGCCTTTATTTGTTAATTCATATTCGGTGCGTGGTGGTAATTCGGCGTAAGCATGTTTCAACAAAAGCCCGTATGCCGTTAATTTGCGAAAGCGCTCCGAAAGCACTTTAGTGGATATGCCTTCAATGTGACGTTCAATTTCGCCGGGGCGATTAATCCCTTTGGCGATGCTCGTTAAAACTGCAACTGACCATTTGCAGCCGATAACATCTTCCAGTTTTTGATAATCGGACAATGTTGGTGAAGAAATTTTTTTCTCGTTTTTCATCAAGGTTTTACCCCAAAAAGTTACCCGGGCACCAAAAAGTGCCCGCTATTTTCCAGTGTCGCTTTCACCTAATGTGGATCGGGTCAGGACGAGTTCCTGCGTACTACTATCATCCTTTGGAGGAAACATTATGAACACTAAAGCCGTTTTTTACCATGCAGGTTGTCCCGTTTGCGTAACTGCAGAACAGCAGTTCGTAGACAATTTGAAAAGCCCTGTTGAATCTGTGCACCTTGGTTTGCAAAAGAACCGTTTGGATGAAGCTTTAAAGGCCGGGGTTAAATCTGTGCCTGCACTGGTGGTTGATGGAAATGTATTTCATATCAATTACGGCGCGGGAATTGAAGCGCTAATAAACAGCTAGGCTTGTCGTTATTTTTTTACCATTTTTAAAACTAACGCTTTAACCCAATAAAAAAGCCCCGCCAATTTTCACTGGCGGGGCTTTTATGTTCAGGATGAACGGTATGCCTCGAGCGCATGGATGCGCAGGAGAGGCGCTGATAAAAAAGAATTATTTATTCTTTTCAGCAGCAGCTTTCTTTTCTTTCTCTTTTGCAATTACAGCTTCAGCTACGTTACTTGGGCAAGGAGCGTAGTGAGAGAATTCCATAGAGAACTGGCCGCGACCAGAAGTCATGGTACGCAAAGTAGAGATGTAACCAAACATTTCTGACAGTGGAACCTGTGCCTTGATACGAACACCAGTTACGCCAGCGTCTTGGCCGTTGATCATGCCGCGACGACGGTTCAGGTCACCGATAACATCACCTACGTGATCTTCTGGAGTGAACACGTCAACTTTCATGATTGGTTCAAGCAATTGTGGACCGGCTTTTGGCATAGATTGACGGAAAGCGCCTTTCGCTGCGATTTCGAACGCGATTGCTGACGAGTCCACGGCGTGGAATGCACCGTCAAAC
This sequence comes from Cellvibrio zantedeschiae, assembly GCF_014652535.1. Taxonomy (NCBI): domain Bacteria; kingdom Pseudomonadati; phylum Pseudomonadota; class Gammaproteobacteria; order Cellvibrionales; family Cellvibrionaceae; genus Cellvibrio; species Cellvibrio zantedeschiae. The sequence continues at coordinate 1,865,273 of NZ_BMYZ01000001.1, read as the reverse complement.
AGGTCAATTTCCACGTCCAACACAGGGAAGCCAGCCAATGGACCAGTGTCCATCATTGACTTAAAGCCTTTTTCAATGGCTGGGTAGAATTCTTTCGGAACGCTACCACCAACAACAGAAGTCTTGAACACGAAACCAGTGTTTGGCTCGCCTGGGTTAATACGGTAGTCGATCTTACCGTATTGACCAGAACCACCAGATTGCTTCTTGTGGGTGTAGCTGTCTTCGATACCGCGAGTAATGGTTTCGCGGTAGGCCACTTGTGGTTGACCAACGTTCAACTCAACACCATAAGTACGCTTCATGATGTCTACTTTAATATCCAGGTGAAGTTCACCCATACCGCGCAGGATAGTTTCGCCTGAATCCTGGTCAGTCTCAACGCGGAAAGTTGGATCTTCTGACACCAGCTTACCGATAGCAGTCGCCATCTTCTCGATCATGCTCTTGTCTTTCGGAGTTACAGCAATAGAAATTACTGGCTCTGGGAACACCATTGGTTCAAGAGTACATGGGTGCTTTGGATCACACAGGGTGTGACCGGTTTGAACGTTCTTCAGGCCTACCAACGCGATGATGTCACCAGCTTGTGCGGTGGTCAGGTCGGTACGGTCGTTAGCGTTCATTTCCACCATACGACCGATACGCTCGGTTTTGCCGGTGAACGAGTTCAGCAGAGTGTCACCTTTGTTCAGCACGCCTGAGTAGATACGTACGAAGGTCAGGGCGCCGAAACGGTCATCCATAATCTTGAACGCCAGTGCGCGGAATGGCTCGTCGGCAGAAACTGTTGCGAACTCGCCAGTTTCGTTACCTTCTTCGTCAGTCAAAGGTTGGGGGTTAACTTCGGTTGGGTTAGGCAGATAGTCAACTACCGCGTCCAACAGGAGTTGCATACCTTTGTTTTTGAAGGCAGAACCACAGAAGGTTGGGAAGAACACGAGGTCACGAGTACCCTTACGAATACAACGCTTGAGGTCTTCAATTGAAGGCTCTTCGCCATCCATATAAGCCATCATCAAGTCGTCGTCTTGCTCTACAGCAGTTTCAACCAATTGGCTGCGGTAGAGTTCAACGTCGTCCTTCATATCGGCAGGAATTTCTACAACGTTGTAGTTTTCTGGTTTGCCAGAATCGTCCCACACGTAGGCTTGACGGTTCAGAACGTCTACCACGCCCACGAAAGTGTCTTCGCGGCCGATTGGCAGGGTCATGATCAGTGGCTTGGCGCCAAGTACGTTTTGTACCTGGTCGGTAACGCGCAGGAAGTCAGCACCGATACGGTCAAGTTTGTTTACGAAAATCAAACGCGATACTTTAGAGTCGTTCGCATAGCGCCAGTTAGTTTCTGACTGAGGCTCTACACCGCCAGAACCACAGAATACGCCGATACCGCCGTCCAATACTTTCAATGAACGATATACTTCTACGGTGAAGTCAACGTGTCCGGGGGTATCAATTACGTTGAAGCGAGTACCTTTCCAGAAGCAGGTTACAGCTGCCGACTGAATGGTAATACCACGTTCAGCTTCCTGTACCATGAAGTCGGTAGTTGATTCACCTTCGTGAACCTCACCGATCTTATGGATTTTACCAGTCAGCTTCAGAATACGCTCGGTAGTGGTGGTTTTGCCGGCATCAACGTGGGCGAAGATACCAATGTTTCTGTAAAGTGATAAATCAGTCATAGGACTCTCTATAAGCTGGGTTGGAAAATAGGCGCGTAATATACAGGATTTTATTGAGATGTGCCCTAGGAAAAAGCGACGAAATTTCCATGAATGGCATTCTTTTCGTCAAATTTCGTCTGCGATCTGTGTTTTCTGGAAAATTCTGTTCGGAGTTATGTCTTTCAGTGACATTCCGAAACCGGCAGATTGATGTTTGAGAGGGGATTTTGTCGAGAGAAGTTGCCCTGATTCACTTTTATGGTCAAAAACGCGAATCAGAGCAGAATGCCGGGTTGAATTTTACAGATCACCCAATTTACTTAAACCAATTTTAGCGCAGGCTTCATCATCGTCTGAAATGGCACCGCTAACACCTATGCCACCCAAAATTTCACCTGACTGGGTTTTAACGGGTATACCGCCTGTAACGCCAAATATATCTTTCGCTTGACCAACGGCGATATTGCCGGTGACCCATCTATTTGTTTCACGAGTAGCGTAACCGTAACGGGCGGCGCTGATGCTTTTTTGCAGCGCAATATCACCACTCGCTACACTCGTGCCATCCATACGTTTATAAACCAATAAATTTCCGCTTGCATCCACGACTGCAATTGCAATCGTACTGCCTCTATTACTTACCTGATTCTCAATGCACGCATTTGCAATAGTTTCTGCTGCTTTCAAGGTAAGGCTTGGTTTGCTCACTACAAAGCCCTTGTTATCCTTGCTGTCGGCAAACCCTTGTGTACATACAGCTGCGCAAACACATCCTAATAATAATTTTTTGAAACCTTGCATGTACCGTCTCCTGGTAGGTTAAAAATAATGATGGTCGTACATCATTATTAGTCTGCCTACTAACGCGATTTTGTTGCAAGATTAGCTTTATTCAGTTTTGTTTAGAATTGTATTTGAATGTTTTCCATTATTAATGATGGAAATTTTTTTTGGGTAAAAGGAATGAAATATTTTTTGGGTCGCGATTAATGTGCTTTGTACCAGTAAGAAGGATTTGCTTTTCGATCAGCAATCAGGCTTGCATCGGCTTCGGTTGGCATTTCAATAATACGGCGTTTTTCAATATGTAAACGGCTAATTTTTTCACTGAAATAACGGTTGAATATTTTGTCAAATGAACCATCGGCGATAGCGCGTTCCAAACCAATTTTTATATCGGCAGCAAGTGATTGGTTGTTTTTGTTAACATAAAAATAATAGGTGGCAGGATAGTGAAATACCAATTGCGATTCGATCTTCAACCCTAACTCTGGAAAAGCATCTTCCTCATCGTAAATTTCAAGCGCAGAGCGCGACAAATAATCTATTCGGCTCTGGTTCAGCATATAAAAAAGTCCTTTCCAGCTTCCTGATAATTTTTGCGGTAATTCTAAGCTGTTATAGCGAGCAGTTTCTGGCCAATCATTACCGTGCCCCGCTGTGTAATGGCGTAAATCCTTTAGCGTTTTGATAGAAGAGAGTTGCTTTGGCTTTCTGGGCGTATAAATAATATTCGCCATCCGCTCAAGCCTTTGCATAGTGGGATTCGGATCGGGTGTATATCTGTGTCTAATGATTTTTGAACATTCAGCCAATGAACCTCATAAACATTAGTCATAAGGTTGGTCTTGGAACGGCTTTCGTTCATAAACGGCAACGAAACTTTTTCTAACTGATATTTGTGGTTTGATTTGGATAGAGCTAATTCAAGTATTTCTACGAAATATTTTACGCGTTTGTAGTAATAGGGGTTTGAATCAGATGCAGGGTAACGAACAACTATAGGATCCGTTTGCTCGGCGTGCACGCCGGGTGATAAGAGGCAGATGCAAAAGAGTAGGGCACAAAGGGCTACATTGGATGTAAAGAACCCAAAGTAGCCTCTTATGTTTTCTTTCGATAGGGTGCGAATATTCGGATGCTCCAACTGCGCAAACAGAAGCTTAATGCGTAAGTAACGCAATATTTACTATGATGCCATAGCTTCATCCTGTCGTTAAACAAGATATTTAGATTGCTTTTGCGAATGTGGTCTTAGGCGAACACTGAACCTTCGTTTATTAGTTTCTTTTTAATACTTCCTTAAAGGCGAGCATGCCATTCAGGGCGGCGGGAAAACCTGCATAGACAGCCATTTGTAGAATAACCTCTTTAAGTTCATCTTCTGTGCATCCTACGTTTAGCGCTGCCTGAAGGTGGACCTTAAGTTGCGGTGCACAATTGCCTAAGGCTGTGAGAGCGGCCACAGTTGCTATTTCGCGGGATTTAAGATCCAGGCCGGGCCGCGAATAAATATCGCCAAAGGGAAATTCGATGGTGAACTTGGCTAAGTCGGGGCAAATATCTTGCAGGCTTTCAATAACCTTTGTGCCTGCTAAACCGTCAATTTGGTTGAGCTTTTGTAAGCCAGTTTCGTAGCGTGATTGAGTCATGGTCTTCCCTCATTACTGTGAATGTGGGGCGAGCTTAAGTGTTAGAGTTAGGTCTAAGTCAAGCGTTAATTTTGTTGCGATAAAAATTAATTTTTGCGTCTAGCGCCGCTAGATAATTTGTTTGCCGAGCAATGGCTGCCTCCAATACTTCCCTGTGCTTAATTAATAATTGCATACGTTCAGCAGAAGTGGCATCGCCTTGTTCACGAAGGCGGGCATAAGTAATAATTTCCTCCAGCGGCATTCCAGTCTCTTTCAGTTTAATAACAAAACTTATCCATTCCAGATCGCTTGCTGAATAAAATCTATGTCCGCTGCTATTCTTTTGAATATTCGGCAGAATACCAATCTTTTCATAATATCTTAGCGTGTGCGCAGATAGATGCGTTTTTTCTGAAAGCTCTTTGATATTCATCGTTTAATATACTCATCACTAATAAGATGAATTAGGTGTGCTATCAGGATTAATTTCACCATAAACTTCTTCGGGGTCTACGTCATTGAGAAGTAATACTTCTCTTACGGTTTCAATATGCTCAAGTACAGTTTGGTAGCGGTCACCGTACTCATATTTATTTACTTCAATTGCTTTAGGCATATAAGTGAATGCGATTTTTAAGGCTTGTAATGCTTCGTCATTTAACTTTTCGGTCATGATTGTTTTCCTAAATTTGTCTATTTTTTTGCTGCTTGGCAATGAATGCCAACGGAATCCCTACGAGAAAAATATGGGGTATAAGTGCTTTAATAATTTGCATTGGATCTGTTTGTGGAAATGCACTCGGCCAACGCAAGCTTAATACAACCCAATACATAACAAAGTAAAGTAAGCATCCATAAATGGTGCCTAATACAAACGTGTTTATGGATGAAAGGATTCGAACGGATTTAACAATAAATACAAAAGCTGCAACCATTACCAGCATGATTGTAAAGTGCACTCCAAGCCCAACTAATCCGCCCGCCCAGCCCCAGGATTTTATACTTGCACCAAAAGGACCGGACGCAACAGAATGCAAAACCCCCAAGGCTGTGCCGCCGCCCAGAATTGCCATAACTATGGCGTAAAGAATATCCAGGGTTCCACAAATCACCGTTGCTTTAACAATTACAGATTTCATTTTATGTCCTCATAGGTTCCATTAAGAATTAATACGTGCGGAATAAAGCTGTGCCGGGAGTGTCGCGTCATCGGCATCGCTTACGAGCAAGAGTTCTATAGCCGAGCCATTTGTAGTGGCTTCTATACCTTCCAGTTTGACTTTTTTATTTACAGGCTCCAGTAGGCTGAGCTTTCCCTTGGGGTCGATAACTCCGACAGCGGAACCCATGCAGGCACCATCAAGGTATGAGTCGGACGTGTTTTCTGCGCTTGCGGTAAAAATAATGTCGCCGCTGGGTAGTGAAGTAGCATCGGTGAAACACAGTGGCACTTGATCGATCTCACCTAAATCATAAGGAGTTATGCGAATGCATGGTTCGTAGTTAGGTTCCTGAATTGCACGATAAAAATCTTCAAGCTTGAGGCGAATACTGGCGTTGAGTTCATTTTTTTTGTTACCGCGCTGAAAAAGTAAAATGTCGTCCTGAACAATAGCGGCACCTTCAATATTTAGCTTTCCTATTTCTTTTTTAAGAAATTCATAAAAATTGGAAAGCTCAATGATATTCGCTGGGCCTAAAATATTGCCGCTGTGATCAAGCGGAATTATTGCGCCACGGTGGCGATTTTTTTTTGAACCAGACCCCAAGGCTAATAAAGCGTGCGGTGATGTGTTAAAAGCCGGAATTAATGTCAGTACCTCAATATCGGGTTTAGCTGCCTTGCGCTCTTCCTTATCCATCGGTAGTTCGCCATCGAAACAGCGGAATAATTCGCCGACATCATTGTTTGCTAATGAAAACTTACCCAAATGCAATTCGTCATCGGCCACAACATATAACCAGGGCCCAACCTGCACCAAACCACTTGCCGCACTTAAATGTGCATGGCGATTGGGTAAAGAGGAGGGCGCCAATAGCAGGCTTTTTATATGGGTTAGAGAAATCATTGTCAGTTCCGTGAATTGATTTGGTGTGCAAGCTAATTAATTATTGTGGGGCGTGCAACTTACGAGGAGAGCCTATCATAATGCGAGAATATATGTTGTGGTTGTAATAAATTTTCAAAACAACAAGGCCCCAAGAAAGGGCCTTTTATTTTAATTGTAAATGAAAGTTCACATTATCTACCTTGGGTTCCTGTGCCAGTTCCGGTAGTGCCGTTACCACCACTGCCAGAGCCTGAGCCATTAGTGCCAGATCCGGTTCCAGTTCCTGTACCAGTTCCGCTGCCACTTCCTGTGTTACCGCTGCCGTTAGTTCCGTTTCGAGTGCCGTTAGTACCGTCGTTCATGTTGCCGCGCGACGATGAGGATGAAGACCAGCTTTTGTTGGTTCCACTCGCGCCTGTAGTACCTTTGTTGGTGTTGCCACTACCTGTTCCGGTTTGTGCGATAGCCATAGAAGCCGTTAAAACACCTGCAAGAATTAATGATAGCTTTTTCATAAAAATCTCCTGAAAAAAATTAACTTACGAAATGCATTTTTGAAATCACTTGGGATTGCAAAAAAGGCGATTTGATTCTAGGTTGATGAAACAAAAACTATCAATAGTTTTTATTACTTTTTCAGGAAAAATTTCATGTGTTTATGCTGCGCTGACGCTGTATGTAATAAAAAAATGTTAACAAAAAATATAGGTTTACTAATGTTAAGCGTCTAACTGATTTGACGGTGCGTAGCAATATAAAATACTTGAGCCAATTGATGAAAATTTTTAGAAATTATAAATATTTATTTTTCACTTGAACGTTTATCAAGCGAAACTAAATTTTAATCAAATTATTTTGATATTGCTAACTTTTTGAAGTGATCAGCGGAGCAGATTCTTTACCAGCGCATGAATTGCAGTGATTCATGCGCTGGTAAAATATTGAGGTGATTTAGTTAGTAAATGTATTGCAGTTTTCAAATGAACCACTTTGGAATCCGCGATTAAACCACTCAGCTCTTTGCTTGGATGTTCCGTGCGTAAATTTTTCTGGCCTAACCGTACCTGTCGCCTGTTCTTGCAGGCGATCATCGCCAATTGCAGCGGCAGCATTTAAGGCTTCGTCTATATCGCCTGCTTCAATAATGCCTCGCTCGCGGTCCGCATAGTGACCCCATATACCGGCTAAGCAATCAGCTTGTAGTTCCATTTTCACGGATAATGCATTCGCCACATTGGGTGATGATGTGCGTTGCGCGTTACTGACTTTTGCCGCAATCCCTAGTAAATTTTGAACGTGATGACCTACCTCATGCGCAATAACATAGGCTTGTGCAAAATCTCCTGGTGCTCCCAATCTTGTTTTCATGTCTTCATAGAAACTTAAATCGATGTAAAGCTTATTGTCGGCTGGGCAATAAAATGGCCCCGTAGCAGATTGCGCCAAACCGCAAGCGGAATTAACTCTGTGCCTGAAAAGTACCAATACCGGTTCCTGATAAGTTTTTCCGGCTTTCTGGAATTCAGATTTCCAGGCATCTTCGGTGCTTGCCAAAGTAACGGACACAAAATCTGCCAATTCCTGATCTTTAGCGCTTAAGGCTTGCGTGGGGGCAGCAGCAGGTGCTCCGCTCATTATTTGCAGCATATCTATACCAAGCATGCGCGCGCCAAAATAGGTTAAACCGCCAACGACAAGGATAATTCGGCCTACTTTAGTTCCAATCAAATAGGGTAAGAAACGAAGCAAAATACCTATGCCTCCCGCGCCAGCCGCAAGCGGTGAGTTACGTTGGTCGTCAATATTGCTGCTGCGTCTTCCGCCTTTCCAATCCATGATTCTTGCCCCCGCTGTCAGAATGAAAATGTCATCATTATACGTGTGGCGCGTCTATAGGGAGTGCGCTAACACACGCAGGCCTTGATCAACCGTAAATAATTCATGTGGATCACTTTTGTTGAGATGGGCGCGTTAATTTACGATTCGTTTTATGTCGTAGGGTGTTTGAAATATCTCTGCGGGGCTATGGGCCGCTAAACTTTCGATTGACGCATAACCCCATGCCACAGCACCAAAAGCGATTGATTTTTTGTGCGCGGCTTCAAGGTCGGTAACTTGATCGCCAATATAAATAGCATCAGAAGCTGTAAGCTTATTTTGCTTGAGTACTTTTTCCAAGCGCGCGGCTTTGCCGAATATAGACATACCACAATCAAAACTCGTAACGAGCTGTGAAAGCTTATCGCCGAGAATATGGCTAAGGTTTTCATAAGAGTTAGACGAAACAACAGCTACCAGAACATGGTGTTCAACAAGGTATTCCAGGGTTTCACTAATGCCGTCAAATAATTGAATGGAGTTTGCGTTGTCTTTCATCAAGGACATAAAGCGTTTCCCCACCATTGGCAGCTTCCACTTCGGCAAGCCAACAATTTCCATCATTTGTTTGGCGTTGTAATGCCTATATTGATCTACGGAAGCAGCATCAATCTTTTTAAAATCGTATTCATCAGCAAGCTGGTTAAATACGCTTACAAAAAATGGAAAGGAATCTGCAAGAGTTCCATCGAAGTCGAATATGGCGAGTTTGTATTTCATGATATTTAGTTTTGTTTGTTTGTAGGTTTCGCCTGCTGGCGAGTTACTTTTCTTTGCTTCGCCAAAGTAAAGTAACCAAAAGAAAGGCGACCCACTCGTTCGTGTTTCCTCGGCAACTGCTCCTGCGTTGCTCTACCTCCTGCATCCATGCAGTCGTGCGCGCTTCAGAAAATGGCCGTCGTTCCGACGCGGCGTCCTGCCGCGTAGTCACTAAAACGGACGTCGTGTCCGTTTTCCGGCGATTTTCTTCCAGTGCTCGGCGAACTCGTAAGGGATGTTAAAAGCACAAGCACAAATATTTATCGGCTATGAGTACCCGCAGCTCAATCTTCATGCCTTATTAGTTTTGACCCTCACCATGTCAAGGTGGTGCTCACAATGTTGCTATTTCCCATGTGAATTTCCCGAGCATCGCAAGGAAATAGGGTAAAACGGACGGGACGTCCGTTTTAGTCTTGATGAGTCAGTCACAGGCTGATCACATTTATTTATTGTGGCATAAGTTTTTTGGCTATATCTGGGTTTTGATTTAGAAATTCTTTAAATTTTTCAGGATTCCCTTCCATTCCCACTTCGTACGCCTTTTTGTAATCTGCTTGTGCTTCAACTGCTTTGCCAAATTTTTCATAAGCCAAACCTCTGCGCCAGTAAGCGAAGGGGTAGTTGGGTTGTGTTTTTAAACCTTCCGAATAAGCATCAATTGCTTTTATAAATTCGCCCATTTCCGCATAAGTCCATCCAAGGTGATAATAGTAAGACATGCGCTCTTTGGATGTATCGCATTGATTGTGTAATTCAATTTGCTCCAATGCAGCATTGAAATTTTTCTGTTCTCTAAATTCAATTGCTTTTTTTATGGGGATCCAACAGTTGGGTTTCAATGCAATAAAGCCTACTGCTGGTCGCGTTTCGTCGTAATCTCCGTGGTACATATCAAGATAAACGGAATGTTTAACAACCCCCTTATTTGTATCGCAGATAACTTCGTAGATATCCATTATAGATCCAAAGGGGCTCATTCCTGCGCTTCCCATACGTTCAAACGCTGATACGGGCTCGTTGTTGTCGCACACCAAGCGGGAAAGGTAATCGCGTTGTCCTCCGGGGCCAGCCACTCGAACAGGATTTTTCTCGGAACCTAAGGGAAATTTTTCCAGTTTCTTTTCGTCTACTTTTTTCGGTTCGCCAAAAAGGCCGGTAAGTGCGGAGGAGAGATCTTCATCCTTTTCTTTGGTTTTAGTTGTGTTGGTTGCGCATGAGGACAGGGTGATCGCGAATGCCAGGATTGTTATTAGCTTGAACATTTTGACTTCCTTTTTGAGGTTTTTATTTCGTGATTGGTTTCGCCTGTTGGCGAGTTACTTTCCTTTCGGCAATTGCTCCTGCATTGCTCTACCTTCGGGGTGCCGTACCACTTCATCCATGCAGTCGTGCTTCGCCACAAACTGCAGGAGCATTTTTGCACAGCGAAGCTGCTCGAAGAGTAAAGGCCATGGACGGTCTGAATGACTTTTCTTCCAGTGCTCGGCGAACTCATAGGGATTGTTAAAAGCAAAAGCAAAAATATTTTCTTGACGTGATGCGTCCTATTTTTTTAGTGGGCTTAAACTAATGTAGTTAGCGTAACGGCGCTTAATATCGTCGGCGGCGTCTTTCATTCCAATTTTATTTGCCAGCTCAATAAGTTCGCTAACATTTTTTTCGAAGACTACGTCGCTTTGACTATTTGCAAACGCATATTTACTTTTTCTTGAAGAGCTTAATTCTGATTCTCTGAGAAATCTTAAGTTTTCAAATTCATATATAGGATCAATATACTTTTTCGCTAAGTCGTACTGTTTGGCATTGATGATGAGGTCTTTAGCAAAAAAATGGTATGAGGCTGCTTGCTGTGGGAAATCCTTCTCTATGGCGATGAAAGTTGCTAATGTTTCGTTATCCTTTTCTATATAGCGATTGATAGCATTGTATTCCTGAAAGGTCTCGGAATTCCCTTTGCCAGCTAACAAAAGGTTCCTGCGCTCATTTGACATTAAAATGAGTTCGCTCATTGCCGGAGGATAAATCTTTCCCAGTGAAACCCAAGCAGATAAACAAAACGATAATCGAACTGCTCCTAAGCTGCTCTCTTTTCTTGATTCTTTAAAATAGTATCTAAAGGCATCTAAAGCTTTTTCATACTGATTTTCGGCAACCATTTTATCTATTTGAACTAGATAATTCTTATCTAGTTCAGCGACAGCCAGTTGTGAACTAATAAATAGCAAGAATATTGAGGTTAATAGCTTTTTCATTGCATTTTCCTTAAATTGGTTAATCATTTTCTATGTTCAGTTTCGCCTGCTGGCGAGTTACTTTTCTTTGCTTCGCCAAAGTAAAGTAACCAAAAGAAAGGCGACCCACTCGTTCGTGTTTCCTGCGCGCTTCAGAAAATAGCCGTCGTTCCGACGCGGCGTCCTGCCGCGTAGTCACTAAAACGGACGTCGTGTCCGTTTTCCGGCAATTTTCTTCCAGTGCTCGGCGAACTCATAAGGGGTGGTTAAAGGCAAAAGCAAAAAATATTCTTTATTGGCACCCGCTGTTCAATTCCATGTAAATTTTCTAAACATCGCAAGGTGATAGGGTAAAACGGACAGGACGTCCGTTATCACTTCAATGACGTATGATTGACCGATTAGCTATTTACTACTTTTGTTCCAGCAATATAGTCATGAACGCAACGCTTTTCTTTTCCAAAGATAAATAAAATATTTAAAAAAGATAAAAATGCACCGACTGTAGGGATTAAGCCTAGAATAAAGTACACCGCGTATCGCTTTAGCAAATGTGTTTGTATTTTTGGTAGGTCTCCATTTAGATCAACTATTTTGATCCCAATTATTTTTTTGCCAATGGTTTGTCCTTTTGTTGCCAATAACGCTCCATGGAGCATAACGAAAACTATTATCCCGACTATGTTCATAATTAATTTGTATTCTATCGGTTGTTCTATTCCTTTGCTGATACCTTCTAGCCCACCAGAAAAATACATAAGCGGTAACATAACGCACATGCCTATAATTGCATCAATGATTGCTGCTCCCAAACGATCCCAGCGCGAAGCAAGAGCGCCAGATTCTTTTATTTCTTCGTTAGATTCGGAGCTTTGTGGTAATTGATTATTGTCATTCATGTTTAATCCTTTTTTTCCATTGTGATTTCTATGTTGATTTTTTTACCCATGTGAATTCCCTGAGCATCGCAAGGTGGTAAGGTAAAACGGACAGGACGTCCGTTTTAGTCTTGATGGTATAGGGATCTCACATCAAGGCGACTCGTTGGTACTAACTCTAGGTGTCAGCATCTGTAAAGAAAATGCCTAAGATCGCAAGAAGCGTAAAAATCCCCCCTATAACAATCCAAAATATATTGAGTGCAGAAAGCTTGTTATTAGATTCGCCTTCAGAATCGTTGCACGCCAGGTTAGTAGCCATTTGAACTCTAAGCAGCAGTACTCCCATAACGGCTGCAAGCGCGATGGAGCCTATATCGGTGTAAGGTGAGCCCATGTATTTACTTGCCAGCCTGCCCAATAGGTTAGAGGCAAGAGTTAGCATTACTATTTGTGTAGCAATACCGCCGTGGTCCCAGATATATTTTTTATCAGAATTTTTTAGTTTTCTATCTACTTGTCTAAATAGCGAATGCGTAAAAAATATATAAAACAAACCACGCATTGCTGGCCAATAAGTTTCATTATGGAATTTTTTTTGAAGTATCCAGTTTTTGAAAAACCAATATATTGAATAAAATCCAAAAGTGCTGAAGTAAAGCCATATAAACTTCTTTTTGGAGACAATATAAAATTCATTGCTAATCCCTCCTTTTGTAATTTCTATCGGCTCTTCAGCGTGTAGAGTATCGTTTTCAATGTTGGCTACGTTTTCGTTCATCTTTTCACTTCCTTTTCCTGATTATTTATAGGTTATTTTTCCAGACTTCTTGCTCTTGCTCTTTTCCGTTGAATCCCATGTGAATTTTCTGAGCATCGTAAGGTGATAGGGTAAAACGGACAGGACGTCCGTTTTAGTCTTGATGGGACAGGGATGTCACACCAAGACGACCCGTTGGCCCCTGAGAAGCACAGGGTCAGAAATTCGCCGGGTCGCCTTTCTTTTGCTTACTTTTCTGTGGCGAAGCAAAGAAAAGTGAGGCCTGTGGCAGGCATGATTATTTATTCTGATCCTGTTTGTTAACTTTACAGCCTACTGATTTTTAATTTCTGATGAATCCCCTTTTGATTACCTGATTGTCATCAGTCTTTTCGAGAATGAGCCTTAAACACATTATCGTACGAGGGTCTATGACACTGTAGGAACCTGTTGTTGTGTTTTTGGATAGTAAGGGAGAATCTCCTTTTGTTAAACTAGATAATATTGATCCAATTCCTGAGTCTGCACTAATTTCTACAGAGGTAAAATTCTTTCTAATTTGAGCTCCGATTTCAGCCGTATTAAACTGATGCCCTTTCAGCTTTCCTATTGAGTATAAAACCTGTCCGCGCCTTATCTGTCCTCCACTGCCAGAAAAATGCTGTTCAATTGCCGCATATGATTCTCGCAGGCCTTTTTGAAGCCATCCAGCATCAGCATCGGTTAAAGTTTTTGCGTCAATATTTCCATTATTATCTTCTCGGGCGTAATAGAGCGATAAACAATACTCATGTACTCGCTGAGGCACACCTAACGTAATGTCATAAATTTTTCCTGTTATGCCATCAATTAGCGTTTGACTTAAATCACAGTCTAGGTGTTCATTAAATCCTTTATTAACAATTTCCTTGGTCTCTAAGATTGAAAATCCAGTTACCGATGGAAGCTCTGTTATTCTATTTCCAACTGATGATCTATTTTTCGATTTTGAAAAATACTCGATAACTCCGCATGGCACCCCAACAATTAAAAACTTTACTTTGTATTTAGCATATCTAGAGTCATCTAATAAGATAATGATGTCGGCTAGTTCATCCATTAAAGTTGCGTTATTAAATATTGTTTCTACATTATCTAGAACAATAACTGAAAATGTATTTTTATCGGCCTTTTTTGAGAGCTCTTTGAATGAGATTAAAAGCTTGTCTTCTGTAAGAATTTCATAATTCGCTTCGTGATTTATTGTCGCACTTGCAACAACTGCATCTAAGCCGGCTTCTTTGGTTTCACTATAGCCTGTTTTGATTGATGTTGCTGATGGCATGCATGATGAGAAAATTTCATTTCTTAAAGAGCCTTTGCTTGAAGCAAGAGTACAGTTTGCAATTACATAATTGACATTGTTTTCATTGAATACCTTTTTATATAGCCAAGTTTTTCCATTTCCACTTTCGCCGTAAATAAAGCCATGCATATTTTCTTTTAACCAGCGCACTATGCTTTTTTCATTTTTATTTCTATGAATGTACATATTGTCGTTCACCTCTGATTGTCGAGGTGTGAATACGTCAGAAGGATCCTTTTTTTGTTTTAATAAGTTCATAATGTTCATTTTTATCCTTTTTTGATGATAAAAAAACCGCTACCAAGCCCCACCAGAAAATCTCTGATACAACTCAATAACGGTTTTGGTTATTCACTCCGGAACATATTTGTCCATTTGGTTGCCTGCTGTCGCAGGGCTTGTCTATTCGTGGATCTCCGCTGCGCGAAGATGACGACTCCCAAATCAATTAGGTTGTGGCCAATAATTTTTTTAAAAAATTAATCCCAAGAAAGCGCACCACCTGTTTGATACTCAATCACGCGCGTTTCAAAGAAATTCTTCTCTTTACGCAAATCCATAATTTCGCTCATCCATGGGAATGGGTTTTGTGCGCCTGGGTATTGTTCTTTCAAACCAACTTGTGAGCAGCGGCGGTTGGCGATGAAGTGTAAGTACTCTTCCATCATCGCAGCGTTCATGCCGAGTACGCCGCGTGGCATTGAGTCGCGGGCATATTGGATTTCCAATTCGGTGCCTTCCAAAATCATTTGGATAACTTCTTGTTGGAATTCTGCGGTCCACAAGTGTGGGTTTTCTAATTTGATTTGGTTGATTACGTCGATACCGAAATTCAAGTGCATGGACTCGTCACGCAAAATATATTGGAATTGTTCTGCAACGCCGGTCATTTTGTTGCGGCGGCCCATTGAAAGGATTTGGCTGAATCCGCAGTAGAAGAAAATACCTTCGGTCACTACGTAGAATGCTACGAGGTTGCGCAACAATTCTTGATCGGTTTCTGGTGTGCCGGTGGTGAAGGTTGGGTCGCTCAGTGATTGCGTGTGTTTCAAACTCCATGCGGCTTTGTTAGCAACGGATGGCAATTCGCGGTACATGTTGAAGATTTCGCCTTCGTCCATGCCCAAAGATTCAATGCAGTATTGATAGGCGTGGGTGTGAATCGCTTCTTCGAATGATTGACGCAAAATGTATTGGCGACATTCCGGGTTGGTGATTAAGCGGTAAATTGCCAATACCAAGTTGTTGGCTACCAATGAGTCGGCGGTTGAGAAGTAGCCGAGGCTGCGCATAACAACGCGGCGTTCGTCTTCAGTGAGGCCGTCTTTGCTTTTCCACAAAGCGATGTCAGCGGTCATGTTTACTTCTTGTGGCATCCAGTGGTTGGAGCAGCCGTCCAAATATTTTTGCCATGCCCAGTCGTATTTGAAAGGTACGAGTTGGTTAAGGTCAGCGCGGCAGTTGATCATGCGCTTTTCATCAACCTGGATACGGGCTGCGCCCATTTCCAATTCGGCGATACCTGGGGTTGGGTCAAGTTGGGCGAGGGCGGCGCGGGCTTTGGCCAGCTCCGGGCTGATGCCTTCTTCGTTGGCGCTGGCGGTAAAAGTCGCTGCTGGTGCTTCAGTCTGCGCGATTTGTTGCACAGGTGCAGGCGCTACGGGAGCGGCACTGAGTGCTTCCTGGCGTGCTGATTCTTTCGCGGCTTCTTTTACAACTTCTTCTGAGTCGAATTCATCCCAACTTAACATGGCTTTCCTCTCTATATAGCTTATCTGGCTGTTTATATCTGTGATCGAGGCGTTTAAGGCCCCAGCGGCATCGCGGTAGTTTCAATAGCGCTTTAATCTTAGTGATTCGTTGCTAGGGAAAGTTCTACCTATTTTCTATCGCTCGGTTATTGATGTTTTTGTGATAGATCAAAGGTTTGGGTGTCGCCTAAAGATCAAGTGAAATCAATCAGTTAGGCTGGCAACTCATCTCTAGCCTGGTTTTTCGCGCATTATTTTGGCGAAATCCAGAGGTGTCCATACTATAAGGGAGACGCGTTCTCGACACAATATCTAGTGTTTTATATTTTGTGATGCACTAGATATATGCACCAGTATTTCACAGGTTATCCACAGGCGCGCGCATTATTCAGGGGTGGCAAGGCTATTTTTGGCATTTGTAGCTCGTTTGCCGCGGGAAGTGGGCGCTTTGTTCATTGTTGGTCCGCAGCAATCGCGTTCGGCACCGTACAGATTGGGTAGGCGTTCACTATTAGTGTAAGGGTCATCCCTTGTATTACGTCCACCGCATTCCGTTCAGAGTGGTTGAAGGGTCTTTATTAACTCGGAGGTCAATATGAACAGAAGTCATGAGTTTGGTTTAACGAATACCCATCAACCCATGGATCGACATTCCTCGCCTAAAAGAAGCCAGGTGACGCGACGTATGCAAAGTATTTTGCACGATAAGCGTTCAGTTCAGTTGAGCGAACAAACTCCGGAAGAACTTGAACAAGCGCGCCGGGAGGGGGATTTGGATGCACCTTTACGTGAGCATTCCTTACCAAGTGACAGCCAAGTGAAGGCAATTTGGCAGGAGCAAATTGAAAAAGCCAAGATGGTAAGAGGGCGCTTAACTGAAGACGACCTCTTAAAAAGCCAGGGGCAAATTGAGCGCTTGTCAGGCTTGGTTCAAGAACGCTATGCGATTTCGCGCGCGGAGGCTGACAAACAAGTGGCAGCCTTTTTAAGAAAGCGCCATTCCTGAACAGGGCAGATTAGTTTTCACAGGGCTTAAGGATAAAGTTCATGTGTTTTTGTCGCGCAAGATATTTGCGTGATTTGGCATTAAACACGGATGAATATTTTTTAACGGAGAATATTTATGAACAAAGTGTTTTTAAAATCTTTCGCAAAAACTGGCATGGTGTTGGTATTTTCTGTTGCGAGTATGATGGCGAGCGCCGATGCAAAACAAGATATTGTTGACGCTCGCCAGGAAACGCAAATTTGGACAACTTATGCGTTGAGTCCCTATTTGCGAGCCCACGATTTAAAAGTGAAGGTTAACAATGGCAAAGCGGTTTTAACAGGTACGGTTGACGAGGATATCAACAAAGATTTGGCGAAGGAAATTGCCTTGGGTGTTGACGGTATTAAGGATGTAGATAACCAAATTGTTGTTAAATCAGATTACGTTCCTAAAGCTGGTAATCGGGGTTATGGTGAAGTAGTTGATGATGTCACTATTGTTGCTGCGGTTAAATCACGTTTGATCTGGAGTAAATTTTCTTACATTTCCACCAAGGTAGAAAGCAAAGGCGGACGCGTAGTTTTAACAGGTAATGTAGATTCCACCGATGCAAAAACTGCTGCAACTCGTTTGGCTGCCAGCACACGCGGTGTAATTGCGGTGAGCAACCAATTGAATGTTGACTCAAAACCCGGCGCAACCGATAAAGCAAAAGCTGCGGCTAATGACACGAGTAAATCAGTTGCGGATGCCTGGATTTCTACCAAGGTTAAATCAAACTTTTTTTACTCCAGCAACGTTAGCGGTTCTGATATAGATGTTTCCACCAGTGCGGGCATAGTGACTTTAAAAGGTAAGGTTACTAGCGGAGCTGAACGTGCCTTGGCAATTGAACTGGCAGAAAATGTTCGCGGTGTAAAAAGTGTGAACGCAAAAGAGCTGGTATTTTAATACCTGAAATTGCTTTAGAAAAAACCAAGCCCTGCCAATGCGGGGCTTTTTTATTGGGGGTTAAAAAATGAGATGTGATTAGCAAATTTATAAAGTCTTTTAAAATCAAGGTACGTTAGCGCACCGAGTTTAACAGGGTGATTTTTTAATCTATTCATGTGGCTTTATTGCTGGTTAACTTAATAGGAGAATTATCATGTTAGAAACTATTGCAGTCATTCTGCTTATTTTATGGGTATTGGGTCTAGTGTCCTCATACACTATCGGCGGTTTAATCCATGTGTTATTGGTTGCTGCAGTAGTCGTGATTCTGGTGAGAATCATACAGGGGCGAAGACTATAAGCTTGCCAAGGTTTGTTTGCTTTACACTCGTTTTTGAAATGCCTTCCTTTTTCTGGAATGTACTTAGGTCAAATGCTCGCTTGCTTATTTGGCCTAAGTGCATTCCAGTTTTTTATTAGAAGCCTAAATAAGGTTGCGATGGGTAGGTGATTCAAAACGAATTTGGTAGGAGTAAAACGGTAGTCTGAATTTTCCCTTCTGTGATTTCTATTCCTTAATATCCCTTTAAGCCTATTTCCCTTATTTCTAACTGGCTTTCCAGTATCTAGCTTTGATTTTTATTGGTGTCAGGATTAGGCTCGGTTGCGAAGATCCCTTAAAATCCAACTTTAAAAAACACTCCCTAAAATCCTTTTATACCGCTGACAAATTATTTTACATTCGTCATTAGTCGATCCAATTCTTTTTTAACGACCTGATAGCACTCACAAGTACGCGCTTCTAACTTGCGTCTGTCTAACACGGCGATATGACCACGTCTGTAGCGAATGCAATCTGCGCTTTGCAAACTACCTGCGGCTTCTGTAACACTTTCGCGGCGCACACCGAGCATGTTGGCGACTAATTCTTGTGTCATAACCAACTCACCCGTGGGAATGCGATCAACTGTGTTTAATAGCCAGCGACACAATTGTTGTTCAACGGAGTGATGACGATTGCACACAGCAGTTTGGAACATTTGCGTCATTAGCGCCTGCGTATAGCGCAACAGTAAGCGGTGCATTACATCTGCACAATTAAACTCAGCTTTTAAAATGCTGCGCTCCAGGCGATACGCATAACCCGCCGTTTGCACTACAGCTGCACTTGGCGTGGTATTGCCACCCAGGAATAGCGCAACGCCTACCATCCCTTCGTTACCTACGCCTGCCGCTTCTGCAGATGCGCCGGATTCCATAACGTATTGCAGCGAAATAATGCTGGTGGTTGGAAAATACGCATAGCTTAAGGGTTGGCCCGGTTCATAAATACTTTCGCCCAACTTCAACTGCACCAGTTCAAGGCGCGCAGTTAAACGATCAATTTCCGGTTTACTGAGTGCGGCGAGAAGATGATTTTGCAATGGACTATGAATTGTTTGCATCGTTATCCCTATTGGTTGCTGCCAGGCATTTCTTTGCATTGAATACCAATACCGCGGTATCCAATGAAACGACTGGACAAATCGAACATAGGTTCACCGCTTACGCGGTAATGATGTTTGATGCCGGTAGAGTCAACGCGGCTGAATGCAAAATCAATAAAGGGTTGACGCGCTTCAATAATGCCTTGCAATTCTTTGCGCTCGTCTTCGTTCCATCCGGCGTTGTCTAAGGTGTTGGCTGTCGCTGCGTCTCCCAATAGCGGATCAACTTGAATGCCAAGCATTTCTAATACGGGGCCGGAGACTTTAATAAATTTTCCGTCCTGATCTTGTTCCCAATACCAATCGGAAGCGAGCTCAGTAAGGCTGCGGAAACGCGCTTCGCTTTCGCGTAATTCAGCGGTGCGCTCGGCAACGGTTTGCTCAAGAATTTTGTTGTAGTTCTCCAGCTTTTTGTACAGCAGGCGAACTTCCAACATGTTGTGAATGCGCGTTTTGACTTCTATTAAATCAAATGGCTTGCTAATAAAATCTTTAGCGCCCGCTTGCAATGCACGCAATTTATGGCCAGGTTGCGCCGTTAAAACAATAACCGGCAGATAGCCTTCCTGGTCATTGGTTTTAAGGCATTCCATAACCTGGAAGCCGTCCATCTCCGGCATTTGCAAATCCAGCAGAATAAGATCGTAGTAATTCTTGCGATGCAAAGCACCCACTTCCACTGGATTCATGGTTGACGAGACATTGGTGTAACCCGCCTCGCTTAGCAATTGTTCCAGCAGCGCTACGTTCGCTTGCTGATCATCAACGATTAAAATGCTGGCGTTGAGAATATCTTGCTCAGTTAGCTTCATGTTAATTTCTCTTAATTTATTCTCATAGGTTTCGGAATAGAAAGTTCAAGCGCACTATCTACTGTGTGCATGAACTCATTAATTTTAATGGGCTTGGTGAGGTAGCGGAAAAATCCAGCCTCCAAACCTTTTTCTATATCGCGCGGAATTGCATTCGCGCTAATTGCCACTACGGGAATATGGTGTGTGATTGGATCCTTGGAAAGAATTCTCAAGGCTTCCATTCCGCTAATTCCCGGCAAATTGATATCCATTAAAATTAAATCGGGTTGTGCAACGCGCGCAAGTTCAATACCGCTGTGACCATCGCGCGCGGTAAGCAATAAAATATCGGAGCGAGTTGCTAATACATCTTCAATCAGCGTTAAATTTGCTGCGTTATCTTCTACGTAAAGCAGGGTGCGTTTGGGTGCATCGGTTTTCACGGGCATTGGCAAAATTTCCAGGAAATCTTGCGGTTCAGCTTCAATGATTTCAGATTCGTTTGCTACATCTAAATCTATTGAAAAAGTAGTACCTTTGCCCACGGTACTTTTTACATGAATATTACCGCCCATTAATTTAACCAGGCGTTTGGTCATGACCAAGCCGATACCTGTACCTTCCTCAGAGCTGTTTTCTTTACCAAGGCGATTAAACGGCTGGAACAGCTGAGCAAGTTTTTCTGGCGGTAAACCATCGCCAGTATCTTCTACAGAAATGCGCACGCGATCTGTTTCGCATTCAACACAAGTCACCGTAACTGCACCGTATTGGCGATTGTATTTAATAGCGTTTGACAACAAATTAATGAGCGCTTGTTTTAAACGCGTGCTGTCGGCTTTAACTTTCACTGGCTGCTCGAATTTGGGGAAGCTCAATGTAATATTGCGATTAAGCGCCTGGGGTTCAATCATGGTTTCGCATTCACGAACTAAATCTGGAAGAGACACAGTTTCCATTGATACGGGCATGCGGCCAGATTCGATTAATGTAAGGTCCAGAATTTCATTAATTAAATCCAGCAAATACCAACCCGCCTGCAAAATTTGATCAACACTGCGTTTTTGGCTGGGAGTCGGTGGCGGATTGCTTGCATCAATTAATTGTGCAAAACCTAAAATTGCGCTTAAAGGTGTACGCAATTCGTGGCTCATGTTGGATAGGAAATCTGATTTTGCGCGGTTTGCTTTTTCAGCCAGGTTTTTGGCTTTTTTCAATTCAATATTATTTTCCAGCAACACCTGATCCAAACGTTTGCGCTCGGTGATATCAATCATCATGTTGATACCGCCAATTAATTTTCCGTAAGCATCATGTAGCGGAGTAGGGTGCGCGGTGAACCAAATACGTGATCCATCTGGACGCGCTGCAATTGCTTCTGCACCTAAAAGTTGGCGATCTTCCTTAAGTGCAATCGCCATGTGGCATTGATCATTGGGTACGGGTGTGCCGTTGGGGCTATAAAGTTTTTCGTTAATGCTCCATTTGTCTACACCAAGCTCCGGTGTGCGACCGGAAAATTCAACAGCAGCCTGGTTGTAGTGTGTGAGTACACCCTCAGCATCGGTGGTGTAAATGGCTACGGGCAATGCATCAATAACCGCGCGCAAATGGCGTTCGTTCTCGCGCAATATGGCTTCGGTGCGTTTGAGTTCTGTGATATCCAGGTTTGTTCCTACAATCGATTCAACGCGACCACGGGAATCTGTACGCATGGTTTCTACGGATTGGATATGGCGAACTTCATTTTTTTCACCGGCGCGATGAATGCGGAATTCGCGGCTGGAACGGTCGCGCAGTGTCATTGCTTTATCTAATGCCAACTGAGTGCGGCGATCTTCTGGCAATAAATGTTTAAGCCAATCTTCGCGTTTTACCAAGCCATCGGGTGTAGGTTCTATACCGTAAATGCGGAACATTTGTGCGTCCCAACGCATGTAATTCTCGGCAATATTCCATTCCCAAATGCCCACACCGGTCGCTTCGGTTGCGAGGCGTACGCGCTCATCACTTTCGCGTAGGGCTTGCTCTGAGCGTTTACGTTCGGTCACATCGGTAAACAAAATCGCTACTTTTTTACTACCCGGTTCGCCCAGGCGGCAAGTATAAATATCTAACCAGCGGTGCAAGGCTTTGGCTTCGTATTCAAAGCGAGCGGGTTCGCCGGTTTGCAAAACTTCGTGGTAAACCGTAAACCAATCCACCTCCAAATTGGGTACCAACTCGCGCACAAAACGGCCTTGCGCATTGTGTAAACCACTTTGTTTTTCAAACGAAGGGTTAATCTCCAGGAAGAGTTGATTAACGATTTCGCCACCTTCGTAAATCATTTCGGCAACGCAGAAACCTTCGTCGATGGAATCGAATAAATTGCGGTAACGGTATTCAGATTCACGCATTACCGCTTCGGCATGTTTACGTGCGGTAATGTTACGCAACACGCCGGTAAAGAAGCGCTGGCCGCCCAAGCGCATTTCACTTACGGCAATTTCCATTGGGAATGTTTGGCCGTTTTTCAGGCGACCTGTCACTTCGCGAACTATACCGTTGGCTCGTTCTTCCGGGCTTGCGTTGTAATAGTCCAGGGAGCCCTTATCTTCATTAAGCTCAGGTACGATTGAACTAAATCTTTTGCCAATTAATTCGTTAGGCTCGTAACCAAACATTTTCTCGGCCGCGGGGTTTACGGTTTCAATCATGTTGCTGCGCACGTGGAATGTAACTATACCGTCAGCCACTGTACCCAAAATGGTTTTAACTAATTCATTACTGTCCAACAGCGCTTGCTGTGCGGCATTTTCTGCGGTGATATCGCGGAATACCAATACTGCGCCTATTACTTGCCCGTCGTGGTCGCGAATAGGTGCGCAGCTGTTGGCAATGTTGCATTGGTTGCCGTCGCGGAAAATTAATACGCTGTCACTTGATCCTTGCGCGGTGCCGTATAACAAAGTTTCTATAACAGGTACGGCAACGGGTTGTCGGCTTTCCTTGTTAATAATTTTAAATACTTCTGGAATGGGGCGGCCCGCGGCTTCCTCTTGCGACCAGCCCGTTAAAAGTTCTGCAACGTGGTTCATTAATGTGATGCGCGCTTCGCGGTCCGTGGCGATTACTGCATCGGCAATGGAGTTGAGGGTAACTTCCAGTTTTCGTTCACTATCCTGCACAGTGAGATAGGCAGAGTTTAATTGCTGGTTCATTGCCTCTTGTTTTTCAAGCGAATTTTTTGTTTCGGCGTGAACAAGATCCATTAAGCGCTGATGGATGTTGCGATAAATGCTGTAGGCAAACACTTGTGCAAACAGCAACATAAAAACACTGGCGGATACAATGAACGCGAACAGAAAGTTCATGTTCGTTTGGTATTCCCGGTTGTAGTGCGCTAGTTGCGTATTTTGAATGCGATTGTAACGGTCCATGTGTTCGCGAATGCTATCCATGATGACTTTCCCTTCATTGTTGGGAAAGCTATTCAATACCGTTTTTAAATCATTGGTTCGTTTGAGTGCAATGGCAGTAGCAAGGCGAGACAATTTGGCTTTTACCAATGGTTCCACGTTGTC
The DNA here is from genome assembly GCF_014652535.1 of Cellvibrio zantedeschiae. Taxonomy (NCBI): domain Bacteria; kingdom Pseudomonadati; phylum Pseudomonadota; class Gammaproteobacteria; order Cellvibrionales; family Cellvibrionaceae; genus Cellvibrio; species Cellvibrio zantedeschiae. The sequence goes on along the minus strand of NZ_BMYZ01000001.1, from coordinate 1,841,762 downwards.
AATTTGTGTCAGGGCTTCTGGTGTGGTGGTAATTGCGCGTAATTGTTTAAGTTTTACGGGAATTCCGTCGCGCACATTTTGGTAGGGTTTCAAAAAACTTTCGTCATCGGTTAATAAATAACCACGGGTGCCTGTTTCAGCATCAATCATCATGGTTAATACAGTTTGCGCCTGACTGAGGGAGGTGGTGATTTGTGTGCGCGCGTCAACGGCGGCCTGCATGCGGTCAAAAAACCAAAATAGCGTTGCCACCATTGCCAGCACGAGAATGGTGGGTAAGGAAAGCCAAAAAATGTTGGCGCGAGTAGTTCTTACTCTCATAGATTGATTGTCCTATGATTGATTGTCATATGGCTCAAATCAACTATAGGCACAAACAAATCTGCAGGCGCTTTTGTGTGTGGATGCTTGATTAAAACTGGCATGCTGTAGATCCCTATTATTTAGTCGGCTTTTCTCGATATTACCTTTCATTATCAGCTGTACCAAACGATTTTTACGTGTTCATTCCTGCGGTGGCAATCATAAAGCTGTCTTGGCAAAAAAACTCATATAGGAATAGGACCTGATAAGGGCTAGCGTCATTTAAATCATCGAGCTAGATAGGATATGTGTCTGTTGGTTAGCCCACATAAGTGTCACATAAATAGGCAATTGTTAGTTTTGCCTATGTTGGATGGAAAATATCCAGCTTGGATGTAATCTATTTGGGTTCGATTTATTGGCGTGCAAGAGCATGCTCGCGGTAGGATATGGGTTCCGTTCGTTATCAGACATAAGTACGGTTGGAGAGGGCGCTTCTGTGTGGTCGCACACTGACGAGTCAAGTTGACGATGGTTAGCATAAGGAAAAGTAATACTTTTAGGGACATTAAAATGAAAATATACAGACATTACGTCATTGGATTTTTCTCTGCCCGGTCGAGCGCGGAAAAACTTTTTTCACAGTTAATCTCGCAAGCTGTTTCCCATAAATTCATCCGCATTTTTGACAAGTATTCAATCCTGCCGACCAGCCTTATAAAGGAGAACGGACTGGAGGGCGAAGGAAATTTGTTTGCTGGTGGTGCTGCAGATTCTTTATCGGGTACTGGCTTAAGTAGTTTGGTGGGCGTGCACCTGGATGCAACCGACGTGACGCTTATTGCAGAAGAGTCATTAGTGCCGCAATTGGTTTCCCTGGGATGGGGAGAGAGCTTGGGTGTTATTAATAAGAGCTTTTACACGCGGGGAGAACAGCGAATGTTATCGGACCTTGTGCACGACGCAATCTTAAGTCGACAAATTGTATTGGTGGTTGAAACATCGTCTTATGAAGAAACCTATAGGGTTAGTGATCTGATTCACGCAACCCTGGGTAATTTGAGTGATGTGATTTAATTAGTTTCTCAACTATCAAAAGCAAAACACTTTGTTATCCGAAAATAACAAAGTGTTCGCAAGAGTGAAGCACCGTCTTGTCACGGCACGGGAATTTTAGTGAAGCGCTGCCGCCAACAATTCTTCTTTACGCTCTGTTAGCTGGGCTCCCAATTCAACTAAATCCAATTTAGATGCTTTTACTTTTGGGAAGATCTCATTTTGTTCTTCCTTAACGTGATGTTTGACGTATTCAGATAATACCTTGATTTTTGCATCAAACATTTCGCCATCTGGCTCCAATCCTTCCACCTGCGCAATAAGATCCTTCAAGGTGGCGTGCTCAACGGTTGCCTCTGGAATCAATTCTTTATCCTGCAAGGCTTTTTTGGCCGCAGGATAAAAAATTTCTTCCTCGATTTGTGCATGAATGGTTAATTCAGTACAGATCTGTTTTACCAGCGCTTTTTTCTTGGCTGCTGAACGAGACTTTTCATATTCCTCAAACAAATCATTTACCAGTTTATGATCTGCACGCAGCAAGGCGATTGCCTCTTTCGTTTTCTGCGCGCTTGTAGACTCTACATATTTTGCTGCAGTTGCCATGATGAATTCCTCTTAAAGTTAAAAATCAAACAAACTAAGAATTAGGTCAATATCGCAATTAAGATAATGAGCGGGATAGGGATTCCCAGTAGATATAAAAGTATTGAGCGCATAAGAGTTCTCCTCTTGGGTTGTGTTCAAAATTCAGTGAATTACAGATCGCGTTGGCGACCGCCGAAGATTGCCGTAAAGCTTGCGATAAACGCGCCGATTAACAGGGAAACAAATAACCACAGTGAGCCATAAGCTGTCGCCTTACGTGCTTGCTCTGCGGCTTCGCGGGCAGCGGTTTCTGCATTACGCAATTTTGTTTGCAAGGATTTGAAAACGTCAGTTACGCGTTTCTCTGCGTCTTGTTGAGTAAGTCCTGTTGTCTGCGCTACGACTTGTGCTGCGTATCTTGCATCCTCAGTAGGTAATGCGCCTGTTGAAAGTGCATTAATATAAATGCGTGCGACTTCTGCTTTCGATGCATCAGTGCCTGGTTCAGGTTCGGGAGATGCTGGAACAGCATTGCCATTCGCAGTCGCTAAATTAAGGTCTTTACGGAACAGCAAATCCAAAAAGTAGGGCGTAGCAGTTGCATCAAGGCTGGTTGGTTCCGCTGGGTCTTTATTGGTTGTTGCAGCAACTGCTGTTGATGCGGCCGCTGCGCCACCGACAATTTTTGCTCCAGCTTGAGCGCCCGCTCCAACAATTGTGGAAACAACCGATGTCAATAAAGCAGCTGTGGCAAGCGTTGCAACTGCCCAAGCTAAAAAGCCGTGGGCGGTATCGCGAAAATAAACTTCATCAGACGGAGTTGCTAGCCAGCGATTTCTAAGGCGCCCGGCAATATAACCACCGATTGCTGATGCAACTAAAGACGTTAATGTCACCCAAAGAATAGTGGATACGCTAAATGTTGTTCCGCTAACGCCTTTGTCAGACCAAGCGGAAACGGAAGAAAAGCCCAAGCCGGTGCCTAATACAAGCAGGATGAGTGATAGAGCCGCTGCTGCTGCCGCACCCGCAAATATTGCACCCCATGAAACAGCACTGGCATTTGCAAGTGAATTGTTTGCTAATGAAGTGGTTGCTACATTCTCGCGATAGTCATTCGCAGTATTTCTTGTGAATTGTGTTTCCATATCAACCTCCAGAAAATTTATCGCTGCATAATGCAAGGTGTGTGACCCTACAAGTTTTAGAATATGAATTAAGGTTTTTAGTTTCAGTGCGTTAGCTAACGCAAAAAATTTACGTAATATTTTTTTATTTTTTCAAATAAAAAAGCCCTCATTATCGAGGGCTTTTTCGTGTTTCAAAAAACATTCTTCTAATTGCGAAAGCGGCCATTGTAGGGGCGAATTCCGTAATAGGAGTGAATGTCGTTTGACCAGGTTTGATCAGCCAGGTTTGGCCAGTTATCTTTGTCAAAACCAGGAGCATTTTGTAAACGCTCTTTGTTGATGTTAAGCAAAAATCTTTTATTCTCCGTATCCAGCTTTAATGCGGTCCAAGGCACGGCAAATAATTTTTCGCCTAAGCCAAGAATTGATCCGAACGAAAGCACAGCATAAGCAATATTTCCGCTTGCGACATCTAACATTATTTCCTTAATGTCACCAATATCTTCTTCTTCGTAGTTATACACGTCATTGCCAATGAGCGTGTCTGCGCCCATTAATTGTGGGCCAGGACCTTGATGATGAGTATTTTTATAAATACCGTAAGTATCGCGAGTTTCGTAATTCATATTAATCTCCTGTGCACAAATTGCCTGCGCTCAAATGTAATGCGGAACAATGGCGGCGAAATGCCGATGTCTACGAATTCACTATATTAACCAGATGTTTTAGGGTCTGTACGTGAACTCACATAGTTTTATCATTATTTAAAATTTAAATTTTTTATGAATTTAAAACGAAATTAATTTGTCTCATGTGTAAGCCTATTAAGCAGATATCATAAATTGTGCGCCAGCGTACTGAAGTTGTGTTTAGCTAAAGAATAATCTGATCTCAGGATTGCATAACGCAACCGACTACGATGCTCGATTATCTTAAGTAAGGAGATTTAATATGAAACAAGTCAGTAAATATTTTTCAATATTTTTTATGGTTTTTGCATTGTTTTCAGTAGTCGCATGTTCTTCTACTCACAAGCAAGAAGGCACAGGCGAATATGTAGACGATACAGTTATCACTACTAAAGTGAAGGCTGCAATTTTGCAGGAACCTACTTTGAAAGTGGCAGAGATTAATGTGGAAACTTTTAAAGGTGTTGTTCAGTTAAGTGGCTTCGTTGCTTCCCAGGCTGACATTAATACTGCCGTGCGTGTAGCAGCGGGTGTCGGCGGTGTAAAATCAGTTAAAAACGATATGCGCCTCAAGTGACGAATTAGCTGATGATATTGGAAGTGCTTGTTAGTGTTAAGCATGTTGTAAATAGTCAGTGATTACTTCTTGTCCAGATTGAGCAGAAAGCAAAACTGGTATCGTGTGTGTGTCCAGGGTTGTTTTCACAATGTTCCATCTGGACTTTTTTATTAATGCGAAGCGTTTATAAGCATTGGTAATTGAAGTGTTCAGTTAAAAATAAAGCGGCGCAAGGCCGCTTTATTTTTTTTAATTGCCAGGAAATTTTAATCGCGACGCGCCAACACAAAGCCAAGCAAGAAGCTGAGTGCTATACCAGTACCAATTACTTTCCAGGGTTGATCGTGAACATAGGTATTGGTGATCGCAGCGGTTTTGCGGGCTTGCTTAAAGATATTATCTCCAGCATCGCCAATGGTTTCTTTTGCCGTGCTAATGCGCTGCTTCAATTGCGATTTGGCTTTTACCAAATCGTCACCAGTTGCTGATGTAGTTGAGTGAAAAAGATCTTCTACATCGCTTAAAAAGCTTTTGAATTCCTTAAGCACATCTTCAGAGGATTGTTGTGCTTGGTGTTTGCTATTTTTTAGTTCCGATTTGGTCACTGCAGATAGGAATGACATGGCTAAATACCTTTAAGTGGTTAATGAATCCCTGATGGGTTTGCTGACAGCGACAAGCCATGGTGTGTGTCGGTTTGGCGCCATCTGAACATTAAAAATATCGCGTGAATAGAAGAAATTCCGTGCGCCAGCGTACTTATTTTGAATGATATTTATCGGCTTTCTTCGCTCCCGAATAAGAGAGGTAGCGTACGGATATGAGCTTATTTTGATTTTATTGTTCGCTCATCAAGCTTGTGCTTGAAACATTTAATTTTTAAGGAATAGAGCTATGAAATATTATCAAGAGTTCGATGACCATAAATACACAGCTGGTAGTCAGCCACACAAGTCGCCTGCGCGTAGGGATAAAAAATCCCATGCGTTTGAAAGAGATGATTTTTTTGATGACTTGGACAAGCATCGCCACATGTATAAACGTGCCGCAAATAAAAATTTTATGCGAAACCAATTGCGCGATAACCAATTTGCATTCTGATCTTATTTGCTTGTGGCATTTAAGTTGGCTAACGCACAGAAATTCACCTTGGGTTGATTAAGATTAACTCAAGTGCAAAGTTAAAATAACTTGTCCGAAGATTTTATTGAGTCAGGAGAATGCGATGAAAACATTTAAATTATGGCACCTTCTTGTATCAATCTTTTGCGTGCTTTTTATCATGTTGGTTGTTTACGGTATTAAGACTGACTGCCCAAATACTGCTGGTTATGTGTATTGCGGAGATTCCGATGGTTGGTCGTTGCATCACTGGGGCCAACAAAAAGTTGGCGAATAAAGTCTGGCTGGGATTCAACAGTTGAGTTTGATTATGTTGGAAGCTGCGGCAATTTTTTTAGTGGTGTTTAGTGTAATCAGCATGTTAACCACATTTTCTGTGGCTTCCTTATTGTCTTCAATTCTTGTGGTTGCTTTATTAATGTTATTAAGTAGTGCTTTACGAAAAGGTAACCAACGCTAGGATCAGGTTGGTAAATTTCATTAAGGTAAATAGAGGGTAAAATAAAATGGGTATCCAAAAAATTATCGGAATTTTATTAATCGTATTAGGTGGTTTAGGTCTTGCTTATGGTGGCTTTACCTACACTAAAGAAACACATGAGGCTGACCTTGGTCCTTTGCATATGGAAGTGAAAGACAAGGAACGTGTAAACGTTCCTGTATGGGCTGGCGTTGCAGGTTTGGTAGTTGGTGGTTTACTGCTGGCTACCGGTAAAAAGTCTGCTTAATTAGTTTGGCTTAACGCAAAAGAAAAACCCCGGTGTTGAACCGGGGTTTTTCTTTTGCTGATGATATTATTCAGCACTGCTTATTTCGGATGCATCTTTCTTTTTCAATTCAAATAACAGTACTGAACGCGGTGTAACAATAAAGTCTTCACAAAATATAAATGACTTATTAGGTGTCTCAGCGGCGAGATTGGTGTCCAACAAATTTATCCAGCCAGTACCTTGCGCAACTTCGGGCAATGTGAAATTAACAGCCTCCGCCTGTGCATTCAAAATTAACAACAAAGTTGCGTCGCTGCCCTGGCGATGAATGCCGGTTGGTTGAGCGCGGCCATCCATGATTAAACCAAGGCAGGCTAAATCATTTTGCCCCCAACTTTCATCGGTCATTTCTACGCCTGTGGGGTGGAGCCAAGTTACATCTTTTACTCCTATTTCCTCGTTGTAATTGCCCACCAGGAAACGACCGCGACGCAATATGGGGTAGGTGTGGCGCAGTTGAATAAGTTTGCGAGTAAATTCCAGCAGGCTTTTAGCTTCTTCGTCTAAATTCCAATCCAGCCAACTTAATTCGCTGTCCTGGCAATAGACGTTGTTGTTGCCTTGTTGGCTGTGTCCAAATTCATCGCCAGCCACCAACATGGGTGTGCCTTGTGACAAGAGTAGGGTGCTCAACAAGTTGCGAATTTGGCGAGAGCGAAGGGCTTTAATTTCCGGATCATCCGTAGGGCCTTCAATGCCGTAGTTGTAGGAAAGGTTATTGTCTGTTCCATCGCGATTTTCGTCGCCATTGGCTTCGTTGTGTTTGTTGTTGTAGCTGACCAAATCACGCAGGGTAAAACCATCATGTGCGGTAATAAAATTTACCGAGGCAAAAGGCCGACGACCGCCCCAATTAAACAAATCGCCGGATGCGGTAATGCGACTTGCTAATTCAGGCAGTTTGCCTTGATCGCCACGCCAAAAGGCCCGCACTGTATCGCGGAAGCGATCGTTCCATTCGAACCAGCCCGGTGGGAAAGCACCGACTTGATAGCCGCCAGGTCCGCAATCCCAAGGCTCTGCAATTAATTTAAGTTGACTGAGCGTTGGGTCTTGCCTGCAGGTAACGTGGAATCCGTGACGCTCGTTAAAGCCGTTGCGCTCATCGCGCGCGAGTATGGTGCCCAAATCAAAACGGAACCCATCCACTCCCATTTCGGTAGTCCAATAGCGCAGCGAATCTGTGACTAAACGCAGGACGCAAGGATGCGTAAGGTCAAGTGTGTTGCCCGTACCAGAATCGTTGATGTAATAGCGGTTGTTGTCTGGAACGAGGCGATAATAAGTTGCGTTGTCTATGCCGCGCAAAGACAAGGTTGGCCCCAGCTCGTTGCCCTCGGCAGTGTGGTTGTAAACCACGTCGAGAATCAGCTCCAGCCCGGCATCATGCAGGCTGGCAGCCATCTCTTTAAATTCATTGAGGTTGCCACTACTGAGGTATTCGGCATGGGGTGCCAAAAATGCAATGCTGTTGTAGCCCCAATAATTCTTAAGGCCTTTTTCCAGTAAATGGTTATCGTGTACGAACGCGTGGACCGGCAGCAGCTCAACACTGGAGATGCCTAGTTCTTTAATGTGATCCAGCAGCTCCCTGGTGGCGAGGCCAGCGAAAGACCCGCGCAACTTTTCTGGAACCGACGGATGGCGCATGCTGATGCCGCGCACGTGGGTTTCGTAAATGATGGTTTTATCCCAAGGCGCGCGATGGCTGTTTTTGCCCTGCCAGTCAAACGCTGGATCAATGACTTTTGCTTTTGGGACGAAGGGTGCGCTATCGCGCTCATCAAAACTCAGGTCGCCATCAGGATGCCCAATGGTGTAGCCGAATAAGGCTTCGTCCCAAATAAGTTCACCCACCAATTGTTTTGCGTAGGGGTCAATCAATAGTTTGTTGTGATTAAAGCGATGCCCCGCAGCGGGGTCGTAGGGGCCATAAACTCGATATCCGTATACCTGGCCAGCTTGCATATCGGGCAAGTAGCCGTGCCATATTTCATCCGAAAATTCCGGAAGCTCGATACGTTCAAGCTCTTGCTTTCCTTCGCTATCAAAAAGGCAGAGTTCGACTTTGGTGGCATGGGCGGAGAAAATGGCAAAGTTTACGCCTTGGCCATCCCATGTTGCACCCAAGGGAAATGGGTGTCCTTCGGTAATCCTTGTACAATTTTTAATATCGGGATGTTCCTGATTTTTGGTCATACTCGATCTCCCAACTACTGCAAAAATCTTGGGCGAGAGCCCTTAAGCATTTTCTACAGTTTTTGATTTTCGTGGTTTAGCCGGCTTCTTAGCCGACGGCTTGGTTGTGGTTTCGTCTGCAGGTGTGCCAAGCGCTATAGGTTTAGTGTCAATTAAGGATTTGGCTGGCACATCCGCTGCCGCTTTCGCACGGGATTTTCTGGGGGGTGCTACCGCTATAGGTTGAGCAGGTTGTTGCGGTGGTTCACCTGGTTGGATAGGGTCTGACACAGGTTGCTGTTGTGGCTGGCCGGGTGATATAGGCTCCACAGGCTCGTTAGCTGGGGTGTCAGTATCGCCTTGGGATTGCACGTGAAAATGTTCTTCATTGTGCGCCTCGACCAACTTGCTGGCCATTTCCCAGTGACGCTCGGAATGTCCAACAGGACGACCCTCAGATTCCCAGATCTGGTAGGCGAATTCACGGACTTGTTGTTCATTTATGTTCATGGTGGAGCTCCTGTGAGTGCGTAACGGAGAAAAATAAAAAGTTAACGGGAGTTGTTGCCAAAGCATCGCGCAGGGTGAGCGCGTTTGCCTTGGCTTTAATTCGGCTTGCATCCAGTTGGCCTTCGAAATCGGCGTCTTTGAGTGCAGCGGGTAACAGGATTTGAGTATCGCCCCAGGCTGTTACAGGAATATGTGGAACTGTGCTATCTGCTAGCAGGCTTGCGGTAAGGCGGGGCACTATGACGACCGCATAGTCGTTAAGGTATCGACGCATAAAGGCAACCACCTTGTCCGCTTGCTCACCTTCAATGGTGAGCGGTTGGTAATCCCCGTCGCGAAACAGCTCGGAATGACGGGCGCGCGCCGCTAATGTTCGTGCAATCAACCATTGCTTAATGTGGCCATCCTGCCAGTGCTCAATCAATTCGTGGGCGGTGGCCTTGGTTTCCAAAGCTGCAATACGCGCGCCAAAGTCCACGGGACGACGGTTATCAGGGTCCACCAGGCTGAAATCCCAGAAGTCTGCGCCCTGGTAGAGGTCGGGAATGCCGGGAACAGTCATACGTAATAGGGTTTGGCTAAGGCTGTTCAATGCACCGGCTGGTGCGATGAGCTGAGCTGCATGTGCAATTTCGGCGCGTATAGGCGCGCCTTCTTCAGAGTTTAATAAGCGCATAAGAAATTCCTGGGTCGCGCGTTCATAGGCCGCGTTTGGTGCACTCCAGGTGCTACGCAATTTTGCTTCGCGGACGGATTTTTCTTGCCAACACATCAATCGGTCGAGATAGACCTGAACATCGGGCTTGGCGTCCGCTGTAAATTCCAGCGGCCAGCAGCCTAATAGGGTTTGATAAAGAATCAGTTCATCGCCCGCCGAGGGCGCGGTGCCATCTTCCAATTCTTTACGCAGTGGTGCGGACATGGAGCGCCAACGCTGGGCTCGTTCTGCAAACCAGGCTGAGCGTTCACTGATAACCGCAAGACGGGCGCGGGTATCTTCACCGCGTTTGTGGTCATGGGTAGCCGTTGCCAGCAAGTTGCGTGGAAAGCGTGTGTTGCGCTCGGCAATTTGTTCATGGAACTGAGTTATGGATGCACTAAAGCAATGGGGATTAAAGCCAACATCGTTGCGCGACAGCAAAACCGCAGATCGATAGCAGGCAGTGTCTTCTATTGCTTTTGCAGCAGCGGGCGAGGTGAGCTGCTGGAAACGCGTCAGTACTGTTTGACGCAGGTTGCGCGTTTCGCCGGGGGGAAGTTTTGCAAGTGCTTCACCTCCCAGCCAACGATCAAGTTGATCCAGCAGTGGCCAATCAGCTTCTGCCAAAGTAAGGCGTGCGCCAGCGAGAGCTTCTTTAAAAAAGTGCTCATCATCTCCCGTTCTGCCGCAAGCTCCTGCATAGGTTCTGTACACCGTGAAGTTGACGATGAGCTCTGTCAGTGCGCGCCTGATTGCCCCCAGGGTTAAATCGCGGGTCGTAATGTCGGTGCGTGCAATCAGCAATAAGCCCTGTGCAACGGTTTCAAGATCACCAGCCAAACTGCTAGCGAGTACAAGACGCCGCGCTTCACGCGCTTCATCTTTAAAAGTACCCATGCGGCCGGTAGTGGTGCTCCATAAATCAAAGAGTTGTAATTCACCAAGCGGATCATGTTGTAACAGCGAAACCTGGTTCATAAATTCATAACCGGTAGTTCCGTCTACCATCCATTGGGTAGCCAGGTGTTCACCTTCACCAAGGATTTTTTCAACATAAATGGGAAAATGTTTTTGCGCTAATTCGCGCGGGCGCAAGGCCGCCAAACGATCAACACGGCGACGCAATTTGCGGCAATAAGCACGCGGGTTGGCCAAGCCATCAATGTGATCTATGCGTATGCCATCAATCAGCCCCTGTTCGATTAATTCAAAAATTTTGCGATGACTCGCTTCAAAAACGTCGGGGCGTTCTACTCTTAAACCGGCGAGTTCGTTCACATCAAAAAAGCGCCGCCAGTTAATATCATCGGCAGCGGTGCGCCAGCTTGCCAAGCGATAATGCTGGAGCTCAAGCAACTGGTGTAAACGCTGAAAGTTGTCGTTGTCTTGCGGATCTGGTTCTTCTATAACGTCGAGATCATCATTAGCAGTTTGACGTTGCATATCCCGCAGTGCAGATTCTTTTCCTAAAGCCACGTTGTAAAAACTTATGGCTTGCGTAATTGCTGGAATGACTTCGGCTTTTTCGGCAAGATCGCGCAAATCTGCTTGCAACTCTTTGGCGACTTCCCACGCATTTTCGCGGTTTTCCAAATCATCAAAAGCTTGCCCCAAAAGACGCAGGCTATCGATATTGGTTTTGCCAAGAATATGGCCATAACTTGTTGGCGTGAGTGGGAACAAATTGTCAAAGTATTGCGCGTAAAATTTTCCTTCGGCTTGATTAAATTGCAGACTTATTTCATTGGCTGCAAGTGTTTCGCCGTAACCGCTACCTAATACCGGAAGAAGTAATTGACCTTTGAGTAAAGGGTCGGGGGAGTTCCATTGGATATCAAAAAAATTTGCGTAAGGGCTGTGCAAGCCCCAGCACAAAACATCTTGCCACCAGGGGTTGTCGTTACTCACGGCCATATGATTGGAGACAATATCTACAATCAATCCCATGTCGTATTTGCGAAGCTCTGCAACCAAACTGACAAGCGCGCTTTCACCGCCAATTTCAGGATTTATACAGGTGGGGTCGACAACATCATAACCATGCACAGAACCGCTGCGAGCTTTAAGTACGGGTGACGAATAGATATGGCTAATGCCCAACTTATTGAAGTAAGGAACTAGTGGAATAGCATCGTTTAGGGTGAAACCGCGATGGAATTGCAAACGCACTGTGGCGCGAACTTCAGGCATAGTGTTTTGCTCTCGAACAAACCGTTATACATGAGTTCTTTGTCTCAAATTAGGCGCCTAAGGTCTGTGGGTTAACGAACACTCATTCAGTGATTGGCGCGTGAGCAAACATGTTGCTCACGCGCCATGAATCACGTTCAACTGGTTGCCAACGCAAATGCGGGTTCCTCCAAACTCTCTATTGTAATGTCCTCTTCAGTGGCTCTTGCATCTTCTTCGATACAAACCAAAATACTGCCGGGTGTAAGAATTCCCTGTGCATATTCCGCGCTTAATACCTGGTGACTAAAAATTAAACGCGCTTTGTTCCACGAAGGTGTAACGTGAACCGGAAAAATGGATAGGTTGATATAAATTCTGAGTAGCTGGCCATCACCCATCATCCAGGATGCAACCAACGCACGGTCTTCAAGAATGTTAACGCCCGCACTCTTTGCTCCTTTCAAGCGCGGAATAATTTCGGTGTGGCGCAATGCAATCAAACCTTTATAAAACTCGCGCCATTCGCTGTGTTCTTCTTCATCGTGTTGCTCAGGAATCGATTGGGTAAAAGTAGCCAGCTCGTTGGGGTTGGGAATTTTTTCGCGCATTTCGGGATCATTAAATTTTGCGAAGCTTTCAAACTCTTTGCGCCTACCTTCACACACCGCTTTCGCTAAGTCGTCGTGATGATCGGTAAAAAATAAAAATGGTTTTTTGCAGCCCCATTCTTCACCCATAAATAGCAGCGGAATCATAGGGCAGAGTAGTAATAGACCAACGGCTGCTTTCAGCGCATCCGGATCTGCCAATTGAATTAAACGCTCACCAAAAGCGCGATTGCCAACCTGGTCGTGATTTTGCAAAAACAATACAAATGCTGTCGGTGGTAGGTCTTTACTTATTTCGCCACGCAAGCGACCACGGGGCGTGTACTCGCCCTGGTAAATAAATCCTTCGCTCAAACAGCGCGCCAGTTTTGTTGTGGGCGAATCTGCAAAATCAGCGTAATAGCCTTCATGCTCGTTAGTGAGCAGGTGATGCAAAACATTATGGCCGTCATCATTCCATTGGGCATCAAAACCGTTTGTCAGCAAACTTGCGGCATTGTCTTCATTTTCCAAAACTAAGTGTACGTGGCGGCTCGGTAACACTGCACCGCGCACACGTTCTGAAAGTTCCAACAGAAAATTTTTGTCTTTAATGGCATGTGCTGCGTCAATGCGTAATCCATCAACACGGTAATCAAGAATCCACATGAGCGCATTTTCAATAAAAAAATCACGCACTGGCTGTTGGCGAAAATCAATCGCATCGCCCCAGCCGGTTTTTATATCGGTGCGAAAAAAATGTTTGGCATATTGACCGAGATAATTTCCATCGGGGCCGAAGTGGTTATACACAACATCCACAATGACCATCATGTCTAAGGCATGCGCGCTATCAATCAAACTTTTAAGTTGTTCTGGCGTTCCGTAAGAAGATTCGGGCGCAAATAAGAGCACGCCGTCATAGCCCCAATTGCGTTCGCCAGGAAATTCGTTAAGCGGCATAAGTTCAATGGCGGTAATACCTAGCTCGGCCAGCGTAGGTAACATTTCTTCAACTTTACTAAAACCGCCCAAAGCGCCAACGTGCAATTCATAAATAATTGCCTCGTGCCACGGGCGGCCGTGCCAAGTCACCGTTTTCCAGGGATAGGCTTGATCAACAACACAGCTCCAACCGTGCACATCATCCAATTGGCGGCGTGCAGCTGGATCGGGAACATGTAATTCATTATTGATCAAATAGCGGTATGCAGTTCCTGCTGCGCATTCAATTGTGGCTTTATACCAACCATCATGGTCTTTATATAAGTTATGAACCAAATCCCCCTTGCCCAACTCAAGCGCTACCGTGCGTGCGTCTGGTGCCCACAGCGCAAAATGTGTAGTGCCATCCTTGTTTAAAAATGCACCATGATGTTGGTTTAAAAATGCACCCTGATGTTGGGTCATGCGGGCGCCCTCCAGTTTCCAAAAATAACCTTTCCGTTCTCACTCTTTTTCAACAAGCTTCGATAAAGATTATCGTAAGGTTGCACAGAGTCTTGCCAAAAAGGTGGGGACGCCATGGCGCGACAACGCATTGCAGATAAAAGATTAGGATGTTTAAAAACATAAAGTGCACGTTGCACTGCGTTGCGATAACTTTCTATATTGGCACCACGAAATAAAAATCCCGTCACACCGTCTTCAATCGTATCTACTAAACCGCCGGTGCGGTGAGCAATAGGCAGTGAGCCAAAACTTTGCGCATACATTTGGCTTAATCCGCAAGGTTCAAAACGCGAAGGCATTAAAAGAAAATCACTGCCAGCAAAAATTCTTCGCGCTTCGGCTTCATTAAAACCAATGTGCACTCCAATTTGCTGGGGATGCTGGCGAGCGAGACGTTCCAGCTCAGCTTCCAGGCGAGACTCTCCGGTACCCATAACGACCAATCGGCCACCGGCACGCACAATTGTTTTTACAACGCCCAATGTGAGATCCAAACCTTTTTGATGTGCCAAGCGCGACACCACTGCAAATAAAGGTCCGTTGCTATGGTGCAAACCAAACAGTTTTTCAACGTGGCGAGTGTTGGCGAGCTTGCGGCTCCATTGGCGCGCGCCAAAACCTTCTACCAAATGCGGATCTGAAAGTGGCTCCCAGCTTTCATCAATGCCGTTGATAATGCCGCTTAATAAACCCTGGTTGAATTTTGTTTTTAATAATCCATCAAGACCGCATCCGTGTTCAGGCGTGGTAATTTCGCGTGCGTATGTTTGGCTAACGGTAGTTATATGGCTCGCGTAAACGAGGCCTGCTTTTAGAAAAGATATTTTGCCGTGAAACTCCATTCCCTCAATGGTGAAAACATCTAAAGGCAAACCCAAAGCTGGTAAACAGTCGGGCGAAAATAAACCCTGGTGCGCAAGATTATGAACGGTAAAAACACTGGGGATATTTATGCCTTGCCATTTTATATAAGCAGGGGCAAGCGCTGCAGGCCAATCGTTGGCGTGGATAATGTGCGGTGACCAATCAAGTTTATTTCCCATCTGCGCAATTTGTGCAGCCGCTAATCCAAGTCGCGCAAATCGAATATGATTATCGCTCCAGTCCTGGCCATCGGTATTGCTGTAGGGGTTTCCCTCCCGCTCATAAAGTTCGGGGCATATCAACACATAAATAATCGGGCCATTTTTTATCTGCATGCATCCTAAATCGCACTCAGGCAAATTTGCGTAAGCGGGTAGGTGAGCAATGATATCTATTCGATGATCGCTGTTGAGAACACTAAAATAGCCCGGGATTAAAACGCGTATATCGTGGAAAGCTAACAGGGCCTTCGGCAAAGCGCTGGATACATCACCCAATCCACCGACTTTAATTAAATCGGCGTGCTCCGAGGTAACAAATAAAATATTGCGGCGACTGCGACGATTGGTATCTGTATGAGCAGCATGAGATTCCAGCATGCGCCTCTGCGAATGAACTGTGGGGTTCACAGGGCTAGAATGTGCTCGATTAAGAGGGCTATGCATAACAACTCCATAATGCTGATAGCGCCAATAAGTTTGGCAATGATGATAAAAAATCAAGCAACTTGCAGTGTTCGAAAATGAAGCGTTTAACTGGTGACTAACTGCTAGTGCATAAGTTTCCTATTTCTATCGCCTTTTCTTTCACTCATTTTTTGCAAGAATGTATTTTATAAATAATCCGCTAGTTAAATGCAGGTCGTTAAACCGCCGGCTGGTGTTCCGCCTCGCGAATCTGTTGTTCAACAGGAGCCGCTTTGGGTGTTTCTTCATGTAAATTGGCACGCACTTGGGGCAGGCATTCCGGATGGTTCAAGGCTATAAAATTAATTAATTTTTCACGCACAAAACAACGCAAATCCCAATTGCTGGAAGAATCTTTTGTGCTAACTAAAATTCTCAGCTGAATCGCTTTGTCAGTAGCTTCGGTAACTTGCAACACGCAAACTTTGCCATCCCATAAATCGGGTGATTGTGCGCAAAGGCTTTCGAGCTCTTTGCGCAAGGGTGCTAGCGGCATCGCGTAGTCGACCCATAAGAAAAGCGAACCGATGAGGTTTGATGTTTTGCGCGTCCAGTTTTGGAAAGGGTTTTCAATAAAATATTGCAAAGGCACAATCAAACGGCGGTCATCCCAAATACGGATAACCACATAAGTGCCCGTAATTTCTTCAACCCGTCCCCATTCATTTTCAACAATAACCACATCATCTAAACGAATTGGCTGGGTAAATGCCAGCTGCAGGCCTGCAATCAAATTTCCGAGCACGGGTTTTGCTGCGAAGCCGACTGCTAAACCAGCTAAACCCGCAGATGCTAACAAGCTGGTACCAAATTGTCGGGCGCCAGGGAAGGTCATTAACATTGCCGAAATACCAAATAGCAACACAAAAAATCCCAGGGTTTGCACTAACACTTTGGTCTGCGTTTGCACGCGCCGAGCTGCAAGGTTATCAATCACATCCACAGGGTGGCGTTGAATAATAATGTCCTGTGCCGCTCCTATTATCCTTATTCCAAGCCAAGTGAAAGTGGCGATTATTGCTAGAGTGGTGAAATGTCTCGCTTGATCAATAAAAGATAAATCGTTCGGTGCAGAGCCTAATACCGCGCGCAAACCTAACAATGGAATTAACAAATGGATGGGCGGTTTAATACGTTCCAATATGTCGCGCGCAAAAGAAAAAGGTGCCGCTATGCGTGTGATCAAACGTGTCAACCAGGGCGCCAGTATTTTTAGAATTACTACCACGATGAGTGCGGTTAATAGTAATTTTAATTCCGGCAGATAATCATTCCAATCGGGCATTTTAGGCTTCCCCAGCTACAGCGAATCGACATAGATACGAATGTATTAATAACATTCAGGCAAGATAGGCTCTGTATGGAAACGCACATAAGTTGTTCTGGGGGAACCGGGGAGAGGGAGCAATGTAGCGTGTACTTGAAGTTTAGTTTTAGGATGGTTTACGCAATGCGAGAATTAATTCTGTTTTATTCATGGATGAGCGATTTGGAATGTTTTTTGAGCGAGCTTTAGCGAGCAATTCTTGCTTTGTATTCGACTCAAGCGACCCGGATTCTAATTTTTTATGTTTTGTTGAGGCAGCTTTTTGTGCAGAGTCTTTTCTCGCCGCGGCCTTTTGGCTTTCAGGCTTTGTTTTTCCAGATCCGGATTTTTCCCCGCCACCAGATTGTTTGTTAACTGTTGCCCAAGCAATGGACTCGGCGCGCTTTTCCGATACACCTTTTTGCTCATAACTCTGTTCAATATGCTCAGCTTTTTTCTTCTGGGCTTCGGTGTATTTGGCTTTACTACCTTGTGGCATGGAAGTGATCTCTAATTTGAGTTGTTGTAACAATGCAGACGGGGCCTGCATTGTTACAGCATATGGCTTATTTCTTTTCGTAGGTTTTTGCCAGAGCTTCGGCAGAGTGGAGGTGGTGTTCTAATTTAGGCAAAGTTGCTACTGCAAAACTGGCAAGCTCAACATCAGGTGACACCGCAGCTTTGTTGAAAAGCTCGATTGTATCTTTGTGCGCTTTTACCTGGTTTTTTGCATA